>NZ_CP060039.1:2232091-2550962 GCF_014211915.1 Burkholderia cenocepacia | reverse complement strand
CAGCCGGGCACACCAAATCGCGGAGATTATAGCCCAAGCGATCGGCCCGCCGACGCTGCGTCGGGGGATTCCCTCGATGACGATCTGGCCGGTGACGCGATGCAGCCGCCCGTCGTGCCGTCCGCGGCGGTCGACGAGGCGCCGCGCGTCGTCGAAGTGCCGCTGTCACTCGCGGGTGAACGCCTCGACAAGGCGCTTGCCCAGCTGTTCCCCGAATTCTCGCGCAGCCGCCTGCAGAGCTGGATCGAGGCGCAGCGCGTGCTCGTCGACGGCGCGCCGGCGAAGATCCGTCAACCGGTGCCGCTCGGCGCGAAGATCGCGCTCGTGCCCGATCTGTTGCCCGAGCAGCTCGCGTTCACGCCGGAGCCCGTGCCGCTCGACGTGATCTACGAGGACGACGCACTCGTCGTCATCAACAAGCCGGCCGGCCTCGTCGTGCATCCGGCCGCCGGCAACTGGAGCGGCACGATCCTCAACGGTCTGCTGCATCGCTACGGCGACGCGGCCGCCGGCCTGCCGCGTGCGGGGATCGTCCACCGGCTCGACAAGGAAACCTCCGGCCTGATGGTGGTCGCCCGCACGCTGGCCGCGCAGACGGACCTCGTGCGCCAGCTGCAGGCCCGCACGGTGAAGCGCCGCTATTTCGCGCTCGTGTGGGGCACGATGCCCGAGGAGGGCACGATCGACGCGCCGATCGGCCGCGATCCGCGCGAGCGTACGCGCATGGCCGTCGTCACCGGCGCGTCGGGCAAGCCCGCGCGCACGCATTTCCGCACGGTTGACACATGCCTGTGGCAACGTCAGCCGGTTTCGGCGATTCAGTGCGATCTCGAAACCGGCCGCACGCACCAGATCCGCGTGCACTGCGCGCACGCCGGGCATCCGCTGCTCGGCGATCCGGTTTACGGCCGTGCGCGCGGCAAGCGCTCGGTCACGCCGCTGCCGGACGGATTCGCACGACAGGCGCTGCATGCGTGGCGGCTCGGCCTCGTGCATCCGGTCACCGGCAAGGCGATGCAGTGGCGCTGTCCGCTGCCGGACGACATGAACACGCTGGTCGCCGCGCTGGGCTTCGGGCAGGGCGACGAGGAATTCGACGACGACGACGGTGTCTACGACGATGACGACTTCGGCGGCGAGTATCACGACGACGAGCCGTACCTGGACGACGAGGAGGAGTGAGTGCCGATGACGAACCTGGCGCCGTTGACGTGGCAGGACTGCGTGCAGCCCGACTGGCAGGTGTCGCCACGCGTGCGCGCGCTGATCACGACGCGCGACGGTGGTGTGAGCGAGGGCCCGTACGGGCGCTGGCAGGACGGTGTGGCGCTGCCGGGCGGGATGAATCTCGGCCTGCATACCGGTGACGATCCCGACCATGTCGCCGTCAATCGCGCGCGCGTGCTCGCCCTCGCCGGGCAGGCGAGCGCCGCATGGCTCGAGCAGGTTCACGGTGCGCGGATCGTGCAGGCGGACGAGGTGATCGCCGCGGCGCCTGCGGCCACGGCGCCGGTGCAGGCCGACGCGAGCGTCACGAACCAGGCGGGCGCCGTCTGCGTGGTGATGGTGGCCGATTGCCTGCCCGTGCTGCTGTGCGACGCGCAGGGCCGCGCGGTCGGCGCCGCGCATGCGGGCTGGCGCGGGCTGGCGGCCGGCATCGTCGAGCAGACGGCGGCGCGCGTCGCGGCGCTCGCGGGCGGCGCGACGGACGCGCTCCATGCGTATCTCGGCCCGGCGATCGGCCCGCGGGCGTTCGAGGTCGGCGCCGAGGTGCGCGACGCGTTTCTCGACACGGCTGCGCAGTCGGAGCATGATGAAACCCGTCATGCGTTCGTTGCCATCGACGGCGCGCCCAGCAAGTTTCTTGCCGATCTCTACGCGCTCGCGCGCCTGCGGCTCGTGCGTGCGGGCGTGGCGCACGTGAGCGGCGGGACGGCTTGCACGGTCGCCGAACCCGCGCGCTTCTATTCGTACCGGCGCGACCGTGTGACGGGCCGCATGGCCGCGGCAATCTGGCTGGCCGATTGATCGCATGCGCATGCGCGGGTTTTGTTGCGTCGCGAAATCGGGTTATCTCGATATTGAGGCGGCAATGCGGCACTGCATGCGCGACTGAATGAAAAATCCCGGAGTCAAGTCAAGCAAAATGTTTTATGTTTCGCCGGAACCCTTGTCCCGTCTGTCGTGCGCGGATTATCTCCGTGAAATGTTCAGTAGTTTGATCGGGCGCTTCACATGGGGAAAACGATAATGATAAAAATACCGCACTGCGGCAGAATCTGGAAACGCCTCTCCAGAGCATGACGGCCCGGCTCGCAGCCGGCACGCCGCGCGCGAGCAGGATTTCACGATTGACGCTCACGAATCACCGGTAAGGCAGGTAATGACAGCATCGAAAAATTCGTCGACGTCCGCGCATGCGGGCACTTCCGCGGGCAGCACCGGTTTTGATCCGGCCGCCCAGCCGATGCAGCAGATGTTCGAGTCGTGGTTGAACGCGTGGCGCGGTTTTGCCGATCCGGCGCGTGCCGCGACGGCCTCGGCCACCGTCAATCCGTTCGCGACATTCCAGTTCCCGACATCGTTTCCGTTCCAGCTGCCGTCGATGCCCGACTTCGGCGCGATGGCGTCGCCGTTCGCGGGGCTGAAGCTGCCGGTCGCCGCGATTCCGCCCGAACGGCTCCAGGCATTGCAGGCCGACTACGCGCGCGATTGCATGACGCTGATGCAGCAGGCGGCCGCCGCGAAGCTCGAGTCGCCGGAGTTGAAAGACCGCCGCTTCAGCGGCGACGCATGGAAGGCGTCGCCCGCGCATGCGTTCGCGGCTGCGTGGTATCTGCTCAACGCGCGTTATCTGCAGGAGCTGGCCGACGCGCTGCAGACCGATCCGAAGACGCGCGAGCGCATTCGTTTCACGGTCCAGCAATGGACGGCCGCTGCCGCGCCGAGCAACTTCCTCGCACTCAATCCCGATGCACAGAAATCGATCATCGAGACGCAGGGCGAAAGCCTGCGGCAGGGGATGATGAACCTGCTCGGCGACCTGCGGCGCGGCAAGATTTCGCAGACCGACGAATCGCAGTTCGTGGTTGGCAAGAACCTCGGGTGTACCGCGGGCGCGGTCGTGTACGAGAACGACCTGATCCAGCTGATCCAGTACACGCCGAAGACGGACAAGGTGTTCGAGCGGCCGCTGCTGATCGTGCCGCCGTGCATCAACAAGTTCTACATCCTCGACCTGCAACCCGAGAATTCGCTCGTCGCGCACGCGCTGTCGAACGGCCATCAGGTGTTCCTCGTGTCGTGGCGCAACGCGGATGCGTCGGTCGCGCACAAGACGTGGGACGACTACATGAACGAAGGGCTGCTCGCGGCGATCGACGCGGTGCAGCAGATCAGCGGCCGCGAGCAGATCAACACGCTCGGCTTCTGCGTCGGTGGCACGATGCTCGCGACCGCGCTCGCGGTGCTCGCCGCCCGCGGCGAACATCCGGCCGCATCGATGACGCTGCTCACCGCGATGCTCGACTTCACCGACACGGGCATTCTCGACGTGTTCGTCGACGAGGCGCACGTGCAGATGCGCGAGCAGACCATCGGCGGCAAGAACGGTACGCAACCGGGGCTGATGCGCGGCATGGAGTTCGCGAACACGTTCTCGTTCCTGCGGCCGAACGATCTGGTGTGGAACTACGTCGTCGACAACTACCTGAAGGGCCGCACGCCCGCGCCGTTCGACCTGCTGTACTGGAACAGCGATTCGACGAGCCTGCCGGGCCCGATGTACGCGTGGTACCTGCGCCATACCTATCTCGAAAACAAGCTGCGCGAACCGGGTGCGTTGACCGTGTGCGGCGAATCGGTCGACCTGTCGCTGATCGACGTGCCGACCTTCATCTACGGGTCGCGCGAGGATCACATCGTGCCGTGGCAGACCGCCTACGCATCGACGTCGATCCTGTCGGGTCCGCTGAAATTCGTGCTCGGCGCGTCGGGGCACATCGCGGGCGTGATCAATCCGCCGGCGAAGAAGAAGCGCAGCTACTGGGTCAACGAGGGCGACCTGCCCGAATCCGCGGACGACTGGTTTGCCGGGGCGACCGAGCAGCCGGGAAGCTGGTGGACGACGTGGGTCGAGTGGCTCGACGCATACGGCGGCCGCAAGGTCGCGCCGCCGGCCCAGCCGGGTTCCGCGCAATTCCCGGTGATCGAGCCGGCGCCCGGGCGCTACGTGTTGCAGCGCGATTGACGAAAACCGGACAGCGGCGCACGCTGTCCGGTGCACCGTAGTTTTTTTAACAGGGCCGGTAACGATGCGCCGTGTCGTGCGGGCCTGGAGGAAAGGGAAATGACGGATGTAGTGATCGTATCGGCCGCGCGGACCGCGGTCGGCAAATTCGGCGGCTCGCTCGCGAAGATTGCGGCGCCCGAACTGGGCGCGACGGTGATCCGCGCGGTGCTGGAGCGTGCGGGCGTGAAGCCCGAGCAGGTCAGCGAAGTGATCATGGGCCAGGTGCTGACGGCCGGCTCCGGGCAGAACCCGGCGCGGCAGTCGTTGATCAAGGCGGGGCTGCCGACGGCCGTGCCGGGGATGACGATCAACAAGGTGTGCGGCTCGGGCCTGAAGGCCGTGATGCTGGCGGCGAACGCGATCATCGCGGGCGACGCGGAGATCGTGGTCGCGGGCGGCCAGGAGAACATGAGCGCGTCGCCGCACGTGCTGCCGGGCTCGCGCGACGGCTTCCGGATGGGCGACGCGAAGCTGGTCGACACGATGATCGTCGACGGCCTGTGGGACGTGTACAACCAGTACCACATGGGTATCACGGCGGAGAACGTCGCGAAGGAATACGGGATCACGCGCGAAGAGCAGGACGCGTTCGCGGCGCTGTCGCAGAACAAGGCGGAAGCCGCGCAGAAGGCCGGCCGTTTCAATGACGAGATCGTGCCGGTGTCGATCCCGCAACGCAAGGGCGAGCCGCTGCAGTTCGCGACCGACGAGTTCGTGCGTCACGGCGTGACGGCGGAGTCGCTCGCCGGGCTGAAGCCGGCGTTCTCGAAGGACGGCTCGGTGACGGCGGCGAACGCGTCGGGGCTGAACGACGGCGCGGCGGCGGTGCTGGTGATGTCGGCGCAGAAGGCGGCGGCCTTGGGCCTGACGCCGCTGGCGCGAATCAAGGCGTACGCGAACGCGGGCGTGGACCCGAGCGTGATGGGCATGGGCCCGGTGCCGGCGTCGCGCCGTGCGCTGGAGCGCGCGGGCTGGACGCCGGGCGACCTGGACCTGATGGAGATCAACGAGGCGTTCGCGGCGCAGGCGCTGGCGGTGCACAAGCAGATGGGCTGGGACACGTCGAAGGTGAACGTGAACGGCGGGGCGATCGCGATCGGCCATCCGATCGGCGCGTCGGGCTGCCGGATTCTGGTGACGCTGCTGCACGAGATGGCCAGGCGCGACGCGAAGCGCGGGCTGGCGTCGCTGTGCATCGGCGGCGGGATGGGCGTCGCGCTTGCGGTCGAGCGTCCGTAACCGGCCGTCCGTAGCCGGCCGTTCGCCATCGGCAAACCGAATCCGTGCGCCGGCCGATTGCGGCTTCGGCCGGCGTCACGTGAAGTCAGAGGGGGCTCCGGCAGCTCTCGAAACCAAAAAATGGAGTGAGATTTATGTCTCAGCGAATTGCGTACGTAACGGGCGGGATGGGCGGCATCGGCACCAGCATCTGCCAGCGCCTGTCGAAAGACGGCTTCAAGGTGGTCGCAGGTTGTGGCCCGAACTCGCCGCGCCGGGTGAAATGGCTCGAGGACCAGAAGGCGCTCGGGTACGACTTCATCGCGTCGGAAGGCAACGTCGGCGACTGGGACTCGACCAAGGAAGCGTTCGACAAGGTCAAGGCCGAAGTCGGCGAGATCGACGTGCTGGTCAACAACGCGGGCATCACGCGCGACGTCGTGTTCCGCAAGATGACGCATGAAGACTGGACCGCCGTGATCGACACCAACCTGACGAGCCTGTTCAACGTGACGAAGCAGGTGATCGACGGGATGGTCGAACGCGGCTGGGGCCGCATCATCAACATTTCGTCGGTGAACGGCCAGAAGGGGCAATTCGGCCAGACGAACTACTCGACCGCGAAGGCCGGCATTCACGGCTTCACGATGTCGCTCGCGCAGGAAGTCGCGACGAAGGGCGTGACGGTCAACACCGTGTCGCCGGGCTACATCGGTACCGACATGGTGAAGGCGATCCGCCCCGACGTGCTCGAGAAGATCGTCGCGACGATCCCGGTGCGGCGTCTCGGCGGCCCCGAGGAAATCGGCTCGATCGTCGCGTGGCTCGCGTCGAACGATTCCGGCTTCGCGACGGGCGCCGACTTCTCGCTGAACGGCGGCCTGCACATGGGCTGAGCGTCCGGGCTGCGCCGGCCGGGTGGCCGCGCAGCCGGGCGTTTTCCGAAGGCCCCCGCCTCCCGGATTCGGGCGGCGGGGATTCGTCACTTGCGCTACGCTGCACTCAAAGGCGTTACATGACTACTACAAAGAAGACGGCCGAACGGCTCATCAAGAAGTACCCGAACCGCCGGCTCTACGATACAGAGACAAGCACGTACATTACGCTGACCGACGTGAAGCAGCTCGTGCTGGAGCAGGAGGATTTCAAGGTCGTCGATGCGAAATCCAATGAAGACCTGACGCGCAGCATTCTCCTGCAGATCATCCTCGAAGAGGAAAGCGGTGGCGTGCCGATGTTCTCGTCGTCGATGCTGTCGCAGATCATCCGTTTCTACGGTCATGCGATGCAGGGCATGATGGGCACGTACCTGGAAAAGAACATCCAGGCATTCATCGACATCCAGAACAAGCTCGCGGATCAATCGAAGAACCTCTACGAAGGTAACGCGATGAATCCGGAAGTCTGGTCGCAGTTCATGAACATGCAGGCGCCGATGATGCAAGGGATGATGACGAGCTACATCGAGCAGTCGAAGAACATGTTCGTGCAGATGCAGGAGCAGATGCAGAACCAGGCGAAGTCGATGTTCAGCACGTTCCCGTTCAAGCAGCCGGGCACGCCGGAGCCCGAAAAGAAGTAACGGTTTCGCGGCAGGCCGGCCGTGGCGGCGCGAGCCGCCGGGCGTCGGCGCCGCGAAGCGGGGCGGTCGGTCGCCGGCGTGCATTCGGGCACGACGATGCGCGGTTGCCGTCTGCCGGAAGAAATCGCCGACGGTCGTCCAGGATCGTCGGCACCGAATGCCCGTGCCCGGTATGCGCGGGCATTGTCCTTCTCCAGTCGATCGAGATCCAGTCCATACGAATGAACGCCGGGACGCGTCGAGCCTGGTGGGGCGCGTTCGTGTCCGCGTGGGCGCTCGCCTGTCGTACCATAAGCGGCGCTGCACGGAAGCGGCTTTTGGCGAACGCGATAGCGGTTCCCACCTAGGGCGAGAGGTGCGATGCCGCGTCGATGCGCAGCGGCCGAGAAAAACAAACCGACTGAGAGAAAGCATGCGAGGGATTCGAACGGCATCGACCGGCAGGCTGGCCGGTCTTGCTGCGATGTTCATGACGGGTGTCGGCGTGGCCTTGCCGGGCTTTGCAATGGATTGCGCGAAAGCCGTCCAGCCGATCGAGAAGCGCATTTGCGCGAACCCCGCGCTGCGCGCGGCCGATGCGCGGTTGAATGCGGCCTATGCGGGCGCGCTGAAGGCCGCGCCGGACGCCGCCGTCCGCGGCATGCTGGTGCGTAGCCAGCGCCGCTGGCTCGACGCGCGGAACAAGCGCCTCGATACCGATTACGAAGGCCATCGGCTGGCCGTCGACGAAGTGCGCAAGGCCTTCGATCGGCGCACCGCCGTGCTGGCCGACCGATCGGGCGAAGGGCTGATCGCGCGAGCACTGGCTGAACGGCAGTGGCTCGCGAAATACAGCGGCGGCCCGCTGGCCGGCTTCGATGCAAACTGCGATTTCATCCCCGACGATGCGAGTGGCGCGCATGTCTCTTATGCGTGTTTCGGCGCGACTCACGTGCAGCATCATGCGCGGGTGTGCAGCCAGAGCGAGGACTGGGCGACGGGCGCGGTCTACCAGTATCGTCTGGTGAGCGCGGCCGATGGCGGGAAGGTGCATCCGGTGGCGTTCTGCGAAGCGCAAGGCGCGCATGCATGCGACAGCGGCAGCGCGCAGGCGGGATGGGTGCGTGCCGCGGCGCCCGGCGGCGAGAGCCGTACACCCGCGCCGGTGATGGGCCTGCCGCAGCTCGATGCCGAATTGTGGCCGCTCGGCGATGGCGGCGATGCGGCGTGGTTCGACCGGTGTCTGACGGCGCCGGTGTTTCCGGATGCGTATTGACGCGCAGCGTTCGGTGTTCGAGCAAGACCCGCCATGACGGACGGGTCTTTTCATTGCGTCGGCGGGGATTGCGCACGCGGCCTGTGGCAATCGCGACGCGTTGAGTCGCGACTCAGTGCGCTGGGCCGAAGTCCTGCTCGTCGTCCGACGGCGGCAGGTCGAGCACGAGCTTGACGGCGCTGTAGTTGGCCTTGAGCGAGAACACGCGGCCGATCACGAGAAACGTCTGCCGGGAGTTTTCGAGTTCGACGAAGTCGCCGGGCTGCGGCACGTGGGCACCCTGGTCGTAGGAAAAGCTGGTGCTGGTTTGTTCGCCGATGGCTTCTGCGGCGTGTTCGGTGAATTCGATCGTGAGATGGGTAGTCATGCGAGCCCCGTTGGGTCGATTGAAGGGAGTGGATGCCGCGATTTTCGCATAGCGGCCGATCGCCGCCGTGCCGATTCTTGGTCGGCGCGTTTGATCGACGGGGCGTTGCGTCTTTGCTGACATTCGGCCACCGGCGACAGCGCATTATTTCCCGGCGCCGCTCGCGCTTTTCCTTGAAAAGCGCCGAGTCGCCCATCCTTTTATCTCGGCCCAGTATTCCTTTCCCAGCAGCGCGACGGCAGCGACGAACACGATTTCGCCGATCACGACCAATGCCGGGATCACGAACGCCTTGTTCGGAATGGACGTGAACGGAAGGATCGGCACCGCGATCCAGTACAAGAGCGCGACGCCAAGTAGCGCCAGGCCGGTCTTCTTTCTGATGTTCAGTTGTTTTGCTCGGGGCATCGAAATGTCCTTCTGACGTGGATCGAGCAGCGTGGATTGCCCTGACGTTGCCTGGCCGGGGAAGTCGCGTCCGACGCTCAGCGGGTTTCGTGCTGATGACGCCGGTTCGCGGCAAGGAAATTAATAAACGGAGTGGTTCGTCGCGTTATTTGCGGCAGTGGTGACGGACGTCAATCCCGACCGCCGGGCGGGCGCATGGACATTTGAACGTCGAGTTCGGAATTGGGAGGAAAGGGCGCGTTCAACCAGGAATAGCCAGCCGGCATACCATTGTCCGGGGCACCCGGCACGCATCCGCGCCCATGACCGTTCGCGAGCGGGACAACGAAAAACGACACCTTGGCCCTGTTTTTCATGCAGGCGGCGGCTTCGAAAGCGGGCGGCGATATCTGTCGCCGGGTAGAGCGCGGCAGCAGGGCGGGATCGCGTCGCCCAGCACAGCGATGGGGCGGCTCGTCCGATCCGGCACGCGCTGGCCCTTCCCCGCGCTCATTTTGGCTCGCCGCCCCTAAATCGCTGTAAACTCACGCTTTTGCTGCCACGCCCCCACACTCCAGATGTCCCAATCCCCCAAAGTAGGGTTCGTATCCCTCGGCTGCCCCAAAGCGCTCGTCGATTCCGAACAGATCATCACGCAACTGCGCGCCGAAGGTTATGAAATCTCCGGCAGCTACGACGGCGCCGACCTCGTCGTCGTGAACACCTGCGGCTTCATCGACGAGGCCGTGCAGGAAAGCCTCGACGCGATCGGCGAAGCGCTGACCGAGAACGGCAAGGTCATCGTCACCGGCTGCCTCGGCGCGAAGTCGAGCGCGAGCGGCTCGAACCTGATCGAGGAAGTCCACCCGAAGGTGCTCGCGGTCACCGGCCCGCACGCGGTGGGCGAAGTGATGCAGGCCGTGCATTCGCACCTGCCGAAGCCGCACGACCCGTTCGTCGACCTCGTGCCCGCGGCCGGCATCAAGCTCACGCCGCGTCACTACGCATACCTGAAGATCTCCGAAGGCTGCAACCACCGCTGCACGTTCTGCATCATCCCGTCGATGCGCGGCGACCTCGTGTCGCGTCCGGTCGCCGAAGTGATGCTGGAAGCCGAGAACCTGTTCAAGTCGGGCGTGAAGGAACTGCTCGTGATCTCGCAGGACACGAGCGCATATGGCGTCGACGTGAAGTACCGCACGGGCTTCTGGAACGGCAAGCCGATCAAGACGCGCATGACCGACCTGGTCGCCGCGCTCGGCGAACTCGCCGCGCAGTACGGCGCGTGGGTGCGCCTGCACTACGTGTATCCGTATCCGAGCGTCGACGAAGTGATTCCGCTGATGGCCGAAGGTGCGTTCAAGGGCCACGTGCTGCCGTATCTCGACGTGCCGTTCCAGCATGCCCACCCGGAAGTGCTGAAGCGCATGAAGCGTCCGGCGAACGCCGAGAAGGTGCTCGAGCGCGTGCAGAAGTGGCGCGAGATCTGCCCGGACCTGACGATCCGCAGCACGTTCATCGCGGGCTTCCCCGGCGAGACGGAAGAACAGTTCGAAACGCTGCTCGACTTCATCCGCGAAGCGGAACTCGATCGCGTCGGCTGTTTCGCGTATTCGCCGGTCGAAGGCGCGACCGCGAACGACCTGGACGGCGCGCTGCCGGACGAGGTTCGCGAGGAGCGTCGCGCGCGCTTCATGGAAGTGGCCGAGGAAGTGTCGGCGAACCGCATGCAGCGCAAGGTCGGCAAGACGCTCAAGGTGCTGATCGACGAAGTCAGCGCGGAAGGCGGCATCGGCCGTACGGCCGCCGATGCGCCGGAGATCGACGGCGTCGTCTACGTCGAGCCGGCGGCGAAGGCATCGAAGCGCTACAAGGTCGGCGATTTCGTCTCCGTGAAGATCACGGGCGCCGACGGCCACGATCTGTGGGGCGAGGTGTAAGCGATGACCGCTGCATTCCCGGAGATCCTCGCGCTCGGCGAGGCGATGATCGAGTTCAACCAGTCGCGGCCGGGGCATCCTGAATTCCTGCAGGGGTTCGGCGGCGACACGTCGAACTTCTGCATCGCGGCGGCGCGCCAGGGCGCGTCGACGGGCTTCGTGTCGGCGATCGGCGACGATCCGTTCGGCCGTCTGCTCGCCGACATGTGGGCGTCGGAGCGCGTCGATACGACGTACGTGCGGATCGACCGCTCGGCGCCGACCGGCGTGTATTTCGTCACGCATGGCGCCGACGGCCACCAGTTCGACTATCTGCGCGCGGGGTCGGCCGCGAGCCGCTACGAGACGGGCGATTTGCCGCTCGACGCGCTGGCGGCCGCGAAAGCCGTGCACCTGTCGGGTATCAGTCTTGCGATCAGCACGGCCGCGTGCGACGCGGCATTCGCGGCGATCGACCATGCGCGTCGCCACGGCGCGAAGGTCAGCTTCGACACGAACCTGCGCCTGAAGCTGTGGCCGCTGGCGCGTGCCCGTGCGGTGATGCGCGAGGCGCTGCGCCAGACCGACATCTGCCTGCCGAGCTGGGACGACGTCACGGCGCTCACGGGCGCGAACGATCGCGATGCGATCGTCGACGCGATGCTCGAACACGGGCCGCAGGTCGTCGCGTTGAAACTCGGCAAGGAAGGCGCATATGTCGCGACGCCGAACGAGCGGCGCGTCGTGCCGGGCTTCGCGGTCGAGGCCGTCGACGCAACGGGCGCGGGCGACTGCTTCGGCGGCGCGTTCGTCGCGCGGATCGTCGCGGGCGACGATCCGTTCGCGGCCGCGCGTTATGCGAACGCGGCGGCGGCGCTGTCGACGACCGGTTACGGCGCGGTGGCGCCGATTCCGCACCGCGAGGCGGTGGAACGCCTGATGCAGGGCTGACGCGACACACGCAAGCCGGCGCCTTCGCCGCGCAGGCTTGCGCGGTCACGCAGGAACCGGGTCTCGACCCGGCACGGTCCGCGATTGCCGGGCGAATCTGAAGCAAGGAGCAACACAAGGTGGGTCGATATTCGGAATGGCAACGGGCGCTCGTCGTCGCCGGCGCGCTGGTGGCGGGCATTGCGGTGCCGGGGTTGGGCGTCGCGCAGGCGGTCGTGCCGGGCGTGCAGCAGGATGAACCGGCGCCGGCGCGGCCGCTGAAGCCGAATCCCGAGTTCGCCCGCCTGCCACGCTACGAAGGCACGCTCGGCGACCGGCCGATCGTCGTGCATCTCGGCCCGAAGACGGACGAGGAAGGCGTGCACGGCGAATACCAGTTCGCCGATACGGGCGAGGTCGTGCTGCTCGCGGGCGACCGCGACGGCGATACGCTCGAAATCGAGGAGTCGAACGACGGCACGAACATCACCGGCGTATGGATTGGCCGCTTCGACGCGACGGGCGACCTGAAGGCCGACCGGATGAACTCGGACGAATCGGACCCGCAGCCGGTCGTGCTGCATCTGGCGCCGGGCAAGCGCGCGGCGCTGCAGGTGCGCGACGGCCGCGTGCGCGAAATCGAGACGGTGGGCGGCGTCGTCAAGCTGCATCCCGACGACTGAGCGCGTGCTGGCTCGGTGTCGGCGGCGCGCATTGTACCGGGCCAGCCGCGCCGATTTTGGCTACTCTAACGACATATTCCGCAACCGAACGGCCTCGTGCCCGGCCTCCAAGTCATGACTGCATCCACTTCCAAGCGCGCGCTGCAAACCCGCATCGTTCAACCCGACGACGTCATTCCGGAGGGCTTCCGCTCGTTCGTGCCGCCGGTCGCGCGCGCGTCGACGGTCGTGTTCCCCGATCTCGCGACGATGCGCGCGCTGGTCTGGCACGACGACAACCAGTGGCGCTACGGGCTGCACGCGACGCCGACGTCGCTCGCGCTCGCGCAGCGGCTCGCGGAGATCGAGGGCGGCACGCACGCGCTGCTGCAGCCGTCGGGTCTCGCGGCGATCATGAACGTCTACTTCGGGATCGTGAAAGCGGGCGACGACGTGCTGGTTCCGCATAACGTATACGGCCCGAACGCCGATTTCGGCAACTGGCTCGCGAACGATTTCGGCATTACCGTGCGTTTTTACGATCCGTTGATCGGCGCCGGCATCGCCGAGCTGATCCAGCCGAACACGCGGCTGATCTGGCTCGAGGCGCCCGGCTCGGTGACGATGGAAGTGCCCGACGTGCAGGCGATCACGGCGGCCGCGAAGGCGCGCGGCATCGTCACCGCGATCGACAACACCTTTTCGGCGGGGCTCGCGTTCAAGCCGTTCGAGCACGGCGTGGACATTTCGGTGCAGGCGCTGACCAAGTATCAGTCGGGCGGTAGCGACGTGCTGATGGGCGCGACGATCACCGCGAACGCGGACCTGCACGCGAAGCTGAAGCTCGCGCGGATGCGCTGCGGGATCGGCGTGTCGGTCGACGATTGCTCGCTCGTGCTGCGCAGCCTGCCGAGCATGCAGGTGCGCTTCGATGCGCACAGCAAGAGCGCGCTCGCGCTCGCGCAATGGCTGAAGGCGCGGCCGGAGATTGCCGCGGTGCTGCATCCGCAGGTCGCCGACTGCCCGGGGCACGCGTCGTTCATGCGCGATTTCAAGGGGGCGGGCGGGCTGTTCTCGGTGGTGTTCGACGAACGCTACAGCGCGGAGCAGGTCGACCGTTTCGTCGAGTCGCTCGAACTGTTCGCGATCGGCTGGAGCTGGGGCGGCGCGTGCAGCCTCGCGATGCCTTACGACGTCGCGTCGATGCGTCCGGACTGGCCGCATCGCGGCACGCTGGTGCGTTTCTACGTGGGCCTGGAAGACGAAGCCGACCTGCGCGCGGACATCGAGCGCGCGATGCAGGCCGCACTCGGCTGATCGCGGGCCGGCAATGTCCGGCACAAAAACGAAACGCCGGCGCGATGTGATATCGCGCCGGCGTTTTTCATTGACGGTGCCGCGGGATCAGAACAGTCGCAGCAGCCCGTCGAGGCCGACATGGTCGAACGCGACGGTGGCCGCATCGCGCACGACGGGCTTCGCGTGGAACGCGACCGACAGCCCGGCTTCGGCCATCATCTTCAGGTCGTTCGAGCCGTCGCCCATCGCGATCGCACGGCGCGGCTCGAGGCCGAGCGACGCGCAGGTCTCGCGCAGCAGGCGCGCCTTCACGTCGGCGTTGACGATCTCGCCGAGCACCTTGCCGGTGAGCTTGCCGTCGACGATCTCGAGCGTGTTCGCATGCGCGTAGTCGAGGCCGAGGCGGGCTTTCAGCCGCTCGGTGAAGAACGTGAAGCCGCCCGACACGAGCAGCGTCTTCATGCCGGCGGCCTTCACGCCGGCCAGCATCGTCTCGGCGCCCGGCGACAGTTGCAGCCGTTCTTCGTACACGCGCTCGAGCGCGTGCGCGTCGAGCCCGGCCAGCAGCGCGACGCGGCGCGTCAGGCTTTCGTTGAAATCGCGGATCTCGCCGCGCATCGACGCTTCGGTGATCTCCGCGACCTGCGTTTTCAATCCGCAGAAATCGGCGATCTCGTCGATGCACTCGATCGTGATCAGCGTCGAATCCATGTCCATCACCGCGAGCCCGAAATCGCCGAGCGTGAGGCCGGCCTCGACGAAGCCGAAATCGAGCGCATGCGTGCCGCAGTATGCGTCGATGTCGAGGCGCTGCGCCGGGCTCGCGTTTTCGATGCGCAGCGCGTGATCGTCGGTCTGCACGACGCGGGTGCCGCGCGACAGCGCGAGCAGCGGTTTGTGATGGGCGTCCGACAGCGGCGCAAGACTCTGGATGACGAGATTGTGGGTCATGACGAGTGGTTGGGAGGCGAATGAATGACGTGCGCGGCCCGCGGGCGGCCGCCTGCGAACGCGGGCCCCGTGCGGCTGCGGGCCGTTGCGTCGCGAACGCGCCATTGTAGCCGGTTGGCCGCGCAGGGCGGCCGGCGCCGGCGCGAAACCGGGCGCGGGGCGGTAGTGGTCAGCCGTTTGCACGATCCCAGTACGGCGGATCGCCGAAGTGCTCGGCCAGGAACGCAATGAACGCGAGCGTTTTCAGCGGCACGTGCGCGCGGCTCGGATAGACGGCCCAGATCGCGACGTCGTCCGCGAACGGATAGTCGTCGAGCACGCTGACGAGCGCGCCGCTCGCGAGCAGCGGGCCGACGTCCCAGGTCGACTTGATCGCGATCCCGAAGCCGTCGACGAGCGCTTCGCGGATCGCCTCGCCGTTGCTCGCGACGAGCCGGCCGCCGACTCGCACCGTGAGCGGGCCCTGCGGCGTCGCGAACGACCAGTCGCGCTGGTCGCCGAGGATCACGCATTCGTGCTGCGTCAAGTCGGCCGGATGGCGCGGCGTGCCGCGTTCGGCGAGATAGGCGGGCGAGCAGCACAGCACGCGGCGGTTGGTGGCGAGCTTGCGGGCGACGAGCGTCGAATCCTTCAGCGCGCCGAGCCGGATCGCGACGTCGTAGCCGTCGTCGACCAGATCGACGATCTCGTCGGACAGCCGCAGATCGAGCGACACGGACGGGTAGCGGCGCAGGAACGCCGGAATCACCGGCGCGACGTGCTGGCGGCCGAACGACGACGACATCGACACCTTCAGCCGCCCGTACGGCTCGCTGCGGCCGCGGCCGACCGACGCGCGCGCGGCGTCGGCGGCCGCCAGCAGCGCGTCGGCGCGCGCCATGAAGACTTCGCCGTCCTGCGTGAGGCTGATGCGGCGCGTGGTGCGGTGCAGCAGCCGCGCGCCGAGCTGCCGTTCGAGCTGGGCGATGCGCGCGCTCGCGACCGCGGCCGACACGCCGAATTCGCGCCCGGCCGCGGTGACGTTCGCGAGCAGCGCCGCGCGCACGAACAGCGCGACGTCGAGCAGGTCGAGCGGCTTGTCGGGCGCGGGAATCGGATCGGACCCGGGATCGGACGTCATTATTCTGAAATCCCTGAAAATGTTTCAGGAAATATAGCGGTTTTCTCGAAGGATCGGGTTGCCTACGATGGCACGCATGGAGGTTGCGCCGCAGCCTGCCGGATTCCCCTGAAAGGAGTATCGAGATGAAAGCCGTTGGATTGACCCGTTATCTGCCGATCGACGACCCGCAAGCGTTGCTCGACGTCGAACTGCCGCAGCCCGTGCCGGGCCCGCGCGATCTGCTCGTGAAGGTCGAGGCGATTTCCGTGAACCCGGTCGACACCAAGGTGCGTGCGCCGAAGCCGCAGGTCGAGGAGACGCCGCGCGTGCTCGGCTGGGATGCGGCCGGCACGGTCGTCGCGGTCGGCGCCGACGTCACGCTGTTCCGGCCCGGCGACGAGGTGTTCTACGCGGGCAGCATCACGCGGCCCGGCGCGAACAGCGAATTCCATGCGGTCGACGAGCGGATCGCCGCGTTGAAGCCGCGCACGCTCGACTTCGCGGCCGCCGCCGCGCTGCCGCTCACCGCGCTGACCGCGTGGGAAGCGCTGTTCGACCGGTTGCGCGTGTCGCCGCAGGGTGCGGATGCCGGCAAGTCGGTGCTGATCATCGGCGGCGCGGGCGGCGTGGGCTCGATCGCGATCCAGCTCGCGAAGACGCTCGGCAAGCTGAAAGTGATCGCGACCGCGTCGCGGCCGGCGTCGGCCGAATGGGTGCGCGCGCTCGGCGCGGATGCGGTGGTCGACCATTTCGGCGACCTGCCTGCGCAGTTGCGCGAGGCCGGCCATCCGAGCGTCGACTACGTGCTGATCTTCAACGATACCGACCATCATTTCCCGGCCGCCGCGGAAGTTATCCGCCCGCAGGGCGGCATTTGCACGATCGTCGAGAACGCGAAGCCGGTGCCGGTCGAATTGCTGAAGGCGAAGAGCGCGGCGTTTCACTGGGAGTTCATGTTCACGCGTGCGATGTTCGAGACGCCGGACATGATCGAGCAGCACAAGATCCTCGGCGAAGTGGCGCGGCTCGTCGACGCCGGCACGCTGCGCACGACGCTCGGCGAACAGCTCGGCACGATCAACGCGGCGAACGTGCGGCGCGCGCATCAGATGCTCGAGGGCGGGCGCGCGATCGGCAAGCTGGTGCTCAGCGGTTTCTGAGCGGGAGTGCGTAAGGTTGCGGCGCCGCGAACGCAAGCGGGGTAACACCCGATGCGTTTGCGGCGCATTGCACCGCGCTTGGCGGTAGACTGGCAGCGCATCATGCATCGAAAACCGCGCGGCACGCGCGTGCCGCCGCATTACAAGGAGGTCAGCATGAGCCAACGCAGCTTGTCAGTCGCCGCATCGTGGTCGGTCGTGTTCGCGGCGGCGTGCGTCAGCGCGAGCGTATTCGCGGCGCCGCCGGTCAAGGGCAGCCTGAAGGGCGGCGGGACGGGACAGCTCGAATACACCGTCAAGGTCGACTCGAAGACCTTCGGCAATACGCAGGAGACCCGCAAGATCCGCTCGGGTGAGACGGACGATTTCAACTGGAAGTCGGTGCCGCCGAGCGGCGCGGTCGCGATGCCGGACGGCTGCCCGAACGCCGACAACCTGCCGCGCGACGCGAACGGCGCGATGGTGCGGCAGACCCAGGTGCGGCTCGCACCGTCGGTCGACGCCAAGGGTGTCGCCAACGTGCAGTTGAGCTTCCAGGCGGCCGCGCCGAAGGGCACGCGCGGCGTGACGGCCGGGGGCAGGTCGCTGCAGTGTCCGGACGTCGTGTCGGTAAGCCAGGTGAAGTGGGTGTCGATTCCGACCAACGGCGGCTCGAAATCCGTGTCGATGAGCGACGGCACCCGGGTGACGGTGTCGATCAAGCATTGAGCGGCGCGCGCGGGCCGGCGTTTCGTTCGGTGCGTGCGCAACCGGTTTGATGGCCGGAGCGAGCAGGGCGGCACGCGAGCAGCGCGTGCCGTGCCGCCGTTGCAATGCGTGCCGCTGCCTGCTTCGCGGTACGGTGCCACGACCGTGCAACGGCGCTGCGCGATGTCATGCGGATGTCACGTCATGCGCGCCCGCATTCTGTCCTCCCGATCATCACGTTCCGATGAAACGTCGCAGGCGCGTGCTGACCGCGCAGCGCGCCGCCGCGCGTCACCGCGTGCGCTCTTCGAGCCGCGAAGCGAGGAAGCGGTGATCGGCCGAGAACAGTCGGCGATAGGTCATCAGCACCGCGCCCACGGTGCCGAGCGCGGACGCCGCGGCGATCAGGAACATGATCACGATCTGGTAACGCACGGCCTGCAACGGCGACTGGCCGGCCAGCACCTGGCCCGTCATCATTCCCGGCAGGCTCACGACGCCGACCACCGCCATCTGGTTCAGCGTCGGCAGCATGCCGGCGCGCACGGCCTGCCGCGCGGCGTCCTGCGCGGCCTCCCAGCGCGTCGCGCCGAGCGCCAGCGCGGTTTCGACACGATCGCGGCGCGCCGTGAGCTCTTCCATCATCCGCTCGACGCCGAGCGATACGCCGGTCAGCGTATTGCCGAGAATCATCCCGAGGATCGGGATCGCGTATTGCGGCGCGAACCACGGATGGATGCGGATCACGACGAACAGGCCGACCGCCGCGACGAACCAGCTGCTGAACCAGATCGACGCGATGCTGTCGACGCGCTGGCCGCGATACGTGCGCTTGCCGCGCCCCGCGCCGGCGAAACCGGCGATCAGCGTCATCAGCGCGGTGAGCGGCAGCACGACGTACCAGTGCGGATGGCCGAACACCCAGCCGAGCACGTAGCCGATCGCGAGCAACTGCACGACGGTGCGCACCGCCGCGAGCGCGAGCTTGCGGCCGAGGCCGAGCGACAGCGCCGCGGAGATCGCCCCGTTGACGGCGACGAGCGCGGCGGCGATGCCGACGTCGACGAGGCTCAGGTCCTGCAGTGCCGGGCTCATTGCGCAGCCTCCGTCGGGTGGGCCGCGTGCAGGACGCCGGCCTGCATCACGAGCCGCATCGTGGCGATCCGCGCGGCCTGGGCCGGATCGTGCGAGATCCACATGTAGGCGCGCGCATCGGGCGCCGCGTCGAACCACGCACCGACGAGCGCTTCGATCGCGCGCGCCGATTCGGGATCGAGGGCGGAGGTCGGCTCGTCGAGCAGCAGCACGTCGGGATCGAGTTGCAGCACGCGCAGCAGCGCGGTGATCTGCGCTTCGCCGCCGGACAGGTCGCTCGCGCGCTTGTCGAGAAAATCGGCGCCGCGGCCGGCCTGCGCGGCGAGCGCTTCGGCGCGGGCGCGGTCGAACGCGACGTCGCGATAGATCGCGAGCGAGTACGGGTAGCGCAACTGCGCTTCGACGGTGTCGTCCATCTGTGCGGGGCGCTGGCGGACATACGCGACGCTGCGCCGGTAGCGCGGAATCGCGCTGCGCCGGACCCGCCGGCCGCGCCACAGGAGGCGGCCGCCGTCGAGCGGATCGAGCAGCGCGAGCGCGCGCAGCAGCACGCTCTTGCCCGACCCGGATGGCCCGGTGATAGCAATTCGCGATCCCGCGGCGAGACTGAAATCGGTTGGGGCGAGCAGCGTCTTGCCGCTGCTGGCGTCGCGCCGCGTGATGTGCTGCGCGTCGATGAGGCCGGTGGGGGAGGTCATGTCAAAAATGAAAAAAAGCGTTAATGGCGCCAAAAGGCCGCCATGTCGTGCGCCATAATACCGATTGAAGAGCCGCAGTTGTCGTGCGCCGTTCGTCCACGCAAGCGGCCCGGCATGGCGCGGCAACGCTTCAGAACAACAACGGAACCGCCATGACGCTAACCCGAGCCATCGGCAAATCGGCTGCATGGATCGTCGGTATCGTCGCGGTGCTCATCGCGGCGGCCGGCATCTTTATCTTCACGTTCGACTGGAACCGCGCGAAACCGTGGGTCAACGAACAGGTGAGTACTGCGCTCGGCCGCCCGTTCGCGATCAACGGGGATCTCAGGGTCGGCTGGCGTCGTCCCGATGGCGAGACCGGCTGGCGTGCATGGGTGCCCTGGCCGAGCTTCTCTGCCACGCAACTCGAGATCGGCAATCCCGACTGGGCGCAGGCGCCCAAGTTCGTCACGCTCGATGCCGCGCACTTCGATCTCGCGCTCCTGCCGCTGCTGGCGCATGAAATCGTCATCCCGTCGATCGACGTCGTGAATCCTGCCGTCGATCTCGAACGGCGCGCGGACGGCAGCAATACGTGGACCTTCCAGTTCAAGCGATCGTCGCAGCCTTCGCGGTGGAAGGTGCGGCTCGACAGCTTCGGTTTCGCGAAGGGCACCGTCACGTATCGCGATGCGATCACGAAGGCCGACCTGGCCGTCGCGATCGATACGCTCGGGCAGCCGATCCCGCTCGGCGACGTGCTGAAGGAGCAGGAGCAGACGTCGCGTGCGGCGTCGGCGCAGCGCGTCGGCAAGCATGGCGCCGCGCAACTGGGCGCGAAGGCCGATGCGCAAGCCGCGTCGGGGGCGTCGGGCGCGTCGGGGGCGAGTGCGGCCGCGGCCTCGGGTGCGTCGGCTGCGAGCGGCGTTGCTTCGGCTGCTTCAGGTTCGTCCGGTGCATCCGCTTCGTCCGCGCCTTCCGCGCCGGCGGCCGCTGCCGCGTCCGGCGCGAGCGGGGCCGCGGCGCCCGCGAAGCCGTCCGGCCCCACCTATGCATTCGGGCTGAAGGTCGACGGCCGCTACAAGAACGTGCCGATCAGCGGCACCGGCAAGGTCGGCGGCGTGCTCGCGATCCAGGATACGTCGCAGCCGTTCCCGCTGCAGGCCGACGTGAAGGCCGGCGATACGCGGCTCGCGATCGTCGGCACGCTGACCGATCCGAGGCATCTCGCGGCGCTCGACCTGCGGCTGTGGCTGCAGGGCACGTCGATGTCGCACCTTTACCAGCTCACCGGCATCACGCTGCCCGATACGCCGCCTTACGCGACCGAAGGGCGCCTGATCGGCAACTTCAAGCCGAACGCGAGCACCTTCCGCTACGAGAACTTCAACGGTCGCGTCGGCGGTAGCGATCTCGGCGGCACGCTCACCTGGGCGCAGCGCGAGCCGCGGCCGAAGCTGTCGGGTGAACTCGTGTCGAACCTGCTGCAGTTCTCCGACCTCGCGCCGGTGATCGGCGCCGACTCGGCCGCGAGCAAGAAGAAGCGCGGCGACACGACGCGCCAGCCGCCCGACCGCGTGCTGCCGGTCGCGGCGTTCCGCACCGAACGGTGGAGCGCGATCGATGCGGACGTGAAGTTCACCGGCCGCAAGCTGATCAAGAGCGCGGACCTGCCGATCACGAACCTGTACACGCACATTCTGATGCAGGACGGCGTGCTGACGCTGGAGCCGCTGCAGTTCGGCGTCGCGGGCGGCACGCTCGCGACGAATGCGCATCTCGACGGCAGCCGCACGCCGCTCAAGGGCCGTTTCACGCTGGCCGCGCGGCATCTGAAGCTCAAGCAGCTGTTCCCGACGCAGAAGGTGATGCAGACGGCGTTCGGCGAAATCAACGGCGACGCGTCGCTGTCGGCAACGGGCAATTCTCCGGCCGCGCTCGCGGCGACGTCGACCGGCGAAGTGAAGGCGCTCATCACCAACGGCCGCATCAGCCGCCTGCTGATGGAGGCCGCGGGGTTGAACGTCGCGAACGTCGTCTACGAGAAGCTGTTCGGCAACCGCGACGTCAACATCAATTGCGCGGCGATCGATTTCGTCGCGACCGACGGCATGCTCGACCCGAAGGTCTTCGCGCTCGATACCGACGATGCGCTCATCAACGTCGACGGCCCGATCAACCTGCGCGACGAATCGCTCGACCTGAAGATCCATCCGCACACGAAGGGCTTCCGGATCTTCTCGCTGCGCTCGCCGTTGTATGCGAAGGGCACGTTCAAGAACCCGAAGGTCGGCGTCGATGCGGGCGCGCTCGCGCTGCGCGCCGGCGCGATGGTCGGGCTCGGGCTGATCAACCCGTTCGCGGCGCTGATCCCGCTGATCGCGCCGAGCAACAACCGCGACGTGCCGTGCTCGGAACTGTTCGGGCAGATGAAGGCGCAGGCGGCGCAGAAAGCGGCCAAGAAGGCCGGCAAGTGATGCGCGCAGCCGTCGGAACGGCTTGCGCCGCGGTGCGGCGGCTCGGCGTCGTTGCCGCGATCGGCTGAGCGCCGGCCGTGCAGCGCCGCCGAGGCGCTCAGCGGCGAGCGCGCGCCCAGACGATCACCGGTTCGACCTCCCGGCCGGCGATCCGCACCGGTCCGGCGGTGCCGAGCTGCAGCCGGTCGCCGTCCAGGCTGACGACACGCTGCTGGACGTTGCCGATCCAGTTCGGATACAGGCTGACGTCCATTTCATGGGTCAACGTGCCGTCGTCGTCGACGTTGAAGGGGCCCGAATACGCGATGTAGCCGCGGGCCGCGGCCGCACGCTCCTCGACGCTGCCGCCCTGCAGGTCGCCGTCGGCGTACGGCGGGCGGCCGGCCGCCATCAACTGCGCGGACATGTAGCCGTCGGGCGTGTAGAGGATCCAGCCGCGCGCGTCGCGGCCGAGCGGATAGGTGACGGTTCCGCCGTCGCGCGGGCGGATTTCGTAGGACACGAGGCGCCACGCGCCGACGAGTTGTTCGCGAAGCTGGCTGGCGAGCATGCGGGATTCCGGTAGGACGGCGGTGGGGCGCGTGCCGTCGTGTTGACGGGCCGGCGGGCGCCGCGGCTGAGGGCCGGGAATACGCCGCCGGGGCGGTGCGGTCGGCAGTTTCTCCGACACCTGCTAAAATACACGGTTTTCCGTCGATTTCTCTCTTACGGGACCTGCCGTGCTTTCTACTGCCAACATCACGATGCAATTCGGGCCGAAGCCCTTGTTCGAGAATATCTCGGTCAAATTCGGCGAGGGCAACCGCTACGGTCTGATCGGCGCGAACGGCTGTGGCAAGTCGACCTTCATGAAGATCCTCGGCGGCGACCTCGAGCCGAGCGCCGGCAACGTCGCGCTGGAGCCGAACGTCCGCCTGGGCAAGCTGCGCCAGGACCAGTTCGCGTACGAAGACGTGCGCGTGCTCGACGTCGTGATGATGGGCCACACCGAGATGTGGGCCGCGATGACCGAGCGTGACGCGATCTACGCGAACCCGGACGCCACCGACGACGACTACATGCACGCGGCCGAGCTCGAAGGCAAGTTCGCCGAATACGGCGGCTACGACGCCGAGGCGCGCGCGGGCGCGCTGCTGCTCGGCATCGGCATCGAGGAGAAGTTCCACAACGGCACGATGGCCGACGTCGCGCCGGGCTGGAAGCTGCGCGTGCTGCTCGCGCAGGCGCTGTTCTCGAAGCCGGACGTGCTGCTGCTCGACGAACCGACCAACAACCTCGACATCAACTCGATCCGTTGGCTCGAGCAGACGCTCAACGAGTACAACTCGACGATGATCATCATCTCGCACGATCGTCACTTCCTGAACTCGGTGTGCACGCACATGGCCGACATGGACTTCGGCACGCTGAAGGTCTGGCCGGGCAACTACGACGACTACATGCTCGCGTCGGCGCAGGCGCGCGAGCGCCAGGCCGCGGCGAATACGCGTGCGAAGGAGCGCGTGGCCGAGCTGCAGGACTTCGTGCGCCGCTTCTCGGCGAACAAGTCGAAGGCGCGTCAGGCCACCAGCCGCGCGAAGCAGATCGACAAGATCAAGATCGAGGAATTCAAGCCGTCGTCGCGCCAGAACCCGTTCATCCGCTTCGAGTTCGAGAAGAAGCTGCACAACGTCGCGGTGGTCGCCGAAGAGATCACCAAGAAGTACGAGCGCACGATCTTCCAGAACTTCAACCTGTCGGTTCAGCCGGGCGAGCGCATCGCGATCATCGGCGAGAACGGCGCGGGCAAGACGACGCTGCTGCGCTCGCTGCTCGGCGCGCTGCCGCTCGATCACGGCACGGTGAAGTGGTCGGAGAACGCGAACGTCGGCTACATGCCGCAGGACACGTACGAGGAATTCCCGAGCGACATCACGCTGATGGACTGGATCGACCAGTACCGCAAGGACGGCGACGACGAAACGATGGTGCGCGGCACGCTGGGCCGCCTGCTGTTCTCGTCGGACGACATCAAGAAATCGGTGAAGGTGCTGTCGGGCGGCGAGAAGGGCCGCATGATCTGGGGCAAGCTGATGCTCGGCCGCCACAACGTGCTGCTGATGGACGAGCCGACCAACCACATGGACATGGAGTCGATCGAGTCGCTGCAGATCGCGCTCGAGCAGTTCGAAGGCACGCTGATTTTCGTGTCGCACGACCGCGAGTTCGTGAGCGGGCTGGCGAACCGGATCATCGAAGTGAAGACGGACGGGACGTTGTTCGACTTTGGCGGGAATTATGAGGAGTTCCTGACGAGTCAGGGGCAGGAGTAAAAACCGCCTGTTTGTCCCAAGACCACTGTTCGTGTCTCTCGGCTTATTCCATTGGGGCAACGGCGCCATTGCCTTCTAGGGCAATCTAGCTGGCGCGTATAAGGCAAGGCCACTAAAAACGCGAGAGGCCCACATCGGCAGATTGCCGATGTGGGCCTTTTCCTTGGATGGTTGGCGTATCGTGCCCGTCATTTGTTCTTGCATTTGGCGCAGAGGTAAGCGCGATTTCCGTTAGCGTCGGTACGAAACCAAACCTGTTTTCGGCCTGAGCTGTTCCAACCCCGTAGTTCAATATTGCATCTGGAGCAGACTTTGGGGCCGAACGTTGACCCAGGCTTGTTTCTAAAAAGAAATGACAACAGTAGGAATGGAGCAAGAATCGCTATAAAAACGCCAGTAAAGATATCCATGGCACTCGGAAGCCTTGTCGAGTATGGGGGCGTAAAGAGCCGCCAAGATGCCCCGTATATATGAAGGTCACGACTTCATACTCACTCGTGTGGCAGCTCCTCGTAGGAAGTGGTCAATAAGGGGGCTTCGTCCCCCACTGGCCGGTATATGGATTTTGATTTCCTTGCGTAGACCAGTTATCCAGTTTTGTATCGTTCGGATTCGTCTGGTAGTGGCCTTGGACGTAGGTGCCGTTTGAGCGTGTGTAGCCGTTGACGTAATGCTCTCCAGGAGACGATCCATAGAGATTCGAACTGGAAGAGTGGTAGCCGTGGCTGGAGGTATGGGCATGCGCTACACCTGCGCTTGCGAGAAGTGCAACGAAAATGATTTTTTTCAAGATGGTCCCCTGTAGAGTATCGAAAATAATAGTTTTTCTGCGCATAGCAGGCTCGCAGCGCAGTACTTTGATATTACACCCACCTTCCTGTCGATTCGATTAGTGCTTATGGGGCTCCGGATGCTGGTGGCGACAACATAAGGGACCGATGGTGCGCGACAGCAGATTCGTGAGTGGGCTGGCGAATCGAATCGTCCAAGCTGCGCACGGACGGCTATGTTCGACTTCGACGAGAAGTTATGAGGCATTACCGCGAGTGTCACAGACTCCCGTTGACAGCAATGTGGCGGTTTTTTTCATTTCCGCCGCGGCAGCCCCCGCGCCATGCATCCCAGTTTCCCCTGCTCAATCGACTTCAGGTAAATTACCCACCGAACACCGCCCATCATTCCCCATTTCGCCCCGGAGCCGCCTTCGATGCAGGATCATCCTCTCCCGCTCGACCTGTCCGGCCTTGCGCCCAGCCTGTACGCGCAGGGCACCGAGGAGGGCATCCTGTCGCGCCTGATGGAGCGGATCGCGCCGACCAACCGCTTCTGCGTCGATATCGGCGCGAGCGACGGCCTGCGCAACAGCAATACGGCACGGCTGCTGCGCGAACAGGATTGGGCCGGCGTACTGGTGGAAGGCAGCGCATACCGGTTCGGCAAGCTCGCCGCGCACTACGCGGGCGTGGAACGTGTCCGCCTGCACCACGATCGCGTCCAGCCCGACACGGTCGACCCACTGCTCACCGACGCGAACGTACCGACCGACTTCGACCTGCTGTCGATCGACATCGATGGCAACGATTACTGGGTGTGGCGCGGCCTGCAAGCGTTCCAGCCGCGCATCGTCGTAGTCGAATACAACCCGTACTACACGCCGCCCGAGCGCTGGGTCATGTGCTTCAATCCGGACCACGAATGGGACGGCTCGACTTATTACGGCGCGAGCCTCGAATCGCTCGTGCATCTCGGCAGGCAGAAGGGCTATGAGCTCGTTTGCTGCGACGACATGGGCAACAACGCGTTCTTCGTGCGACGCGACCTGTACCCGCTGCTCGGCATCGCGAACAACGATCCGTCGGTGTTGTTCCGGCCGGCGATGTACAAGCTGCGCTACGTCGGACACAACACGTTCCTGACCGGTCATCCGTATCGGCACGGGCCGGCCGAGCACATCTGAATGGATTCGCTCGCCGTCACTTTCGACGAGATTCGCGATGCCTACGGGCTTGCTCGTAGCGGGCCACCGATGCAGGTTAGCGAACGCGTGTGGCGTCTGCCGACCGACGGCGGCGCAGGCGTGGCAGTCAAGCTCTATGCGCTCGAACACCATGCGCGCGCAGCCAAGGAAACCGCCGTCCTCGCGCATCTGGAAACGCACGGCGATACTCGCTTCCATGTGCAGACGCTGAAGCGCACGAGGTCCGGCGAATCGCTGTGGTCGGGACAACATTCCCATGCGATGCTGACGCGCTGGGAAGCCGGGCAATTCAAAACCTACGATAGGTTCTCGCCAACCGAATGGGATGCGCTCGGCGCGAGTCTGGCCGCGTTGCACCTGAGCCTCGAACAACTGCAGTTGCCGTCGTCCGATACGATCCGCGCGCGGCTGACCGCGATCGACCCGGATGCAGTACGTCGCAGCGTGCTGGATGTGCTCGATCGAGCGGGTGTGAACGTCACCGGTACCTCGAACCTGCGCCGCTACGTCGATCTCGCGCTGCGCATGCTCGACCGCTACTATCCGGGCAGCATCGATGCGTTTCCGGTCGACGATCCGCAGCACCCGATCCACAACGACTACAACCAGTTCAACTATCTGTTCACGGGTACGCTGCCGCCGCTGATCCTCGACTGGGAAGCGGCGATCGGTGCGCCGCGCGAATACGAGCTGGTGCGCTGCCTGAATCATTTGCCGCTGGAAGCACCGCACCTCGCGCAAGCGTTCGTGCATGCGTACCAGCGGGTGCGGCCCGTGAATCCGGCGTACATCGCGTGGGCGGTCGATGCCGCCTGCTTGCAGCACGCGCTCAAGCTCTGGATCGTGCAGGGCTGGCTCGACGATCCATCGCGCTTCGCATCGCACCTGAACGGTGCGGTGACGATGGCGTCCGCGATGGTGAGCGCGCGTGACCGTCTAATAGATTTCTTTTCCCGCTGCATGGAAACAGGAAGCTGATGTGAGTGCGAATCCGAACCAGATCACGAATCCGCCGCAGCCCAGCGAGCGGCCGCACGTGTTTCCGCCGCCGCTGGATCGCGATTACCGCGTCGAGGACGGGCGCATCCAGACGCGCTCGCTGGAAGCGCATATCGTCGATCACTGCAACCTGACATGCGCGGAATGCTGCTCGCTGTCGCCGCTGTTGCCCGAGTGGCATGCGAGCCCCGAATCGATCGAAGCCGATCTGCGCAAGGCCGCGAAAGTGTTGCGCCCGCGCATGTTCAAGCTGGTCGGCGGCGAACCGTTGCTGCATCCGGCGCTCGTTGAAATGATCGAGCGCGTACGCGCGACCGGCATCGCCCCCGTGATCTCGGTCACGACGAACGGCCTGAAACTCGCCGAGATGCCCGACGCGTTCTGGCAAGCGGTGGATGCGCTGACGATCTCGCGCTATCCGAAGCCGGCGCTTTCCGCCGAACTGGTCGCGCATGTCGAGCGCCAGGCGGCGCGCTTCGACGTGCGTCTGAACTGGAAGGTACAGGACGTGTTCACGACGATGAACCGCGCCCAGCCCGGCACGGACCGCGACGAAGCCCAGCGCCTGTATCACGATTGCTGGATTCGCGAGCGCTGCCATATGATTCGCGACGGCATGTTCTACACGTGCACGCGTCCCGCGCATTTCCATACGCTGTACAAGGGCGACAAGGATTTTCAGGCCGACGGCCTGCCGCTGCGCGACGACGCGGGCATGCTCGACGCGATGCTCGCCTATCTGCAACGCGAGACGCCGCTCGAAGCATGCCTGCATTGCCAGGGCGGCAGCGCGCCGGTGGCGCCGCATCGCATCCTCAAACGCATTGAAGTGGACACCTTGAAGGCTCGTTATCCATGATCGTCGGTACGCGCGACCCGTTCGGTTTCGATCGTCTGCACTACCATCCGCGCAGCGGCATGTCGGCGTCCGGTATCCGCGCGGTATTGCGGGCGTCGGGGCAACCGGCCGGCGCGCCGGACACGGCCGCCATCGCGGGCTACCTGAGCGGCGAGCGTCTGGTCGGCCGCACCGTGTTGCGCGACGTACTCGCGGTGCCGCCCGGTCATGCACTGATCCGGTCGCCGCAAGCGCTGACGGTGCAGCCGGCGCCCGAGCGGCCGCAGCATGCCGATCTCGACACAGTGCTGCGCGCGTCGCTGCAACGTGCGCTCGACAGCGGCAAGCGCGTGGCGCTGGCGCTGAGCGGCGGGCTCGATTCGGCGCTGCTGCTTGCGTTGTTGCGCGAGCTCGGCGCATTGCGGCACGTGACGGCCTACATCCTCGCGACCGACATGCCCGATTACTGCGAACTCGACGCAGCGCTCGAACTCGCCACGCAGATGCAGGCGAACGTGAAGATCGTGCGCGCGAACGAGGCCGATTTCATCGCGGCGCTGCCGAGAACGACCCACGCGGTCGAGGAGCCGATGTTCAACCTGCATCCGGTCGCGAAGCTGCTGCTGGCCGAGGCGATGGCGGCGGACGGTGTCGAAGTGGCGATTACCGGCGACGGCGCGGATCAGGTATTGCGCCGCGACGTATCGGCCAACTATCTGCCGCTGTGCCACGCGTTGTTCGACGAGGCATCGGTCGAGTTGCATCCGCCGTTCGTGGATGCGGCCGTCGTCGCGCATCTGACCAGCATCGCGCCTGACCCGAACAAGCAGTGCCTGCGCGAGCTCGGTGCGTGCCTGAACCTGCCGGAGCGTCTCGTGCACGGCCCCAAGCGCGGCCGGCTCGCGCCGGCGATGGATCTCGCGACGCTGCTCGATCGCGACCGCACGCATGCACTGGCCGACACGCTCGGCCTTGCTGCGCCGACGCTGCAGGCGGATACCGAACGCGTGCTGTGGACGACGCTGACACTGCTTCTCGACCATCTCGATCGCCTTCATTCCGATGCCGCGCATCGCCCAACCTGAGCCGTTCATGAAACGCATCCTGTTCTGCGTGGTGCCCGAGAAGGGCCACGTCAATCCGTGCATCGGCCCGGCCCAGCATCTGCGCGCCTCCGGCTGCGACGTCGCGTTCTATGCGCCGGCCGACATCAGCGAACAGCTCGACGGCGCCGGCGACTTCGCGTTCGTCGGGCCGCGCGAGACGCCCGAGCGCCACGACCTGTCGCGCGGCGCGAGCTTCGCCGCGAACATTCGCGACGCCGACTGGCTGCGGCACTGGATCCGCACGTTGCTGATCGACCTCGCCCCCGCGCAGGTGGACGGCATCCGCGCGGTGCTGCGCGACTGGCGGCCCGACGTGGTCGTGATCGACCCGCTGTTGTATGCCGCGGCGATTGCGGCCGAGCTGGAAGGGCTGCCGTGGGTTTCGATGTCCAATTCGCTGAATCCGGTGCTGCCGGACGATCTCGATTCGGAACTGCTGCGCACGGTGCGCTGGCTCGAACCGGAACGCACACGGCTGTTCGCGCGCTACGGTCTCGACGCGCGCTTTCGCGGTTGCGACGTGCTGTCGCCGCACCTGACGCTCGCGTTCACGACCGACGCGCTGGTGGGCGCGCCGCCGCTCGGTGTCGAACTGGTCGGCCCCGCGATGCCGTCGGGCCCGCGCGGCGACGAGACGGCGTTCCCGTGGGAACGCGTCGACGCGGATCGCCCGCTCGTCTACATGTCGCTCGGCAGCCAGCTTTACTACCACCCGGAGGTGTTCGCGAAGGTGATCGACGCGACGCGCGCGACCTCGGCGCAACTGGTGCTGTCGGTGGGCGAACTGGTCGATTCGGATCTGCTGCCGGCCGCCGACGAGCGCGTGCTCGCGGTGCGTTACGCGCCGCAACTGGCGCTGTTGCGGCGCACGCACGCGTTCGTCAGCCACGGCGGCGCGAATTCGGTGATGGAGTCGCTCGCGTGCGGCGTGCCGATGCTGCTGTCGCCGTTCTGCAACGACCAGTTCCATTCGGCGCATTTCGTCGAGCGGGCCGGCGCGGGCTGCGTGCTCGATCTGCAGCGGGCCGGCGTTACGGACATTACGGATGCGCTCGAACGCCTGTTACGCGCGGGACCGTTGCGCGAGCAGGCGGCGCGGATTCGCGACAGCTATGCCGCGTGCGACGGCTCCGCGCAAGCCGCCCGCCTGATCAGGGCACTCGCTTCAGGAAGCCGCCTGGCGACAGCGTCATGAGCACGCGATCCTCGATGTCGTGGTCGATTTCGAAGCGGTCGTCGCGGGCGAGAAATTCACGGGCGGCCGTGGCCGGATTGTTGCCGCGGCCGTACGGCTTGCCGTCGAACATCGACTCGGGCAGGTACTCCATGATGGTGTCCATCACGATCGCGTAGCTGCCGGGCGTCACGAGCGGCGCATAGCATTCGAGCTCGCGCAGCACGTGCGCGTGCGTATGCGTGAGATCGAGGATCGTCATCACGCGCGCGCCGTCGTCGATCTGTGCACGCACCGACGCGAGCGTGTCGGCCGCGCACGATTCGCCTTCGATCAGCACCATGCGGTGGGCGAGCCGGTGCGCGTGCAGGCGCTGGCGGACCTCGTCGCGCAGGCGCGGTTCGATCGCGACGACGCGGCCCGGGGCGCCGGCCAGTTCGAGCATCGACGCGGTGAACACCACGCCGCCGCCCGCCGCGATGCCGGTCTGGACGATGCAGTCGGGGCGCTCGCGCCAGATCAGTTCCTGCAGCGCGAGCATGTCGCCGGGCAGATGGAAGAAGCGCTCGCCGAGCCAGCAGGTCTGGAACAGGTGGCCGAATTCGGCGGCGCGCGTCAGCCATTCGATGTTGATGTCCCGCATGCGGGCCGAAGGACGCTCTGACATGGTCGATGCAACAAGTAGGAGTGACGTGAAAACGCTGGAACCGTGGCTTCACCGGTACTGGAACGTCGGGCCGGCGCGCCTGCAGGCGCTGGTGTCGGGCCATACTAACAAAACCTATCTCGTCGAGTGCGACGCGGGGCGCGCGGTGCTGCGCGTGTCGTGGTCCGGCAAGCCGGTCGGGCAAATGCAGCGCGAGGCGTCGATCCTCGCCCGTCTCGGCGACGCGCGCACATCGCGGCTGCTGCCCGCGCTACCGCGGTTGCGGCCGACTGTCGATGCGCAAACCGGCGTGCAGATGCCCGACGGACGCTGGCTGCATCTGTTCGAGCATATCGACGGCCGTCCCGGCTTGCCGGACGACGCGCACGCGGGAGCGACCGATGCGATGCGCACGCTCGCGCATCTGCATACGGCGCTGGCCGCGATACCGGCAAGCGAAGCAGCGCCGCTCGCGTGGCTGTCGGCCCGTCATGCGCGTGTCGCGGCGCGTGCGATGCCGTCTCTGCTGGGCGATCTGCGCGACGCCTACGACACGGTGATCCGACGGATCGGCATACATCTCGACGCGGCAGCCGCGTGGCTCACGGGGCCGGTGCATTGGCTGCACGGCGACTATCACGCGGGCAACCTGCTGTATGTCGGCAACGCGGTGAACGGCGTGCTGGATTTCGACGATGTGGGGCAGGGAGCGCAATGGCTCGAAGCGGCCTTTGCGTCGTTCGCGCTGTCGCGCGATGCGGGCCGGGATGATGGCTTCGTGTTCGATCGCGGGCGATGGATGGCCGGTCTGGAGACCTATGCGGCGACACGGCCGGATGCGGCGCCGGATTGGCTGCGCGACAACCACGACGCGCTGATGACGTTGTTCTGCGCGGACCAGACGCTGATCCATCTCGAGGCGGCGCAGCGGGGCCTATGGATGCCGGGGCCCGGTATCGGATTCCTCGGCGGCTGGCGCCAGTTGCTGGCCGGGGCGGTGCCCGCGGGCTAACGGGGCATGGCGGCAGCGCGCTGCCGGTTCAGGAACAGCCGCACCGCTTCGACCGTGTTGGGCCGCGTGTCGCCGTGCCGTGATCCGTCGTGCAGGCAGAACAGCACGTCGCGATGCTGCGCCGCGCAGGCATCGACATGCGCGCACATCGCGTCGAACAGCGCGTGCGGCGACGGCGCCGGCCGTTGCCAGTCGTCCAGTATCGCGGTCCAGCCCGTGTGTTCGCGTTGTGCGCGCGCGAGCACGGCTGCGCGATCGTCCTGCGGCATCAACCCGTATGGAAGGCGCAGCGGGATCGTGTCCGGCGCGGCAAGGCCGGCGCGACGGTAGACGTCGCGAATCAGCGCGTCGGTCGTGTCGATCTCGTCGATCAGTGCGGCGTCAGCGAGCGCGCCCGGTTTCGCGTGCGAATACGTATGGTTGCCGAGCCGGTGGCCGTCGCGCGCGATTCTCGTTGCGACGTCGAGCGCGCCCGCGAGATGCTTGCCGAGCACGAAGAAGGTCGCCGTGCAGGATGCGTCGTGCAGCACGTCGAGCAGCGCAGGCGTCGAGGGGCCGGGGCCGTCGTCGAAACTGAGGTAAATGGTTGTCATGGCTGGCCCGGGCCGCTTATTGAACCGGCTCGATGGCCAGCGGACACCGGCCGACTGGACGCAGCCGCGACCCGGTCCATTCGTAGAAGAACCGGGCCGCTTTCGCGTTGCCGGCGTCGCAATCGTCGTCGAAGCAGCCAGAGATGATCAGCAGCCTGCTGCCGGCGCGGAAGTCGACGCGCTCGTCGTCGTTGCCCATCACGCCCGAGACGGCTTTCACGCCGCTCATCGTGTACGTCGCGCCGGTGTTCTTGTCGACGATCGCGAAATTTCGGCAATCCGTTCCGCAACCCCAGATCGCGACGCGATAGTGACCGGCAAAATTGGCCGGTTGCGCGAATTCGTCGCGAATGACGGTGCGGTACAGGCGCGCCTCCTTGCTGGTGAGCCGCGGCGCGGCAGCCGGTTTGCGTGGTGTGCGGGCGGCGGCCGGTGCCGGATAGCGATCGAACGAAGGCGATGCACAGGACGCGGCCGTCGTGGTGGCGTGCGCAGCCTCGACAGCCTCCGCAGCAGCGGCGCCGCCCATCAGCGCAGTGGATGCGCCGGCGATCAGCAGAAATCGATGGGCAGGCGCCACGCGAATGTCCTTCGTGTTCGAGGTGAATGTCGAGCCGCAGCCGCCGAACGGCCGGCGACGACGATTCTATGACGCTTCGCGCGGGCTGGCGACACGGCACGGTGGTTGCGCACCTGCCGAGCCGGCGATGCCGTGCGGAATCGTCCGTCAAGCATCGTCAAATCGCCGCGATATATCACGATGCCTGACGTTTCATGCGGCTTCGAAGGCTGTCATGCCCGGGTCGATTGCGTATCCTTGAATGCGATTCGCGGTATTCACGCAGTCACAACCGGGAGGCTTTACATGAATGCACGTCTTTACCGCGCGACCGTTGCCGGCGCGCTGATCGGATTGCTCGCGCCGTTTTCGGTCGCCCATGCGCAACTGGGCGACGTCCTGAAACAGGTGGGCGGTAGCGGCGATTCGGGCGGCAGCGCGGGCGGGGTGCTCGGCAATCTCGGCGGCCTTGGTGGCGCGCTGACGGGCGGTGGCGGTGCGTCGCTGACGCCGGGCAGCACCGGCAACGTCGCGGGGCTGCTGCAGTTCTGCATCCAGAACAATTATCTCGGCGGCGCGACGGGCAGCAGCGCATCGTCGGTGAAGGACGCGCTGCTCGGCAAGCTCGGCGGCAACGCGTCCGCGTCGTCCGACAGCGGCTATACGAGCGGCGCGAGCGGGATTCTCGACGCCGGCAACGGCAGCAAGCTCGACCTGAGCGGCGGCGGCCTGAAGCAGCAGGTGACCAAGCAGATCTGCGACAAGGTGCTGACGCAGGCCAAGTCGCTGCTGTAAATCGATCGGCACGCGTCGCGCGTGCCAGCGCCGGGAGGCGGTGCGCAGGTGCCGCCTCCCCGTCAGTCATTCCGGCCGTGACGTTCGTCACGGCGAAAAGCACGTCGCGCGAGTCGATGCCGCGACCCGCGCAAGGCGCAAGGCGGCGACTGCGCGGCTCAATCCGCCAGCCGCTTGTCCGCGAGCGCCTTGCAGCAGTCTTCGTACACCCATTGCACGAGTTTGGCCCGATAGTCGAGATCGTCGGTATCGACGATTTCCTCGACCGCGTCGCGCGCCCACGACGCGTCGACGAACCCCGCATGCCGCTTCGCGATGTCCTGCGCGAGCGCCGCGAGCTTGGCGACCGACAGCCAGTCGGCCTGGCGGTGATGGCGGTCGAGCCAGCGGTGCGCGGCCTGCACCTGGAACGCGGCGTCCGGCCATGATTCGTTGAGGTAAAACGCGCCGAGGTTGCCGCAGGTGAGCCAGCAAAGCAGCTCCAGGCGGTCTTGCGAGCCGAGGGTATGGGATGCGTCGGACATGGCAGCGCTCACGAAGTGCGTCGATTCCGGGCGGCGCCGGCCGCAAAGGGCCGATGCCGATAATAAAAACATAGCACGATGCGGGCCCGGCCGCGCACCCGGGCGGATGCTGACGTGGCGGCGGCCCGACGAATGCCTTCCCGGCCATGCGCGGCGGACGGCGGAGCTGCGGCGCGCGGGCGTGCCGGCCTTTTCGAACGGCTGTCATTCGTCACACCAGTCACCGAAACGCTCGCTAGAATGGCGGCTTCCCTGGAGGCGGAACACGATGAAAATCTACGACCAGTTCTACATCGACGGCGCATGGCGACAACCGGCCGGCACCGGCACCATCGACGTGATCGATTCGGGCACCGAAGCCGTGATCGGCCGGATTCCCGAGGGCGTCGCGTCCGACGCGCAGGACGCGATCCGCGCGGCGCGCGCGGCGTTCGATGCGTGGGCGGCCACGCCGGCCGCGACGCGCGCGGGCTACCTGCGCAAGATCGTCGAGCGCCTGCAGGCGCGCAGCGAGGAACTCGCGCAGTCGATCACCGGCGAAGTCGGCATGCCGATCAAGCTGTCGCGCGCGATCCAGGTCGGCGGCCCGATCTACAACTGGAAGGCGTACGCGAAGCTGGCCGAATCGTTCGAATTCGAGGCGCAGGTCGGCAATTCGCTGGTGGTGCGCGAACCGGTCGGCGTCGTCGCGGCGATCACGCCGTGGAACTACCCGCTCAACCAGGTCACGTTGAAGGTCGCGCCGGCGCTCGCGGCCGGCTGCACGGTGGTGCTGAAGCCGTCCGAAGTCGCGCCGCTCAACGCGTTCATGCTCGCCGAAGCGATCCACGAGGCCGGGCTGCCGGCCGGCGTGTTCAACCTCGTGTGCGGGTATGGCCCGGTCGTCGGCGAGGTGCTGGCCACCGATCCGGACGTCGACATGGTGTCGTTCACCGGCTCGACGCGCGCGGGCAAGCGCGTGGCCGAGCTGGCGGCCGCGGGCGTCAAGCGCGTCGCGCTGGAGCTGGGCGGCAAGTCGGCGTCGGTGATCCTCGACGATGCCGATTTCGCGACGGCGGTGAAGGGCACGGTCAACGCGTGCTACCTGAACGCGGGGCAGACCTGCTCCGCGCATACGCGGATGCTGGTGCCGGAGGCCCGCTACGACGAAGCGCGCGAGCTCGCGAAGACGGCGGCCGAAGCGTACGTCGCGGGCGACCCGCGGCAGGACGCGACGCGCCTCGGCGCGCTGGCGTCGGCCGCGCAGCAGCAGCGCGTGCAGGCCTACATCCAGCGCGGCATCGACGAAGGCGCGGAACTCGTGACGGGCGGCACCGGCTTGCCGGAAGGGCTCGCGAAGGGCTTCTTCGTGAAGCCGACCGTGTTCGGCCGGGTCGATCCGAAAGCGACGATCGCGCAGGAAGAGATCTTCGGGCCGGTGCTGTCGATCATCACCTATCGCGATGAAGACGAGGCCGTGCGCATCGCGAACGATTCGCCGTACGGGCTCGGCGGCGCGGTGTGGGCCGGCAGCGACGAACGCGCGATGCGCGTCGCGCGCCGCATCCGCACCGGGCAGGTCGACATCAACGGCGGCACGTGGAACGGCGCCGCGCCGTTCGGCGGCTTCAAGCAGTCGGGGTACGGCCGCGAGAACGGCGTGTACGGGCTCGACGAGTATCTCGAGTACAAGTCGATGCAGTTGAAGCCGGCGAAGCCGGCCTGAACGCCGCGCGCGGCCCGAACCGGAAAAACGGCACGCTTGCGTGCCGTTTTTTATTGACGGCCGTCAAGGTGCGCGGCGGTGGATCGTCGATCATCGCGGTTCCGATGTTCCGACGAGGTTTCAGATGACCGTACGCACTTCCTTTCCGCCGCTGACGATCCGCGGCCGCACCTTGCTGCCCGTCGTGCAGGGCGGCATGGGCGTCGGCATCTCCGCGCACCGGCTGGCGGGCAGCGTCGCGCGCGAAGGCGCGGTCGGCACGATCGCGAGCATCGACCTGCGTCACCATCATGCGGATCTGCTCGCGCGGTGTCGCGCGCAACCCGATCGCGCGACGCTCGAGGCGGCGAACCTCGACGCGCTCGCGCGCGAGATCCGTCTCGCGAAAACGTACAGCGAAGGGCGCGGGATGATCGCGGTCAACGTGATGAAGGCGGTGAGCGCGCAGGCGGACTACGTGCGGGTCGCGTGCGACGAGGGCGCGGATGCGATCGTGATGGGTGCGGGCCTGCCGCTCGACCTGCCCGACCTCACGCAAGGGCACGACATCGCGCTGATCCCGATCCTGTCGGACAGCCGCGGGATCGCGCTGGTGCTGAAGAAGTGGATGAAGAAGGGACGCCTGCCCGATGCGATCGTGATCGAGCATCCGGCGCACGCGGGCGGCCACCTCGGCGTCACGCAGATCGACGACATGCACGATGCCCGCTTCGATTTCGCGCGCGTGCTGGACGAGACCGCGCAGGTGATGGCGTCGCTCGGCATCGCGCGCGACACGATCCCGCTGATCGTGGCCGGCGGGATCAACAGTCACGACACGGTGCGCGCGGCGTTCGCGGCCGGCGCGAATGGCGTGCAGGTGGGGACGCCGTTCGCGGTGACCGAAGAGGGCGACGCGCATCCGCACTTCAAGCGCGTGCTCGCCGATGCGACGCCCGATGACATCGTCGAATTCGTCAGCGTGACGGGCCTGCCCGCGCGTGCGGTGAAGACGCCGTGGCTCGATCGTTACCTGCGCAACGAGACGCGCATTCGCAACAAGCTAGGCGCGTTCAAGCAGCGTTGCCCGACCGCGCTCGAATGCCTAAGCGTATGCGGACTGCGCGACGGCATCGAGAAGTTCGGCCACTTCTGCATCGACACGCGGCTCGCGGCCGCGCTGCGCGGCGACGTCGCGAACGGGCTGTTCTTCCGCGGCCGCGAAGCATTGCCGTTCGGCCGTGCGATCCGCAGCGTGCGCGATCTGCTCGACCTGCTGCTGACGGGCAGTGCGACCGAGCCTGCGGCAAACCGTCCCACGTTTACGCTGGCTTGACCAATATCAAGATGACGAAAAGACCCTACAGGGAGAATGGAAACCATTCTTTGGGGGTCCGTACCATGCATAAAACGATTCGAACTTGTGCCACCGCCGTCGTCGTCGCGGCCGCCATTGCGATGCCGTCGCTGTCGCACGCGGCGTCGCCGGGCGACGGCATCAACCAGGGGGACGTACTGGTCCGGCTGCGCGCGATCAGCATCCAGCCGAACGAGCGCGCGAGCGACACGCTCGGCGCGATCAACACCGGCGTGAATAACGCGATCGTGCCCGAGCTCGACTTCACGTACATGATCCGCGACTACCTCGGCGTCGAGCTGATCCTCGGCACGTCGCGGCATCAGCTGACGTCGAGCCTCGGCAATCTCGGCGGCGTGGGCGTGCTGCCGCCGACACTCTTGCTGCAGTATCACTTCAACCATGCGGGCAAGGTGCGCCCGTACGTCGGCGCCGGGTTGAACTACACGTACTTCTACAACAACGGGCTCAACGTCGGCGGGGAGGGCGTGTCGATCAACAAGAGCAGCTTCGGCCCCGCGTTGCAGTTCGGCGTGGACGTGCAATTGACGAAGAAGGTGTTCATGAACGTCGACGTGAAGAAGATCTGGATGAGCACCGATGCGACGCTGGGCGACAAGGGCATCGGCACGCTGCACATCGATCCGTTGATCGTCGGCGTGGGCGTGGGGATGAAGTTCTAGACGCGACGGAACAAGAACAGAGTTGGGGTTGGCGGCATGGCGGTCTGCATGCCGCTTTTTTTATGGGCGGCCGGTTTACAGCTTGTCGTACTGGAAGCGCATCGCGGTGCCTTCGCGCGTGATGCGCTCCCACACCGCGCGCTTTTCGTCGTCGCTCAGGAATACCCAGTTCGAGACTTCGGCGGCCGTGCGGCCGCAGCCCTTGCAGACTTCGTCGAAGAGCGTCGAGCACACGCCGATGCAGGGGCTGTCGGGAAGATCGTGAAGATTGGAGGCCATCGGGAGGGTTCGCGCAGTTGAATCGTCAGCCGCCATTTTAATGCATCGCGGCGACCCGGCCGGACGCTCGCGCCGGCGTGCCGTCCCGGCGCGGGATCGGGACAGTGCGGCCGCGCGTCGAGCGCGGTCGCCGGGCGGGCGCACCCGGCACGCGAACGCAGCTTCGCCGCTGTCCGTTTTTCCCGGTGGACAGCCGCCGATTACCCGATAGAATTCCCCCGGAACGCCCCGCCGCACGGGCGGCCCGACGGGCCGGCGGCGGGAATCTGTTCCGTTTGCGCGACACCGGCATGATTTTTTTGTGACGGGGCGCGAATGATGGTAGTTTTCGGGGTTTTCGAGGGGCGGCGCGCCAGAATGCGCCGCCATGACGAGGCAGACGGCAGCCGGGCAACGTGTCCGGCCGGAGGGAGAACGGGATGAAAGCAAAGGTAGTGGGCCGGTTCGCAGCGCTCGCGCTGTGCGTGGGTGCGTCGGCGGCGGCGGCGAAGGATACGCAGCTCAATATCTATAACTGGTCGGACTACATTGCGAAGGACACGATCCCGAACTTCGAGAAGCAGGCGGGCGTCAAGGTCCGCTACGACAACTACGACAGCGACGACACGCTGCAGGCGAAGCTGCTGACGGGCAGCTCGGGCTACGACATCGTCGTGCCGACCAGCAACTACGCGGGCAAGCAGATCGCCGCCGGCATCTTCGCGCCGCTCGACAAGTCGAAGCTGCCGAACCTCAAGTATCTCGATCCGCAACTGATGGCGCTCGTCGCCGGCGCGGACCCGGGCAACAAGTACTCGGTGCCCTGGGCATACGGCACGACCGGCCTCGCGTACAACCTGACGAAGGCGCAGCAGGCGCTCGGCAAGGTGCCGCTCGACAACTGGGACATCCTGTTCAAGCCGGAAAACCTCGCGAAGCTGAAGACCTGCGGCGTGTCGGTGCTCGACGCGCCCGACCAGATGTTCGCGGCGGCGCTGCACTACATCGGCAAGGACCCGATGAGCACGAACCCGGCCGACTACAAGGCCGCGATGGACGTGCTGAAGAAGATCCGTCCATACATCACGCAATTCAACTCGTCGGGCTACATCAACGACCTGGTCGGCGGCGACATCTGCTTCGCGTTCGGCTGGTCGGGCGATGTCGTGATCGCGAAGCATCGCGCGATCGAGGCGAAGAAGCCGTACAAGATCGAGTACTACATTCCGAAGGGCGGCGCGCCGGTGTGGTTCGACGTGATGGCGATCCCGAAGGATGCGAAGAACAAGGAAGCCGCGCTGCAGTGGATCAACTACATCGAGGATCCGAAGGTGCACGCGGCGATCACCAACGCGGTGTACTACCCGAGCGCCAACGCCGAGGCACGCAAGTACGTGCGGCCCGACGTCGCGAACGATCCGGCCGTCTACCCGCCGGCCGACGTCGTGAAGACGCTGTTCCTGCTCAAGCCGCTGCCGCCCGAAATCCAGCGTCTGCAGACGCGTCTGTGGACCGAGCTGAAGTCGGGCCGCTGACGCGAGCCGAAGTGAATCAGCAGTCATGAAGCCCCTGGTGCCCCGGGGGCTTTGTTCGTCTAACGCAGGAGAGAAGCAGCACATCATGAATAGCCAGTCGGGCGCGCCGGTCGCGGGCGCGCCGTTCTCCGTTTCCTCCTCCGGCGCCGATGCGCGCGCCGAGAACTTTGTCCAGATCGTCGACGTCGTCAAGAAATTCGGCGACACCGAAGCCGTGCGCAGCGTCAACCTGACCGTGCGCCAGGGCGAGCTGTTCGCGCTGCTCGGCAGCTCGGGCTGCGGCAAGTCGACGTTGCTGCGGATGCTCGCGGGCCTCGAGACGGTCACGTCGGGCAAGATCCTGATCGACGGCGAGGACCTCGCGCAGATGCCGCCGTACAAGCGGCCCGTGAACATGATGTTCCAGTCGTATGCGCTGTTCCCGCACATGTCGGTCGAGTCGAACGTCGCGTTCGGGCTGAAGCAGGAAGGCACGCCGAAGGCCGAGCTGAAGGCGCGCGTCGCATCCGCGCTCGAACTCGTGCAGATGGGCAAGTACGCAAAGCGCAAGCCGCATCAACTCTCCGGCGGCCAGCAGCAGCGTGTTGCGTTGGCCCGCTCGCTGGTCAAGCGCCCGAAGCTGCTGCTGCTCGACGAGCCGATGTCCGCGCTCGACAAGCAGATTCGCCAGCGCACGCAGATCGAACTCGTCAACATCCTGAACAAGGTCGGCGTCACCTGCATCATGGTTACGCACGACCAGGAAGAGGCGATGACGATGGCGAACCGCCTGGCGGTGATGAGCGAAGGCCAGATCGTGCAGATCGGCTCGCCGAACGAAGTGTACGAATACCCGAACAGCCGCTTCTCGGCCGAATTCATCGGCTCGACGAACCTGTTCGACGGCGTGACGGTCGAGGACGAGCCCGATCACGTGTACATCGAATCGCCGGAACTGCCGAGCCGGCTGTACGTGAGCCACGGGATCTCGGGCCCGCTCGGGATGCCGGTCACCGTGTCGGTGCGCCCCGAGCGGATCGCGCTCACGCGCAAGCCGCCCGAAGGCGCGTTCAACTGGGCGCGCGGCCGGATCAGCAATGTCGCGTACATGGGCGGCTATTCGCTGTATCACGTGAAGCTCGACGGCGGCAAGACGGTGATCGCGAACGTGTCGAGCCTCGCGATTTCCGAACTCGACACGCCGGCGCTCGGCGACGAGATCTACGTGCGCTGGAGCGCGACCGCCGGCGTGGTGCTGACGTCATGAACGCGTTCAAGTCCCTGCTCGAGTGGCCGGTGCGGCGCTTCAACCTGACGGGCGCCACGGCGGTCGTGGCCGGGCCGTTCACGTGGCTCGTGCTGTTCTTCCTCGTGCCGTTCGTGCTGGTCGTGAAGATCAGCTTCGCGGAGCTGCAGCTCGGTATCCCGCCGTATACGGAGCTCGCGTCGTACGCGGACGGCGTCGTGCACATCGCGCTGAACCTGTCGCACTACGCGTTCCTGTTCACGGACAGCCTGTATTTCGCGACCTACGTGAACTCGGTGTGGGTCGCCGCGATCACGACGTTGCTGTGCTTGCTGCTCGGCTACCCGATGGCGTACTACATCGCACGCTCGAACCCGGCCACCCGCAACCTGCTGATGATGGGCGTGATGCTGCCGTTCTGGACGTCGTTCCTGATCCGCGTATATGCGTGGATCGGCATCCTGAAGAACAACGGGCTCCTGAACAACTTCCTGATGTGGATCGGGCTCACGCATACGCCGATCGAGCTGTACCGCACGAATTACGCGGTGTACATCGGGATGGTGTATTCGTACCTGCCGTTCCTCGTGATGCCGCTCTATGCGCACCTCGTGAAGATGGACCTGCGCCTGCTCGAAGCCGCTTACGACCTCGGCGCGAAGCCGTGGAAGGCGTTCGTGCAGATCACGCTGCCGCTGTCGAAGAACGGCATCATCGCGGGTAGCCTGCTGGTGTTCATCCCGGCGGTCGGCGAGTACGTGATTCCGGAGCTGCTCGGCGGCGCGAATACGCTGATGATCGGCCGCGTGATGTGGAACGAGTTCTTCAACAACGCGGACTGGCCGATGGCGTCTGCCGTGACCTGCGCGATGGTGCTGCTGCTGCTCGTGCCGATGGCGATGTTCCAGCACTTCCAGGCGAAGGAACAGGGAGGCCGTCGATGAAGCCGAATCGCTACCTGCAGTTCGCGGCGCTGTTCGTCGGCTTTGCGTTCCTGTACATCCCGATCATCAGCCTGATCGTCTATTCGTTCAACGAGTCGAAGCTCGTCACCGTGTGGTCGGGCTTCTCGTTCCGCTGGTACGCGGCGCTCGTCGAGGACGACGAGCTGCTGACGGCCGCGTGGCTGTCGCTGAAGATCGGCGTGCTGACCGCGTTCGCGTCGGTGTTCATCGGCACGTGGGCCGGCTTCGTGCTCGCGCGGATGGGGCGCTTTCGCGGCTTCGCACTGTTCAGCGGGATGATCAACGCGCCGCTCGTGATTCCCGAGGTGATCCAGGGGATCTCGCTGCTGCTGCTGTTCATCGAGCTGGCGAAGTGGATCGGCTGGCCGGCCGAGCGCGGCGTGTTCACGATCTGGCTCGGCCACGTGATGCTGTGCATCTCGTACGTCGCGATCATCGTGCAGTCGCGCGTGCGCGAGCTGAACCCGTCGCTGGAAGAAGCCGCGCTCGATCTCGGCGCGACACCGCTGAAGGTGTTCTTCACGATCACGCTGCCGCTGATCTCGCAGGCGCTGATCGCGGGCTGGCTGCTGTCGTTCACGCTGTCGATCGACGACCTCGTGCTGTCGGCGTTCCTGTCGGGCCCCGGCTCGACGACGCTGCCGCTCGTCGTGTTCTCGCGCGTGCGCCTCGGCCTGAACCCGGAGATGAACGCGCTCGCGACGCTGTTCATCATCGCGGTGACGGCCGGCGTCGTGATCGCGAACTTCGTGATGCTGCGTCAGGAGCGCAAGCGGCTGGCGGGGTTCGCGGCCTGACACGCCGATTGCGGCCATCATGAAAAACGCCCGGTGCCGACGACGAGTCGGCCCGGGCGTTTTGTTTTGGCGGCGCGTAACGATCGCCGGCGCGTCGCCGTCGTTCATGCGCCGAACGCCGCCTTGGCCAGCAAGCCGAGCGCGACACACACGAGCACGGCCGCGAAACCGGCCTGCACATGCCGTGCGGCGAGGTGGCGCGACGCACCGCGGCCGGCGGCCATGCCGAGCGCGGTCGCGACGGTGAACCACAGCGTCACGTCGAGCGGCGCGCGCGTGCCCGACACGAGCGTTGCAAGCACGCCGCCGGTGCCGACCAGCGCGATCACCATCAGCGACGTCGCGACCACGCCATGCATCGACACGTTCGTGAACTTGCGCAGCATCGGCACGATCACGAAGCCGCCGCCGACGCCGAGCAACCCCGTCATCAAGCCCGTGACCGCGCCGGTCGACGCCAGCGCGATGCCCACGGGCCACGACCACACGAGCCGGCCCGTATCGGGATTCACGCGGCCGACGCATAGCGGCGACGCGTCCGTATCGGCCGCCTGCCGCCGCAGTGCCTGTCGCAGCAGGCGAGCGGCGACGACCAGCATCGTCAGCGCGAACAGCGTGAGCAGCAGGCGCTGCGGCAGCACGTGCGCGAGCCGCACGCCGAGCGTGGTCAGCGGCACGCCGGCCACGGCCATCAGCAGCGCCGCGCGGTAGCGCACGAGCCCGCGGCGAAAACCTTCGAGCGCGCCGAGCGCGGCGCTGCCCGCCACCGCGACGAGCGCGACCGGCGTGGCCTGCTGCATCGGCCAGCTCATCCCGACGACGAGCGCGGGCACCGCGAGAATGCCGCCGCCGGCGCCGGTCAAACCGAGCACGGCGCCGACGAAGCCGCCGAGTACGAGGGAAATCAGCATGACGTCATCGTGCTCCGGTCAACGGGCGATCGCGGGCTTCGCGAGCCATTCGCGGCCCTTGAGCATCGCCTTCCAGTAGAGCGGCGGCAGCACGCGCTCCTTGAGCAGCCACGCGAGCCGCGACGGGCGTTTGCCGTCGATGAGCCACGCGGGGAAGGTCGGCGCGACCTTGCCGCCGTAGAGGAATTCGGCGAGCACGATCTTGCCGCGCTCGACGGTGAGCGGGCACGAGCCGTAGCCGTCGTAGGCGGCGTCGCCGTACGCGCGGCCGAGCGATGCGAGCAGGTTGTGCGCGACGACGGGCGCCTGCTTGCGGGCAGCCGCGGCCGTTTTCGCATTGGTCGTGTTGGTGACGTCGCCGAGCGCGTAGATGTCCTCGAACTGCTTGTGGCGCAGCGTCGCCGGATCGACGTCGATCCAGCCGGCCGCGTCGGCGAGCGGGCTCGCACGCACGAAATCGGGCGCCTTCTGCGGCGGCACGACGTGGATCATGTCGAACGAACGCTCGACGGTTTCCTTGCCGCCGTTGGGCAGCGCGTGCGAGAACGTCGCACGGCGCGCGGGCCCGTCGATCGCGACGAGGTTGTGGCCGAACGACAGCGCGATGTCGTAGCTTTCCACGTACTCCATCAGCGCGGGTACGTAATCGGCGACGCCGAACAACGCGCCGCCCGCATTCAGGAATTCGACGTTCGCGGCGTCGAGGCGCCCCGTGCGCCGCCAGTGATCGCACGACAGGTACATCGCCTTTTGCGGCGCGCCCGCGCACTTGATCGGCATCGGCGGCTGCGTGAAGAGCGCATTGCCGCCGCGGAACGCGCGCACGAGCTCCCACGTGTACGGCGCGAGATCGTAGCGATAGTTCGACGTGACGCCGTTGTGGCCGAGCGTGTCGGCGAGGCCGTCGATCGCGTGCCAGTCGAGCTTGAGCCCCGGGCATACGACGAGCTTGCGATAACCGATGCGCCGGCAGCCGTCGAGCACCACGACGTGCGCGTCGGGCTCGAAGCCCGCGACGGCGGCCCGGATGCGGTGCACGCCGCGCGGCAGCACGTCGGTCATCGGCCGCGCGGTAGTGCCGGGCTGGAACACGCCCGCGCCGACCATCGTCCAGCCGGGCTGGTAATAGTGGACGTCGGCGGGATCGATCACCGCGATGTCGAGCGACGCGTCGCGCGCGAGCAGGCTCGACGCGACGGCGATGCCGGCCGCACCGGCGCCGACGATCACGATGTCGTGCCGTGCGTCGACGGCCGGCGCCGTGTGGCGGCTGTTTTGCGTGACACGCGATGCAAGCGCGCTCAGGTCGTAGCCGGCTGCGCCGGCGGTGGCGACGAGGTGGTCCAGCGGACGCAGCCCCGCCTGCGACAGCGCCCACAGCGTGGCCGAGCGCGTGCCGCTGCGGCAGTACGCGAGTACAGGCCCGTCGAGCGACGCGACGAGCGCGCCGAACCGCGCGGCCTGGTCGTCGGTCACCTTGCCGGTATCGACCGGCAGGTAATGCACGTCGATGCCGAGCGGCGTGGCGGCCGCGCGGATTTCGGTGACGGTCGGCTGGTCGGCGCCTTCGCCGTCGGGCCGGTTGCAGATGATCGCGCGGATGCCCGCCGCGTGAAGCGCGGGCAGGTCGGCCGCCGCGATCTGCGGCGAGACCGACAGCGTGTCGGTCAGCTTGCGGATGGTGGTCATGTCGGGGTTCTCGGTGGGGTGCAGCACTCAGATCGCGTCGAGCGGAATCTTCAGGTAGCGCACGCCGTTGTTCTCGGGTTCGGGCAGGTGGCCGGCGCGCATGTTGACCTGCACGGACGGCAACATCAGCACCGGCATGTCGAGCGTCGCGTCGCGCGCGGTGCGCATCGCGACGAAATCGTCCTCGCTCACGCCGTCCTTCACGTGCACGTTCGCGCGGCGCTGCTCGGCGACGGTCGTCACGAACTGCACGTCGCGGCCGCCCGGCTGGTAGTCGTGGCACAGGAACAGGCGCGTGTCGGTGGGCAGCGCGAGCACGCGCGCGATCGAGCGGTACAGCGTGCGCGCGTCGCCGCCGGGGAAGTCGCAGCGGGCCGTGCCGTAGTCGGGCATGAACAGCGTGTCGCCGACGAACGCCACGCGCTGCGTCGCGTCGTCCACGCAGTAGGTCATGCACGCGGGCGTGTGGCCCGGCGTGTGCAGCGCGCGGATCGTCAGCGCGCCGAGCGCGAGCGTGTCGCCGTCGTCGACGAGCCGGTCGAACTGGCGGCCGTCTTCCGCGAAGCCCGGCCCCGCGTTGAACAGCGTGCCGAACACGTGCTGCACGCGGCGCACGTGCGAACCGATCGCGATCTGGCCGCCGACCCGTGCTTTCAGGTAGGGCGCGGCCGACAGGTGGTCGGCATGGACGTGCGTCTCCAGCAGCCAGTGCACGGTCGCGCCGAGTTCGGCGACGCGCGCGATCAGCCGGTCGGCGCTGGCGGTGCGCGTGCGGCCGGATTTCGGGTCGTAGTCGAGCACGCTGTCGATCAGCGCGCACGCGCGGCTCGCCGTATCGAGCAGGAGATAGCTGACGGTGTGGGTGGCCGGGTCGAAAAAACCTTCGACCGACAGGGCGGGGGCGTTGCTCACGGGGTGTCCTCGATCGGGTTCTGCATCTGCAATCGCGGTCTTTGTCTCAAGAAGCGTGCCAGTCTGCGACGCAGCATCTGCCGATGTGGCAGGGGCTTGATTCAGCACGGATTTTCGGGGCGTCGGCGGCCCTGAGGAAGTGGCGGCGACATCCGGCGGCAGACGAGGACTGCCACAACTGGCAGTGTCGTGGCAGAATTGGCAGCCAGCCTGGCAGTCCGTCCGGGCGCCCCTTCGCCGAGCGAGCCGCCGCATGAATCCGCACGACACCATTCCGATCGTCCCTGTTCCGCGCCGCGCCGCGATGCCGGACGTCCGCGCGCTCGTCGCGTATCTCGAGCAGGATCCGCAGCCGATGATCGTGGTCGATCCCGACTACCGGATCCTCGCGGCGAACGATGCGTACCGGCGCCAGTTCGGCGTGGCCGGCGTCGAGCATGTGGGCCGGCACTGTTTCCAGGTGTCGCACCACTACGACGTGCCGTGCGACCAGGCCGGCGAGCATTGCCCGATGAAGCAGGCGCTCGAGTCGCGCGGGCTGAACCGCGTGCTGCACATCCATCACACGCCGCGCGGCCCCGAGCATGTCGACGTCGAGCTGCGGCCGATCTTCGATGCACACGGCAACGTGATCGCGTACGTCGAGCGGCTGACGACGGTGCGTAGCGCGTCCGCGCAGCCGAGCGCGGAAGGGCTCGTCGGCGGCTCCGATGCATTCAACGCGGCGCTCGGCGCGCTGCAGCGCGTGGCACCCTCGACGCTGCCGGTGCTGCTGCTCGGCGAATCGGGCACCGGCAAGGAGTTGTTCGCCCGCGCGCTGCACGAGGCGAGCGACCGCGCGATGGGGCCGTTCGTCGTCGTCGATTGCTCGGGGATCGCCGAGACGCTGTTCGAGAGCGAACTGTTCGGCTACGAGAAGGGCGCGTTCACCGGCGCGAACCAGCGCAAGCCGGGCCTCGTCGAAACCGCGCAGGGCGGCACGCTGTTTCTCGACGAGATCGGCGACGTGCCGCTGCCGATGCAGGTGAAGCTGCTGCGGCTGATCGAATCGGGCACGTTCCGGCGCGTGGGCGGCGTCGAGGCGCTGCGTGCGGATTTCCGGCTGGTCGCGGCCACGCACAAGCCGCTGCGCGAGATGATCGACGACGGCCGGTTCCGGCAGGATCTTTACTACCGGATCAACGCGTTTCCGATTCCGCTGCCGGCGCTGCGCGAACGGCAGGGCGACGTCGCGCTGCTGGCCGAATCGATCCTGCGGCGGATCGCGAACACGCGCGGCAACGCGGGCGACGCGAATGCGCGGCCATTCACGCTGACCGAGCGCGCGCGGGCGTGCCTCGATGCATATGCGTGGCCCGGCAACATCCGCGAGCTGCGCAACGTGCTCGAACGCGCGTGCCTGTTCGCCGACGACGGGACGATCCGCGTCGAGCATCTGCCGGCCGAACTCGTCGCGGCAGCGGCGGCGCCGCACGCGCAGGCGGCGGACGCGCGCGGCGTGTCGGATGCCGAGCTGGTTCGTATCGCGCGCACGTTCGACGGCACGCGCAAGGCGCTGGCCGAGCAGCTCGGATTGAGCGAGCGGACGCTGTACCGGCGGATGAAGGCGCTCGGCCTCGGCTCGCGCGAGCGCTGAACGGGCGGGGCGCGCGCGGCTGGCGGCGGCACGCGGCTTTGTCGATAATGGCGCGTTCGATTTCAGCGCTTTCGCTCCCACCGATGAAAAGACATGCCCTTTCGCGTTGCCTGTGGCTCGCAGTCGCAGCGCTGGCCAGCCCGGCGCACGCCGCCGACTACACGTGGACCGATGCGGCCGGCGCACACGCGGTGACGCTCGCCAGAACCGCGGCCGGCGACGACGTCGAGCTCAAGGTGTCCGCGACGCTCGACGGCCACCCCGACTGGACGGTGCGCGACTACGTGAAGGATTGCCCGGTCGACGTGATTCTCGACGTCGTGCCGAAGTCGATCGAAATGCGCGACCTGCTCGGCAACGGCCGCAAGCAGTTCCTGTTCGCGTACAAGATCGGTTGCCGGGGAGACGTGAGCGCCGATCAGGTGAAGTACTTCCTGATCGACGCGGGCACCAAATACGTGCTGCGCGGCGAGGAAACCGTCATGGTCAACGGCAAGTTCGTCGACGGCGGCGCGGCGCCCGTGCCGAATGCAGATCTGAAGGCGCAGCCCGAGTTTCTGCGTCACATGATGAAGCGCTGGCGCGCGGTCAGCTTGCGCAACGACTAGGCGGGCGCCCGGCCGTCGTGCGCGCGATACCGGCTGCCCATGGTGAAACGGGCGGCACACGGGAACCCCGCCTGACGCCCGCCCGTCATGCGATCAACGCGCCGGCGCCAACTGCGCCATCGCTTCGCGCACGAAACCGAGCAGCGTGTCGTCGGTCCACGAATCCTTCGTCAGCGCCGGCTCGTTCATCAGCGCGTGGCGGAATTTCGCGTGCGTGGCCGGATCGTGGCCCGCGTAGCTGCAGAACAGCTCGAGCCAGCGCTGCGCGAGCGCGCGGCCTTGCGGCGAATCGGGCTGCGCGCCCGCATCGATCGCGTCGCGCACGTCGGCCATCAGTTGCGGCCATTCCATCGCGCGTTCGGCGTAGTGCGCCCGCATGAAGCGGACCTCGTCCGGCTCCAGATACTTCTCGAAGAGCCGCATCTTCGTTTCCGATGAAGCGCGCAGCACATAGTCGCGCAACGCGGTCGAAATGCCGATCTTCGACTGCATCGACGGTTCGTGCTCGTGCATCAGGTTCAGCTTCGCGAGCAGGCGCGGATCATTGTTCGTGTCGCGCACCAGTTGCGCCATCCAGCGCGAGGCGAGCGCACGGACGCGCTCGTCCTCGGCGGGCACGCCCGCCTCGTGCAGCGCGCGCACTTCGGCAACGAGCGCGGTCCATTCCGCGTCGCCCGCCTGGCTCTTCTGGTACATCGGCAGGCGCGCGAGTTCTTCCTCGGAGAAATATTTGTCGTACACGGTCATCAACTCCAGTGTGGTGAGCCAATCGGCCAGTTCCGGCTCGGTGCCCGCCGCGAGCTGCGCATGCAGGCTCGCGAGCCGCTCGCGCAGCTGTGCGGTTTGCGCGAGCTGGCGGTCGAGCGACGCGATCTGCTTCGCGACGAGATCGACGAGCGGGGTACCGGGCTGGTTCAAGTAATCGCCGATTTCGGCGAGCGACAGTCCGAAGCGACGCAGGGCCTGGATCTGGTGAAGCCGGGCGATGTCGTCGCGGTCGTACAGCCGGTAGCCGTTGTCGGCGCGCGCCGAAGGCGTCAGCAGACCGATTGCGTGATAGTGATGAAGCGTGCGGACGGTCAGCCCGCTGCGTTTCGCCAGGTCTCCCACTTTCAGCCGCATTCGTTCCTCCGTTCGGTGCGCACACTGGAGTCTCGAACGTTACGCTACGTGAGGGTCAAGCGGAAGATCGGCGATCGGACGCGCGTGTCGGGAATCCGTACGCGCGTCCGATCGAAGGGGCTGGTTATTGCGCCGAAGGGACGGCGGCGTCGGGCGTGGCGGCGCGTGCTTGCGTGCCGGCCGTGCCGTCGCCGGCCGCGTGGCCGGTTTTAACGGACTTGTCGCCGGTGTCGGCCGGCGGCGTGCCCATCGCCTGGTAAAGCCGCGCGGTATCCGCGAACCGTGCGCCGGTCGCGCGAATCTCGTCGAGCCGCGCATTGCGGTACTGCAGCTCGCTCGCGCGCGCCGCCGACGGCGGCAACGCACCGAGCCGCACGCGGGCGGCCGCGTCGTCGTACGCGCCCCGTGCGGACAGCGCGGCGCGCGACGATGCATCGAGCGCCTCCGCGTCGTGCTCGAGCGCCGCGAGCGAATCGGCGACGTTCTGGAACGCGCCGAGCACCGCCTGCTTGTACTGGTCGACCGCGGCCTCGTAGGTCGCTTTCGCCGCGCGGCGCTGGGCGAGCAGCGCGCCGCCATGGAAGATCGGCTGGCTCAGCGACGCGCCGACGTTCCAGATCGCGCCGGCGCCCGACAGCATCGCCGGCCAGCTGAAGCCGCCTTTGCCCATCGCCGCCGACAGCGACAGTTGCGGAAACATCTGCGCGGTCGCGAGGCCGACTTCGGCGGCGGCGGCCTTCAGCCCCGCGTCGGCGGCCTGGATGTCGGGGCGGCTTTGCAGCAGGTCCGACGGCACGACGACGGGCACCTGCTCGGGCAGGTGCAGATCGGTGAGCGCGAGATCGGCCGGCGGCCGGTCGGGCGTGCGGCCGACCAGCACCGCGAGCGCGTGACGCGCCGAGTCGCGCTGCTGGCGTAGCGCGGGCAGGCTCGCGGCGAACGTGTCGGCGCTTTGCCGGGCGTTCAACGCGTCGCTGCGCGAGGCCGAACCGAGCGCATGGCGGCGCTCCGCGTCATGCGCCTGGTCGTTCGCGAGCGCGACGAGCCGCTCGGTCGTGTCGATCTGCGCATTGAGCACCGACACGGTGATCGATGCGGTGACGATGTTCGCGGCCAGCGCGCGCCGCGCGGATTCGAGCTGGAACGCGCTGACGTCGACGCGTTTCGCGAGCGCGCGGTTCGCGAAGCGCGACACGCCGAACAGGTCGACCGTGTAGCTCGCCTGCAGTTGCCCGACGAACGTGTCGTACAGCAGCGTCGGCGCGCCGAGCGCGGGAATCGGCACGCCGAGCGCGCGCTGGCGCGTGGCCTGGCCGCCCGCGTCGATCGACGGCAGCATCGAGCTGCCGATCTGACCGCGCAACTGTTCGCGCGCGGCATCCAGCGAATGCGACGCCGCGCTCAGCGTCGGGCTGTTGCGCAGCCCTTCGTCGACGAGCGCGTTCAGCGCATCGGAACGGTACTGTTTCCACCAGTCCGGCACCGGCTGCGCGCCGACCTCGAACTGCTGCGCGACGCCGTGCGCGGACACGGTCTGCTCGACTTGCGGCGCGGCGCCGTAGTGCGCGGGCGACGGCATCGCGGGCGGCTCGCCGCTCGGCGCGAACCACGCGCAGCCCGCGAGCGGGCCGGCCAGGCTCGCCACCGTGAGCGCCCGCACGGCTTTCGTTTTCAGGGTCATCGATCGATCCATGGTCAGGCTCCCGACGGCGCGGCAGGCGTGCCGCCGGGCGGCGGGCCGTCCTGCGGGTCGCGTTCGTCGCGCTTCACGCGGAACCACGTCGCGTACAGCGCGGGCAGGTAGAACAGCGTCAGCACGGTCGCGCTCGTGATGCCGCCCATCAGCGCGGTCGCCATCGGCCCGAAGAAGTTCGAGCGCAGCAGCGGGATCAGCGCGAGCACCGCGGCCGCGGCCGTCAGCGTGATCGGCCGGAAGCGCCGCACGGTCGCGCCGATGATCGCGTCGACACGGCCGTGGCCGGCCGCGATGTCCTGCTCGATCTGGTCGACCAGGATCACCGAGTTGCGCATGATGATCCCGAACATCGCGATCACGCCGAGCATCGCGACGAAACCGAACGGCTGGCCGAACAGCAGCAGCGTCGCGACCACGCCGATCAGCCCGAGCGGCGCGGTCAGCACGACCATCAGCACGCGCGAGAAGCTCTGGAGCTGGATCATCAGCAGCGTGAACACGGCGATCGCCATCAGCGGCATCTGCGCGTTGATCGACTTCTGCGCCTTCGCGCTTTCCTCGACCGAGCCGCCGATGTTGATCTGATAGCCGACCGGCAACTGCGCGCGCAGCGCATTCAGCTTCGCGTCGACCGCATGCGTGACGTCGATGCCCTGGGCGCCGGCGCGCACGTCCGACTGCACGGTGATGGTCGGCTGGCGGTCGCGCTCCCACACGACGCCGTATTCGAGCGTCGGCGTGAAGCGGCCGAGCGAGCCGAGCGGCACGGGGCCGTTCGGCGTCGGCAGCGCGAGGCCCGCGAGCTTGGCCGGATCGACGCGGTCGGCGCGCGGCGCGCGCAGGTCGACGGCGATCAGCTTGTCGCGCTCGCGATACTGCGTGACGGTCGTACCGGACAGCGTCATCGCGAGGAAGCTCGACACGTCCTGCGACGTGACGTTCAGCTCGCGCGCCTTCTTCTGGTCGAGCTCGAAGCGCACCGAGCGCTCGGCGGGCTCGTCCCAGTCGAACTGCACGTTGACCGTGCGCGCATCGCCGCGCATCGTCGCCGCGACCTTCTCGGCGATCGAGCGGACCGTCGCGATGCTGTCGCCGCTCACGCGGAACTGCACCGGATAGCCGACCGGCGGGCCGTTCTCGAGCCGCGACAGGCGCCAGCGCACGGCCGGGAACGTGTCGCGCAGCGTGGTTTCGAGCCAGGTCGCGAGTTTCTCGCGATCCTCGACCGATTTCGCGGTGATCACGAACTGCGCGAAGTTCGGCAGTTGCAGCTGCTGGTCGAGCGGCAGGTAGAAGCGCGGCGCGCCGCTGCCGACGAAGTTCACCGCATGGTCGATCTCGGGCCGCTTGGCGATCACTTTCTCGAGACGCTCGGTCTCGCGCAGCGTCGCCGCGAACGACGCGCCTTCGGGCAGCCGCAGGTCGACCAGCAGCTCGGGCCGGTCGGAGCTCGGGAAGAACTGCTGCGGCACCAGCGAGAAGCCCATCATCGCGACGACGAAGAGGGCGCCCGTGATCAGCAGCACGACGAAGCGCCGCTCGATGCACCAGTCGATCCAGCCGCGCAGCCGCCGGTAGAAGCGCGTGTCGTAGATGTCGTGCTCGTGATCGTCGGGCAGGTGCGCCTCGTGCGCGTGCCGCTTGCGCTCGGGCAGCAGGTGGAAGCCGAGCAGCGGGATCAGCACGACGGCCGCGAACCACGACGCGACCAGCGCGATCGCCGACACCTCGAAGATCGAGCGCGTGTATTCGCCGGTGCTCGATTTCGCGAGCGCGATCGGCAGGAAGCCCGATACCGTGACGAGCGTGCCCGTCAGCATCGGGAACGCGGTGCTGGTGTACGCGAACGCGGCGGCGCGCGCGCGGGTGTAGCCCTGTTCGAGCTTCACGGCCATCATCTCGACCGCGATGATCGCGTCGTCGACGAGCAGCCCGAGCGCGAGCACGAGCGTGCCGAGCGACACCTTGTGCAGCCCGATGTCGAACAGGTACATGAACAGCGCGGTGACCGCGAGCACGACCGGAATCGAGATCACGACGACCATCCCGGTGCGCAGCCCCAGCGACACGAGGCTCACGACCAGCACGATCGCCACCGCCTCGGCGACGGCTTCGAGGAAGTCGTCGACCGAATGCGAGACCGCGTGCGGCATGCTCGACACCAGCGTCAGCTTGAGGCCGGCCGGCAGTTGCGCCTGCAGGTCCTTCGATTCGGCGTCGAGCGCCTTGCCGAGCCGGATCACGTCGCCGCCCGGCTGCATCGTCACGCCGATGCCGAGCACGGCATGGCCGTTGGTTCGCATCTGCGTGACTTGAGGATCGTCGTAGCCGCGTTTCACGGTGGCGAGATCGCCGAGCCGGAACGTGCGGCCGTTGATGCGGATCAGCGTATTGGCGATCGCATCGACGTTGTCGAACTGGCCGCTCGGCCGCACGAACACGCGATCGTCGGCGGTCGTCAGCACGCCGGCCGACGAGATGTCGTTCTGCGCGTTGATTGCCTGGCCGAGCTGCTGCGGCGAGATGCCGAGGCGCGTGAGCTGCGCGTTGTTGACCTCGATGAAGATCCGCTGGTCGGGGTCGCCGAAATAGTCGACCTTGCCGACGCCCGGCACGCGCAGCAGCACGGTGCGCAACTGGTCCGCGTAGTCGTGCAGTTGCGCGGGCGTGAAGCCGTCGCCCTCGAGCGTCCAGATGTTGGTGTAGACGTCGCCGAATTCGTCGTTGAAGAACGGGCCCTGCACGCCGGGCGGCAGCGTATAGCCGATGTCGCCCACCTTCTTGCGGATCTGGTACCAGGTTTCGGGCACGTCCTTCACGGGCGCCGAATCCTTCATCGTGAAGAAGATCAGCGATTCGCCGGGGCGCGAATAGCTGCGCAGGAAGTCGATGGCCGGCGTTTCCTGCAGCTTGCGGCCGATCCGGTCGGTCACCTGTTCCTGCACCTGTCGCGCGCTCGCGCCGGGCCAGAAGGTGCGGATCACCATCACGCGGAACGTGAACGGCGGGTCTTCGGATTGCGCGAGCCGCGTATAGGCGAGGATGCCCGCGAGCGTCGCGAGCGCGATCAGGTAGACGACCAGCGCCTGGTGGCGCAGCGCCCACGCGGACAGGTTGAAGCGGCCTTCTTCGTGGGAGACGCTCACGATGCGAAGTCCTCCGGGTGCAGCGGCGCGATCGCGCGCACCTTCTCGCCCGCGCTGACCGTATGCACGCCCTGCAGCACGACGCGCTCGCCCGGCTGCAGCCCGTGCGAGACGGTGACGGTGCGCTCGTTGAAGCGCGCGACGTCGACCCGTCGCAACTCGAGCGTGTCGTCCTTGGTGCGCACGATCCACACGGCCGGATGCGGGCCGTCGTGGAACAGCGCGGTCGCGGGCAGCGTGATCGGCTGCGCGTCGCCGGCGGCCGGCGCGCCGTCGAACGCGACGTCCGCGGTCATGCCGAGCCGGATCGCCGGATCGGGCGTGCCGAGCGTGAGCTTCACGCGGTAGGTGCGGCTTTGCGGATCGGCGGCCGGCGCGATTTCGCGCACCTTCGCGGCGAATTGTCGGCCCGGCAGCGACGGCAGCGTGACGGTGGCCGCATGACCGGGCGCGAGCGACGCGAGCGCGGCCTCGGGCACGTCGCTGACCACGTCGACGTCGCCCGACCACGCGAGCTGGTAGACCGGCTGGCCGGCCGACACGTTCTGGCCGGTATCGGCCTGTTCGGCGGTGATGGTGCCCGCATGATCGGCGACGAGCGTCGCGTAGCGCAGCTGGTTCTTCGCGAGCGCGAGCTGCTGCTGCGCCTGGTCGCGCTGCGCGAGCGCCGACGTGTAGCTGTTCTGGGTCTGTTCGAGCTGCGCGGTCGCGATCAGGTTTTCGCGGGCCTGCGCACGATCGCGATCGAGCTGTTGCTTCGCGAACGCGAGGCTGTGCGACGCGGCATCGAATTGCGCCTGCGCACTCGCGGCGTTCTTCTCGACGTCGGACGGATCGAGGAGCGCGACGACCTGGCCGACTTTCACCGTGTCGCCGAGCCGAACCTTGCGCTCGATGATCTTGCCGGCGATGCGGAACGACAGCGGCGTTGCATAGCGCGGCTGGATGTCGCCGGGCAGCGTGCGCGCGACCGCGGCGGTGTCGGCCCGCGCGGGCAGCGCGACGACGGGGCGCGGGGCGGGTGGTGCGGATTCTTTCGGATGACAGGCGGCAAGGACGAGCGCGGCGCCGATCAGCAGCGCGGCGCGGGAACCGGAGCGATTCACGAAACCCCCAGGTGAGGTGGAGCGGAACGAAGCCGGCAAGCGCGGCAGGCGCTTGCCCCAAGCGGCGCCGGCAGCGGCGCACACGGACAGACGAACGACATCGTCAGAAACTGTGGCGAATTCTAATACACACCTGTATCTGAATGCAAAGATGAATCTGAAAGGGAAGGGATGCTAGACTGCGCGGCATGAAACCACAGCGCTTAACTCGCGAGCAGAGCAGGGACCAGACGCGCGAACGTCTGCTGAAAGCCGCGCATCGCATTTTTCTGAAGAAAGGGTATGTGGCCGCGAGCGTCGAGGACATCGCGGCGGCCGCCGGCTACACGCGCGGCGCGTTCTACTCGAATTTCCGCAGCAAGTCCGACCTGTTGCTGGAATTGCTGGAGCGCAACCACGAGGAGGTGCAGGCCGACTTCGTCGCGATTTTCGAAGGGGGCGGCACGCGCGAGCAGATGGAATCGATGTCGCTCGCGTACTACCGGACGCTGTTTCGCGACGACGAGTACTCGCTGCTGTGGGGCGAGGCGAAGCTGCAGGCGGCGCGCGACGCGAAGTTCCGCGTGCGCTTCAACCAGTTCCTGCACGGCAAGCGCGTGCAGATGGCCGAATTCATCCAGCGCTTCGCCGAGCGCTCTGGCACGCCGCTGCTGCTGCCGGCCGATACGCTCGCGTTCGGGCTGATGTGCCTGTGCGACGGCGTGCAGTCGTACTACACCGCCGATCCGCAGCACGTGTCGGCCGACGTGGCCGAGTCGGTGCTTGGCGGGTTCTTCGCGCGGGTCGTGCTGGGGCGTGCGCCGGACTGACCAGCGCGGGCGGTGCGAGTGGAGCGGCGACGCGCGTCAGCGTTCGCCGGTCATCCGCCGGTACGCGTCGAGCAGCGACGTCTTGTAGACCACGCCCGCGAGCGTCGGCTCGGCTTCGCTCTCGATCACCGGCAGGCGTTCGCCCTGGAATGCCATGAAGCGCTGGAGCGCGGTCGCGAGCGGCATGTCGGGCGTGAGCAGCGGAAACGGCGTGTGCGCGTAGTGCGCGGCCGTCTTGTCGGTCGTGTCGCGCTTGTCGAGCAAATCGGACGTGATGTCCTTCAACGCGACCGCGCCGCGAAAGCGCCCGGCATCGTCGGTCACGTACAGATACTTCACCGGATATTCGAGAAACACGCGCGTCATGTCGGCGACGCTCGCGGTGAGCGGCACGACCGTCTGCGCGGGCTGGATCAGCTCGCGCATCTGCGTGGTACGCAGCCGCTGTCGCTCCTGCGCGTCCTGGTAGTGGTGCTGCGTGATTTCGTACATCGACGTCGTGCCGGTCGCGCGCGCGACGAAATACGCGAACACGCACGACACCAGCAGCGGCAGCACGACCTGATAGCTCAGCGTCATCTCGAAGATCATCAGGATCGCCATCAGCGGCGCCTGCGTGGCGCCCGCCATGAACGCGCCCATCCCGACGATCGCGTACGCGAAATACGCGGACGTATGGCCGGGCCACAGCGCGTCCATCGCGAGCCCGAACAGCGAGCCGAACACGGCGCCGACGAACAGCGTCGGCGTGAATACGCCGCCGATCGCGCCCGAGCCGGCCGTCGCGGCGGTCGCGATTACCTTGAACACGAGGACCGCGACGAGCGCCTGCCAGGTCCACGGCGCATGGAGGATGTGGTTCACGACGCTGTAGCCGTTGCCCCACACGTCCGGAATCCACACCGAGATCACGCCGACGACCAGGCCGCCGAGCGCGAGCCGCACGGGCAACGGCACGGGCAGCCGCTTGAACTGCGTCTTCGACGCGTCGAGCAGGTGCAGGAACTGCGGCGCGAGCACGCCGCACAGCGCGCCGAGCACGACGAACGGCAGCACCTCGGCGCCGGTCACGGCCGGAAACACCGGCATCTCGTACGGCGGCCGATAGCCGGCGAATTCGCGCATCACGATGTTCGCGACGACCGACGCGACGACCATCGGCCCGAAGCTCTCCATCGCGATCGTGCCGAGCACGATTTCCGACACGAAAAAGGCGCCGGCGATCGGCGCGTTGTACGCGGACGTGATGCCGGCCGCCGCCCCGCACGCGACCAGCAGGCGCAGGCGCGGCGGGTCGAAGTGCGCGAAGCGGCCGACGAGCGACGCGGCGAGCGCCGCGAGCTGCACCATCGGGCCTTCGCGGCCGATCGAGCCGCCGCTGCCGATCGTCAGCAGCGACGACACGCTGCGCCACAGGCTCTGCCGTACCGGCACGACGCCGTTGCCGAGCGCGACCGACTCCATGTAGTCGGTCTTGGCGGCCTCCTTGTCGCCGCGCGTCGCGAGCAGCAGCACGCAGCCGGCGAGGAAGCCGCCCGCGGCCGGCATCCAGAACCGCAGGTACCACGGCAGGCTCTTCGCCATCTGCACGAAGCTGCCGCTGTGCCCCGAGATCAACCGCTGCATCAGGTCGATGCCTTCGCGAAACGCCATCGTCGCAAAGGCGCCGCCGACGCCGACGATGGCCGACCAGATCAGCATCGTATGGGCGTCCGACAGGCGGAACAGCGTTCGGGCGCGAGTGCGCAGCTTCAGCAGGAACGAGAGCACGGCTGAAAGGGGGCGATGGAAAACGACGCGAAGCATAGCACTGCGCCGCGCCCGCGGGACCGCCTCGTGGGGCTTCCCGTCGGGCGCGGCGCGCGAACCGTCGCGGACGTGCGGCTCAGCCAAGCCAGTGCTGCACGGCCCAGGTGATCCCGTAGCCGCCGGCGATCAGCCACACGTTCAGGATCAGGCCGGTCATCAGTGCACGCGGGCCGGCTGCGCGGATCTGCGCGACGCGCGTCTCGATGCCGAGTGCGGTCATGGCCATCGTCAGCGCGAAGGTGTCGAGCACGTTCAGCGTATGCGTGACGTCCGCGGGCAATACGTTCAGCGAATTGACGATCACGAAGCCGAGGAAGCCGAGCGCGAACCAGGGCACCGCCACCTTGCGCTGGCGTTGCGTGCCGCCGGCCGTGTCGTGAGCCGCGCGCGCGGAACGGGACGAACGGGCGAGCCACCAGCCGAGCGCGAGCAGCACGGGCACCAGCAGCATCACGCGCGTCATCTTCACGATCGTCGCGACGTGCACGACCTCCGGGCTGATGTCGCTCGCCGCGCCGACCACCTGCGCGACTTCGTGGATCGTGCCGCCGAAGAACAGGCCGAGGCCGGCCGGATCGAGGTTCAGCAGCCCGGCGTGGTAGGCGAGCGGATACAGGAACATCGACAGCGTGCCGAACAGCACGACGCTGCCCACCGCCATCGCGCTCTGGTGCGGCTTCGACTGCAGCGTCGACTCGAACGCGAGCACCGCGGCCGCGCCGCAGATCGCGCTGCCGGCGGCGGTCAGCAGCGCGGCGTCGCGGTCGAGCTTCATCAGCTTCATGCCGACCCAGGTGCCGATCGCGAGCGTGCTGACGACGATCAGTACCGACACCGCGAGGCCCGGCAGCCCGACCTGCGCGATCTCCTGCAGGCTCACGCGCAAGCCGAAGAACGCGACCGCGATGCGCAGCAGCTTGCGGGCGGAGAAATTGACGCCGGCCGCCCAGCTGGCCGGCATGCCGTCGCGCAGTGCGTTGCCGTACAGCGCGCCGGCGACGATGCCGACGATCAGCGGCGACAGGCCGAGCCCCGCGATCGCGGGAAGCTCGGACAGGCTCGTGACGGCGGCGGCGAATAGCGCGACGAACAGCACGCCGTTCAACTGGCCGCGCATCGACGGCGCGGCGTGGCTGAGAGGGGGAGTCGGAGCAGTGGACATGGAGCACCGTGATGGAGCGTGTGGCGATGGTGTAATCCTAATTTCGTTATATCGATATGAAAAATTGTGATTTGTGACATAAACTATCCGGAAAGCCGATAATTCATACCCATGACCCCGGATCAACTGATAACGTTCGCCGCCGTCGCCGAGCATCTGAACATCAGCCGCGCCGCCGTGGCGCTGCATCTGTCGCAGCCGGCCGTGTCGGGCCAGTTGCGGCTGCTGCAGGATGAGTTCGGCGAGTCGCTGTACCAGCGCGACGGCCGCGGCATCCGCCTGACGCCGGTCGGCGAACAGCTCGCGCAATACGCGAAGGCGCAGCGCGACACGTTCGCGCAGGCGCGTGCGTTTCGCGACGCGGTGCGCGGGCTGGAAGCCGGCACGCTGCGCATCGGCGCGAGCACGACGCCCGCGAGCTACCTGCTGCCGTACCTGATCGCGGCGTTCCAGCCGCACGCGCCGCGCGTGTCGATCCAGACGATGAGCGGCAATACGGCCGACGTGGTCGCGGCGCTGCCGTCGCTCGACATCGCGCTGATCGAAGGGCCGCCCGGCGAGGCGCTGCCGCCGGGCACGGCCGTGCACGCGTGGCACGAGGACGAGATCGTCGCGATCGTGCCGGCCGGCCATCCGCTCGCGGCGCCCGGCTACGACGCGGGCGTGACGCTCGACGCGCTGGCCGCGCATCCGCTCGTGCTGCGCGAGGCGGGCTCCGCGGTGCGGCAGCTCGTCGAACGCGCGTTCGCGCATGGCGGCGCGCCGATGCGTGTCGCGTTCGAGATCGCGGGGGTCGAGGCGGTGAAGGAGGCCGTGCGCGCGGGGATGGGTGTCGGGTTCGTGTCCGCGATGTCGCTGCGTCACGAGGATGCGGCGCTCGTGCCGCGCTCGCTGGCGCCCGCGCCGCTCACGCGGCATTTCTCGATTCTCGTGCCGCATGGCGGCGCGCCGTCGCGGGTCGCCGCGCAATTCCTCGAAATGAGTCTCGCGCAGGACCTCGCATAGGCGCCGACACCGTGCCGGGAACGCGCGTTGCGCGCTGGCGGACGCGTATTCATGGGACAACCGGGCCTTAGGGATTTCCTCTATGGCGTGGGTCCGAAGCGAAGCGCACCATCCGTCTCAAGCAAATGGAACCGGTTCCATTCCGGTGAAAAAGGGCAACATGGCAGACATCGTGATCGTGGCGAGCGCATTCGGGATGGACCGGGTGCGCCAAGAGGGCCACAGTGCATTCATCGCGACCGTGGCGGCATCCGGCGCGACCGGTTTCGAGGTGCGGCGCGAACTGTTCGCGTCGGACGACGATACGGCGCCCGGCGCGCTGGCCGCGCTCGGTGCGCAGATCGCCGGCCACGGACTGTGGTCGGTCTATTCGACCCCCGACTCGCTGTATACCCAAACGGGTGCGCTCGACGTCGACGCCTTGCGCGACGCACTCGCGCAAGCCGACGCGCTCGGCGCGCGCTTCGTGAAATTCCAGCTCGGCGGCTTCGCCGGCGACGCGCATGCGGCCGAGATCGTCGCGCTGTCGCGCGGGGCGCGGGCTCGCGTGGTGGTCGAGAACGGCCAGCCCGAGATCGGCGGCGCGTTCGCGCAGTTCCGCGGGCTGTTCGACGCGCTCGCCGATGCCGGCCTGCCCGATGCGCTCGGGATGACCTTCGACATCGGCAACTGGCAGTGGCGCGGTGAAGCGCCGCTCGACTGCGCGCAGGTGCTCGCGCCGCACGTGGAATACATTCATTGCAAGACCATCGAAGGCGAGGGCGCGCGTCGTTTCGCCGTTGCGCCGGCGCCGAACGATCCGCTCGTGACCGGCGTGCTCGCGGCGCTGCCGCAGCACGCGCCGCGCGGCATCGAGTTCCCGTTCGACGCGGCCGACCTGGCGGGCGATGCCTGCCGGCGGGTCGCGTGGCTCGCGACCGCGTGACCACGTGACCGCAGCAGGATTCTGAGGAGTTCAGTCATGAAAGCAGCACTCGATGTCGTGACCTACGGCGAAGCGATGGCGATGTTCGTCGCGACGGAGCCCGGCCATCTCGCGCACGCCGGGCAATTCGCGAAGCGGATCGCCGGCGCCGACCTGAATGTCGCGATCGGCCTGTCGCGGCTCGGTTTCCGGGTCGGCTGGATGAGCCGGGTCGGCCGCGATTCGTTCGGCCGCTACGTGCTTGACACGCTGGCGCGCGAGGGCATCGACGCGTCGTGCGTGACCGTCGACCCGCGCTACCCGACCGGTTTCCAGCTGAAGTCGCGCAACGACGACGGTAGCGACCCGACCGTCGAATATTTCCGCAAGGGTTCGGCGGCGAGCCACCTGTCGTGCGACGACTACGTGGCCGACTACGTGCTCGGCGCGCGCCACCTGCACCTGACCGGCGTCGCGCCGGCGATCTCGGCGACGTCGTGCGAACTCGCGTTCCGGCTCGCGCGCGAGATGCGTGCGGCCGGCAAGACGATCTCGTTCGACCCGAACCTGCGCCCGACGCTGTGGCCGTCCGCGGACGTGATGGCGAAGACGCTGAATGCGCTCGCGACGCTCGCCGACTGGGTGCTGCCGGGCCTCGCCGAAGGGCGGCAACTCACCGGGCACGACAGGCCGGCCGACATCGCGGGCTTCTATCTCGCGCAGGGCGTGCGCGGCGTCGTGATCAAGCTCGGCGAGCAGGGCGCGTATTTCCGCACGGCCGACGGCCGCGAAGGCACGGTCGCCGGCGAGCGCGTCGACAAGGTCGTCGATACGGTCGGCGCCGGCGACGGCTTCGCGGTCGGCGTGGTCAGCGCGCTGCTCGAAGGGCGCAGCGTCGAGCAGGCGGTCGCACGCGGCAACCGGATCGGTGCGCTCGCGATCCAGGTGATCGGCGATTCGGAAGGATTGCCGACGCGCGACGCGCTCGACCGACTCGAAAAGGTCAGCAATCACGCCGATCGCTTAGAGGAAACCGTCACCGCGCAATGAGAGGCCGGACACGGCACAATCCGCGGATCCATTTCGTGCGCGACGCACAGTAGTTTTGTTCGAGGCCGGGCAGGCGCCAGCGCGCCCACTCCGGTCCATATACGGAGACACTCTCATGGCAGCCAATCTCGCAGCCCGTCGGTGGTGGACGATCATGCCGATCGTCTTCATCACCTACAGCCTCGCTTACCTCGATCGCGCGAACTACGGGTTCGCGGCGGCGGCCGGCATCAACCAGGATCTCGGCATCAGCAAGGGCCTGTCGTCGCTGATCGGCGCGCTGTTCTTCCTCGGCTACTTCTTCTTCCAGATTCCCGGCGCGATCTACGCGGAACGCCGCAGCGTGAAGAAGCTCGTGTTCGTCAGCCTCGTGCTGTGGGGCGGCTGCGCGGCGCTGACCGGCGTGGTCAGCAACATCCCGTCGCTGATGGCGATCCGCTTCGTGCTGGGCGTCGTCGAGGCGGCCGTGATGCCGGCGATGCTGATCTACATCAGCAACTGGTTCACGAAGAACGAGCGCTCGCGCGCGAACACGTTCCTGATCCTCGGCAACCCGGTCACCGTGCTGTGGATGTCGATCGTGTCGGGCTATCTCGTGCATGAATTCGGCTGGCGCCACATGTTCATCGCCGAAGGCGTGCCGGCCGTCATCTGGGCCGTGTGCTGGTGGTTCCTCGTGCAGGACAAGCCGGCCGATTCGCCGTGGTTGAGCGCGCAGGAAAAGCGCGACCTCGACGCCGCGCTCGCGGCCGAGCAGGCGGCGATCAAGCCCGTGCGCAACTATGGCGAGGCGTTCCGTTCGCCGGCCGTGATCAAGCTGTGCGCGCAGTATTTTTGCTGGAGCATCGGCGTGTACGGCTTCGTGCTGTGGCTGCCGTCGATCGTGAAGAACGGTTCCGATCTCGGGATGGTCGCGACCGGCTGGCTGTCCGCGCTGCCGTACCTCGCGGCGACGATCGCGATGCTCGCCGCTTCGTGGGCATCCGACAAGGTTGGCTCGCGCCGCGGCTTCGTGTGGCCGTTCCTGCTGGTCGGCGCGGCCGCGTTCGCCGCGTCGTATGCGCTCGGTTCGTCGCATTTCTGGATTTCGTACGCGCTGCTGGTCGTCGCGGGCGCCGCGATGTATGCGCCGTACGGCCCGTTCTTCGCGATCGTGCCGGAACTGCTGCCGAAGAACGTCGCCGGCGGCGCGATGGCGCTGATCAACAGCATGGGCGCGCTCGGCTCGTTCGTCGGCTCGTACTTCGTCGGCTACCTGAACGGTGCGACCGGGTCGCCCGTCGCGTCGTACGCATTCATGAGCGCCGCGCTCGTCGCCGCGGTGATCCTCACGCTGTCCGTCAAACCCCAGGCGCGCGATGCGCATCCGCTCGCGGCGCCGCTGCAAGGAAAATGAAACGATGAAGCCCCGTATCGTCGCGTACAAGCCGCTGCCCGATGACGTTCTCGCGTACCTGCGCGAGCATGCGGACGTCGTGCAGGCCGACGGCGCCGACGCGCTCGCCGCCGCGCTCGGCGACGCGGACGGCGCGATCGGCGCGAGCCTGAAGGTCACGCCGCAGATGCTCGATCGCGCGCCGCGGCTGAAGGCGTGGTCGACGATCTCGGTCGGTTACGACAACTTCGACGTCGCCGATTTCACGCGGCGCGGCATCGTGCTCGCGCATACGCCGGACGTGCTGACCGAGTCGACGGCCGATACGGTGTTTTCGCTGATCCTGGCCTCCGCGCGGCGCGTGGTCGAACTGGCCGAATGGGTGAAGGCCGGCAACTGGCATCGCAGCATCGGCCCGGACCTGTACGGCACCGACGTGCAGGGCAAGACGCTCGGCATCGTCGGGCTCGGGCGGATCGGCGGCGCGGTCGCGCGCCGCGCGGCGCTCGGCTTCCGGATGCAGGTGTTGTACGCGAACCGGTCCGCGCATGCCGAGGCCGAGACGCAGTACGGCGCCCGGCGCGTGACGCTCGACGAGTTGCTCGCGCAGTCCGATTTCGTGTGCCTGCAGGTGCCGCTGTCGCCCGACACGCGCCACCTGATCGGCGCGCCCGAATTCGCGAAGATGAAACGCGGCGCGATCCTGATCAATGCATCGCGCGGGCCCGTGGTCGACGAAGCCGCGCTGGTCGACGCGCTGCGCGCGGGGACGATCCGCGGCGCGGGGCTCGACGTGTTCGAGAAGGAGCCGCTGCCGGCGGATTCGCCGCTGCTGCAGATGAAGAACGTCGTCGCGCTGCCGCATATCGGCTCGGCGACGCACGAGACGCGCCATGCGATGGCGCGCTGCGCCGCGGAAAACCTCGTCGGCGCGCTGGCCGGCACGCTGCGCACGAATCTCGTCAATCCGGATGCGCTGGCGCACGCCTGAGCCGCCCGAGGCAACCGGCCGGCACGGTGCCGGCACCGTTAGAGTCGATGATCTTGGTGCCGAAGGGCTGGCTGCGTTATGATCGCCCGCGCTCGTCGTATCGACGGCCGGCCACGCGGCCGGCGGCGTCGCGCGACGGGCATCCGCGCCAGCTCCGGTGCGGCCGACTGCCGTAGCACGCTGCTGGCGGGCGCGGCTCGACCGCGCAGCACCGGGCCAGCGCAGGCGCCGACGCGCCAGGACAGGGGAGGCCGCCGGTTGGCTTACGTTTCCAACAACAAAGGTCCGTCTGCTCACGAAGCGGCGCGGATCGTACGTCGCGAGGCACGACAGTGACCGATACGCAACCTTCCACGACGCGTCCGGCGACGATCAGCGACGTCGCGCGCGAGGCCGGCACGGGCAAGACCAGCGTTTCGCGCTATCTGAACGGCGAGACGCACGTGCTGTCCGTCGATCTGCGCCAGCGGATCGAGGCGGCCATCGCGCGCCTCAACTACCGGCCGAACCAGATGGCGCGCGGGCTCAAGCGCGGCCGTAACCGGCTGCTCGGCATGCTCGCGGCCGACCTGACCAATCCTTACACCGTCGAAGTGCTGCAGGGCGTCGAGGCCGCGTGCCATGCGCTCGGCTACATGCCGCTCATCTGTCACGCGGCGAACGAAGTCGAGATGGAGCGCCGCTTCCTGCAGCTGCTCACGACCTACCGCGTCGAAGGGCTGATCGTCAACGCGCTCGGCGCCGAGGAAGACGTGCTGCGCCCGCTGCGCGGCGCCGGCATTCCGGCGGTGCTCGTCGACCGCACGGTCGAGGGCTTCGAGGCCGACCTGATCGGCCTCGACAACACCGACGCGATCGAGACGGCGCTCGCGCATCTGGTCGAGCACGGTTTCGACGCGATCCACTTCGTCGTGCAGCCGTTCGAGCAGGTCAGCTCGCGGCGCGTGCGCGAGGCCGCGTTCCGCGCGGCGCTGGCCGCACGCGGGCTGCCGGTGCCGCCGACGGTCGTGCTCGACCTGAACGAACCCGCCGCGGCCGCGGCGGCGCTCGCCGACGTCGATGCCCGCATCGACGATGCAGCCCGGCGCGGCGTGCGCGCGGCGCTGTTCGCCGCGAACGCGCCGGTCGCGCTGGCGATCGCGCGCCACCTGCGCGCGCGCTTCGGCGCCGCGTGGCAGCAAAAGGCGGCGCTGCTGTCGATCGACGATCCGGAATGGGCCGAGCTGATCGGCATTACGACGATCCGTCAGCCGACCTACGAAATCGGCTACAAGGCCGTCGAATTCGTGCACGAGCGGATCGACGGCGCGGCGGGCGACGTGCGCGTCGCGATGCTGCCCGGCGAGTTGATTGCGCGCGCGTCGACCGCAAGCTGAGTATCATTCGGGGCACGCGGCGTGTCAGGTGCGCTGCTTCGAACCAAGGAAATACATGACTGTCGCTCCCGTCACGCTGGCCGCGCTGATCGCCGCCACGCTGATCATCGCGCTGCTGCCGCTCGTCCTCTACCGCATCCTGCGCAAGCCGCTTGCGCTCAACCGCCGCGACACGATCGTCGGCGTCACCGTCTTCACGCTGTTCGCGATGATCCTCGAGCGCGCGTTCCACGGGCTCGTGCTGAGCCACACGCCCGAGGACGGCTGGCTGACGCAGCCGCTCGCGTTCGTCGCGTACAGCGCGCTCGCGACCGCCGTATTCGAGGAAGTCGGCCGCTATGTCGGGATGCGTTTTCTGGACCGCCGCTATGGCGCATCGGCCGGCGACGGTCGCGGGATCGGCTACGGCATCGGTCACGGCGGCGCCGAAGCGTGGTTCGTCGGCGTGCTCGTCTGGGGCCAGTGGTCGTATCTCGCGTGGCTCGCGAGCCGCGGCCAGCTCGAGACGCAGTTGTCCGACCTGCCGGTCGACACCGTGGTGCGGCTGCACATGATGCTCGCGACGCTGTCGGCCCAGTCGATCCTGCTGTTGCTGCTCGAGCGCTGCGCGGCGTTCGCGGTGCAACTGGCGCTGTCGGTGCTGGTGTGGCGCGGCGTGCGGGCCGGCCGGATGGCCGTGTTGCCGCTCGCGATCGTGCTGCATGCGCTCGCGGCGACGCCGACGCTGCTGTACCAGGTGCGCGTGCTGCCGGCCGCGTGGGTCGAGGCCGCGTATGTCGTGCTGGTCGCGATCCTGGTGATCGCGCTGGTGAAGGCGTGCCGGCCGTCGCGTGCGGCGGCCTGACGGGAGAGCGCAATGGACGACTATCTGATCGAATGCCAGAGCGCGGAATTCGACGCGCTGGCACGCGTGATCTGCGATCTCTTTCCGGAGCAAACACGCTTCGCCGAAAGCAGCGACGAACGCGGGCGCTTCCTGTCCGTGCACTGGCTGGCGATGCGGTTCGGCGCGACGCCGAAGCGGATGACGCTCGACATCCGGATCGTGCCGGCCGCGCTCGCGCGCTACCTGGCGCTCAAGCCGATGCAGCGCGCGCGCAGCCATGCGGTGCTGCATGCGTATACGGAAGCGATGCTCGGCTCGCTCGAAGAGCGGCACGCGGCCGGCGAGGCCGTCGAGCGCGACGCGGAACTCGAACTCGACGAAGACTTTGCGTGAGCCGTGGCGCCGGCCTCGGCCGGCGCGGTGCGTCAGGCGTTACGCGTCGCGGTAGACCTGCGCGAAGCGCTGCGCCTGCACGACGCCGTAGTCGCCGGGCGCGTATTGCATTACCCAGTCGCCGGCGGCGCCGCGCAGCGTGTCGCCGTTTTCCGAGCGGGCGATCGTAAACGCCTCGTCCATCCGGCGCGCGAGCACGACGGCCGGCCGGTTGCGGTAGGCGCCCGGCGTGCCGTGCGCGAGTGCCGGATCGGCGGGCAGGTATTTGGCGTCGAAGCGCGCGCGCGACACGACCCAGCGGTCGCCGGTCGAGCCGGTGATCAGCGCGTCGCCCGCGACATAACGGTTCGGGCCTTCGAGGCTCATCAGTTCGCCGTCGGCGTCCGCGAAGGACACGGCGACGGTTTCGTCCTTGACGACGCGACGGGCCTGCGGATCGGTACGCAGATCGAGTTGCTTGAGTTCGAGCATGGCGGGGAAGGGCGGGAAAGCGGGAAAAGCCGGGAGCTTATCCCGAATTCGGCGCGCCGTGTGACGCGCCGATCGCCGATCGCGGCGCGGCGCCGTTCGGCCCCGGGCGGGCCGGCACGGCGCCGGCGGGGAGGGTCAGGGCTGCGCGGGTGCGCTTGCGGCCGGCGCGGCGGCTGCCTTGCCGTCCTTGCCCTTCGTCTTGCCCTTGCCGCGGTGCTCGCCGCCGTGGTGCAGCCAGCTGCGGAACGTCGTGTCGGCCAGCACCTTCTGCTCGGCCGGGAAGCTCTCGTACAGCGGCGCGAACGCGTCGGCGAGCTTCTTCGCGCCATCGGCGTTCGCCTGCGACAGTTCCGCGTACTGCTTCATGTCGTCGAGCGCGGACACGTCGTGCTTCGCCATCCGTTCGCCATAGAGGCGGCCCATCGTTGCGCCGTTGTCGCGCATCGTGTCGGCGAACGTCTTCCATTGCGGTTCCTGCGCCGACGTGATCTTCAACTGGTCGTGCAGGTACTTGATGCGCTGCTCGATGCGCGCCTCGTGGCGGGCCGCGCGCTGCTCTGCGCTCGGGCCGATGCCGCGGCCGCCGTGGCCGGTGCCTGGGCGGGCGCTTGCGGCTGCGCCGGGGTCTGCGCGAATGCGCTGGCTGCAACGACGAGCGTAGCGAGGGTGAGCGAGATTTTCTTCATGGTTGGCTCTCCGGGGTGGTGTCTGGCGAGCGGGCGCGGCGGCCATCGCCGCCGGCGCGCCTGTCGCGTCGCCCGCTATTAGTAGCACGTTGCATGCAGCGCGGCAGGGAATGCGACACTTGCTTACATCCGATACGAATCGAAATCGAAGCTGCGAATCCGGGCCGTGCCGGTTGGGCGCGCCGGCGATCGGCGCTATCATCGCGTCACTTTCCACTCCGCCGGCACATGCGTACCGGCCCAGCGTCATGCGCCCACCCCGCCTCGACCAACTCGACGATCTCGACCGGCAACTCGTCGCGCTGCTGCAAGCCGATGCGCGCGCCAGCGTCGCGGATCTCGCGCGCCAGCTCGACGTGGCGCGCACGACGGTCGTCGCGCGCATCGCGCGGCTCGAACGCACGAACGTGATCGCCGGGTACAGCGTGCGGCTCGGGCAGGACGTGCTGGACGCCAGCATCTATGCGTACGTCGGCATCATCCTCACGCCGAAATTCGGCAAGGACGTCTTGCGCAAGCTCGACCGGATGCCGGAAGTCCAGCTGTTGTGCGCGGTGAGCGGCGAGTACGACTACGTCGCGTGGCTGCGCGCCGATTCGCCGGAACGGCTCAACGACCTGCTCGACCAGATCGGCACGCTCGAAGGCGTCGAGCGCACGACGACGTCGATCATCCTGTCGCGCAAGATCGACCGCGGGACGATCGGCGGCTGACCCGTTGCATGCGGCACCGCGCATGACGGACGGCGCAAGCGCATGGCGGCGCCGGTTTCGCTGCGTCACGGGTGTCTGGATTAACGGCGGGTAGATGCCCGGCCGCCTTCGTATCGGCTTCGTTGTACCTCATGATCGGCATGAGTGCCCGTCGCCATCCTTCCGCGCACTTCGCGCGTCTCTCTCCCGACTCTCCTTTCCGTATTCCGCTTCGACCGGCGTGTAGGCCGTGACGCATGTGCAGTTCGTGTGTCGGGAACCATGCCGTGCGTCCTCGTCTTCGTCGTTGCAATGCGCAACCGCCAACGGCCGGGTTGCGACAGCGCCGTTACGCGATTTTTAGATGAATTGGTCGTTTCGGCGAAAAGTGTCGTCATAACGTTGAAACTATCGGTCGTTTCGCATCATTCTTCGTCTTGGAACTGATTTTGAGCGCCCCTAAACTGTGTTCATGGCTCGACGCCGTACACCAACACGAAACCCATCATCAGGAGATAAGCGCATGAAAATCGCCATCGTCGGCGCAGGTCTGATCGGCCACACCATTGCTCACATGCTGCGCGAAACGGGCGACTACGAAGTCGTCGCGTTCGACCGCGATGCGGATGCGCTCGCGAAGCTGTCGCGCGAAGGCATCGCGACGCAACGGGTCGATTCGGCCGACGCGAATGCGATCCGCGAAGCAGTGAAGGGCTTCGATGCGCTCGTCAACGCGCTGCCTTACTACCTCGCGGTCAACGTGGCCGCGGCCGCGAAGGCGGCCGGCGTTCACTACTTCGACCTGACCGAAGACGTGCGCGCCACCCACGCGATCCGCGAACTGGCCGACGGCTCCGACCGCGCGTTCATGCCGCAGTGCGGCCTCGCGCCGGGCTTCATCGGCATCGCCGCGCACGAGCTCGTGAACGGCTTCAGCGAAGTGCGCGACGTGAAGATGCGCGTCGGCGCGCTGCCCGAATATCCGACCAACGCGCTGAAGTACAACCTGACGTGGAGCGTCGACGGCCTGATCAACGAATACTGCCAGCCGTGCGAAGCGATCCGCGACGGCCGCAAGCAGTGGGTGCAGCCGCTCGAGGGCCTCGAACACTTCTCGCTCGACGGCACCGAATACGAAGCGTTCAACACGTCGGGCGGCCTGGGCACGCTGTGCGAGACGCTGTCGGGCAAGGTCGAGACGCTCGACTACAAGTCGGTGCGCTATCCGGGCCACCGCGAGCTCGTCCAGTTTCTGCTGGAAGACCTGCGTCTGTCGACCGATCGCGACACGCTGAAGTCGATCATGCGCCGCGCGGTGCCGTCGACGAAGCAGGACGTCGTGCTCGTGTTCGTCACGGTGACGGGCGTGAAGGACGGCCAGCTGGTGCAGGACGTGTTCACGCGCAAGATCTTCGCGAAGGACGTGTGCGGGATGCACATGAGCGCGATCCAGATCACGACGGCCGGCGCGATGTGCGCGGTGCTGGATCTGTTCCGCGAGAAGAAGCTGCCGCAGAGCGGTTTTATCCCGCAGGAAAAGGTGTCGCTGAAGGCGTTCCTGTCGAACCGCTTCGGCAAGCTGTACGACGGCGGCACGATGGAGCGCGTGCACGCGGTCGCCTGATCGTCATTGCAAGACCATTCGCCAGCCACTGGCACGAGGGCCGTACGACGCCGGGAGCGCAGCAGCGCTTCCGGCGTTGTTTTTTGCGGGAAGGGAAAGGGCGCCGGGCGGCGCGATCAGGCCGGCAGCGGCGGGACGATCGTTGCCGGTTGCGGCGGCGGCACGATGCGAGACAGCAGCGCGTCGAGGTCCGCGTCGGACGGCGCGGTGTTGTCGAACATCACGATGCCGTCGCATTCGTGGCCGGTCGGCACGAAGCGGCGCTGCCGGTATTCGTCCCAGTGCGCGAGCTTGTACGCGTCGTTCGGGTTGGCGCGCGCGACGATCCGCTGGTGCGCGACGTCTTCCGATGTGTGGACCCACACGACCGTCAGCGTGACGTCCGGCGCGATGCCGAGCCACGTGCGATCGAGGATGCGCCGGTCGCGCACTTCACGCGACAGCGGGCCGACGACGAGCGCACCGATGCCGAGCGAGAGATTGTCGCGGGCCGTGTCGAGCAGCCCCTGGTATTCGGGATCGCGAAGATGTTTCAGGTAGAGCGGGCTGTCACGGTCGTTCGGATCGTCCGTGAGCGCGCCCATCGCGGCCGCGCTGTAGCGGCCGTACAGCGTGTCCTTGTCGAGCAGGCAGAACGCTTCGCCGGTCGCACGCATCAGCGGCCCGATGAGCCGCTTCGCGAGCGTGGTCTTGCCGGTGCCGGCGTGACCGCAGAAGAACACCAGGTGCGTCACGAATGCCCGCTCCCCGACCGCCGGCCCGACGTATCGCCGCGCTGGTCGCCGCGCGAGAATACTTCCGCTTCCAGCCACATCGCGTTGATGATGCCGAAGCCGAGCGCCACGCCGATGCCGAGTATCCACGAGAAATACCACATAGGTCTGTCTCCTTGACGGTTGGGCCGCACGGCCGTTGTGCATCGCGCAACGCAGGCCCGGCGGGCCTGTAGAAGTGCCTCGACGCGCATGCTGCGGCGCACGCAGCCCGATCATGACCAATATCGGCGTGCCGCGCAAGCCGGGCCGTTCATGCAGCAAACCGGTAAACTGATGCGCAAACCGCAACGTCACGAATACCATGCTGATCAACTGTGCTGCTTACCAGGACGGCCGCAAGCTGGCCGATATCGACATCGACGCCATCAGCGATTACGTGTCGAAGCCCGAATGCTTCGTGTGGGTCGCGCTGAAGGACCCGACGCCCGAGGAAATCGACCTGATGGGCGAGGAGTTCGGCTTGCACGAGCTGGCGCTCGAGGATGCCCGCAAAGGCCATCAGCGGCCGAAGATCGAGGAATACGGCGATTCGCTGTTCGCGGTGCTGCACACGGTCGAACTCGACGAGGACGACGAATTCAAGGTCGGCGAATTGAACGTATTCGTCGGCCCGAATTACGTGCTGTCGATCCGCAACCATACCGAGCACGATTTCCGCGACGTGCGCAAGCGTTGCGAGCGCGAGCCGCACTTGTTGCGGGAGGGTTCGGCGTTCGTGTTCTACGCGTTGATGGATCAGGTCGTCGACCGGTATTTCCCGATCCTCGAAACGCTCGGAGCGGAACTCGAGGAGCTCGAGGACCGCATCTTCGCGAAGGCGACGCCGGCGTCGTCGCGCGCGATCATCGAGGATCTCTATTCTCTGAAGCGCCGGCTCGTGCTGCTGTACCAGCACACGGCACCGCTGATGGAGCCGCTCGCGAAGCTCACCGGCGGGCGCGTGCCGCAGGTGTGCAGCGGGATGGCGGCTTACTTCCGCGACGTGTATGACCATCTGCAGCGGATCGTGAAGACGATCGAAGGGCGGCGCGAGATGGTCGTCACGGCGATCCAGGTCAACCTCGGGATGATTTCGCTCGCGGAGAACGAGGTGACCAAGCGGCTCGGCTCGTTCGCCGCGCTGTTCGCGATACCGACGATGATCGCCGGCATCTACGGGATGAACTTCGCGAACATGCCCGAGCTGCACCTGAAATACGGGTTCTACGGCTGCATCGCGGTGATGGCCATCGCCGACCTCGCGCTGTGGTGGCGTTTCAAGCGGGCGGGGTGGCTGTAGCCAGGCCTTACGCCGGACGCGGCGCGTGCTTGCCGACCACGACGCGCCACGGCCGCACGCGCCACGATTTCACGAGGCCGTTCTGCACGTACGGATCGGCGCGCGCGAACGATTCGGCCGCTTCTGGCGAATCGCCTTCGAACACGAGCACCGCCTGATCGGCCGGGTCCGCCAGCGCGCCGGCGAGCACCAGTTCGCCGCGTTCGGTCGCGGCCTGCGCGAGCGCCAGATGTTCCGCACGGAACGGCTCGCGCCGCGACAGGTAATCGTCGACGAGTTCGTAGATCAACTGGTAATGCATGATTGCTCCGGGAGTCGGTTTCCGCCGCGGGAGGTGGCGGCCGGCTCAGTATAGGACACCGGGAAAGCCGTTGGCGGCGCGGGTTTGCCGGCGTGATGGCGAGCGTTCGCGAGTTCGCTCTTTGAACGACGCCATCGCCGATGGCATCTCGTTGCCTCTCTTCAAACGCAACTAACGGTCTAGTATTTCGACATTGGCCAATTGTCGGGCTCCTTCACGTTTGTTTAGCCCCTGCGCCTCATTCGTCTACACGAAATGAGGGCTGCCAAGCGTATTCCGGGGCCGGATTTCGCATGCCGGCGAGGGCGGACGAACGGCTTGAAAGCGACCGGGGCGGCTGCCGGGGCCATGGGGAAGGGGGCTGCGCGAGGGCATTTCCATTGGGCCGGAATGCGACCTATGCTGAACGAATCCGGAGCGAACGCCGTTCGCCCTATTCGTCCGATTCGCCCAGACGAGGTGCGCCATGCCGGTCTCAGCCACCCTGCAGGATTGCCTGCGCCAGAAGTCATCGCGGTACGAAGTCGTGTACCACCCCTATAGTCATACGAGCATGGAGACGGCCGCCGCCGCGCATATTCCCGGCGATCGTCTCGCGAAAACCGTGCTTCTCGAGGACGCCGAAGGCTACGTCGCCGCTGTATTGCCGACGACGCACGCCGTGCGCCTGTCGGATCTCTGGGTGAAGACGGGGCGCCATCTCGTGCTCGCCCGGGAGGTCGAGTTGCGCGAGCTGTTCAAGGATTGCGACATGGGCGCGCTGCCGCCGGTCTGCATGGCGTACGGGATGAAGACGTTTCTCGAGGAACACCTCGCGCAGCAGCCGGAAGTCTATTTCGAGGCCGGCGATCATCAAGCGCTGATTCACATGATGCAGGACGAATTCCTGATGCTGATGGAGACGGCCGAGCGCGCGCATTTCTCGCACCGGATGCAGGGGATGATGCTGTCCTGAGCGATGCGGGTCGTGTGTCGATGAAGCATGCGCGGGCATTTTCCCGCCGGGCTCGGTGAGGTGGGGATGCCCGTGCGTGCAGAGGGGCGGGCAACGAATTCCCGTGGCCCCGGCTTTATCCGTCGTCGGAAGATACGTTCGTTATGCAGATCATTGTGAGAATTGGATCGTTGGAGAAGGTTTCCATATTTTGATTTGCAATCCTATTAAAAGTAACGAAGATCGACCGTACGGATATCGCCTGAACAGGACGCCGCCTGCATGAAAGCGGTCAATCGGCATCCATCCATGCATCGGACAATGAGCGCATCCGGCATTGCTCATTCCGGAGTGCACCGATTCGGTGTGCTGGCACTAAATTGGTGATTATTTGGGGTGGGCACTGAATTAGTGCGATAACCATACAAACCAATTACTGAATTAATGGAAAATGGTTGGCGAAGCTTACTAACTCGTTATTCGAGTAAGACCTCCAAACTTTGTATTCAAGTATCAAATAAAGTTTGACGCCCGGATTTTTTCCTTGCTATCTTCTGCACCCAAGACGAACGGCCTGGCTGACATCAGCGTGTAACGAAGATCCAATCGTCATACGAGAAATGTGCCTGTGTCGACGCAGCTGACAATTGCCTGACCACGCTGGTGCGGGATAGACGCCGGATAGGGCGGCTATCCCGTTGCGGTTGAAACGATTCCTTGAAATTGAATAAACGGGATCCGAAATCTATGCTTTCAATTCGGATTGCCAATTGAATTAAAAATGAAATTTCGAGTTGAGGCGGAGACGGAACCGACCCGGTTCCGGCGCCGGCCATCATCGCGAAACTGGGCGATTCGCTTGGGGGAAGGATAGTGGGCATGAAAGTCGAAGAGCATCTGGTTGCTTCGAACAGCGGTCTGGCCACGCTGGGCCGTCCGCGGGAATTCGGCAAGAAGCAGCAGAATCCGGTGCGCCGTTTCGGCGGCATCGCAGTCGTCCTCCTGTTGCATGCAGTGCTGATCTACGCATTGCTCAATGGCCTCGCGACCAAGGTCGTGCAGGTGATCCAGCATCCGATCGAAACCCGCATCATCGAGCCGGTGAAGCCGCCGCCGCCCCCGCCGATGCCGGTCGTCAAGCTTCCGCCGCCGAAGTTCGCGCCGCCGCCGCCGCCGTTCGTGCCGCCGCCCGAAGTGCCGGTGCAGGCACCCCCGCAGCAGGCGACCATCACGCACCAGTCGGCACCGGTGCCGTCCGCGCCGGCCGTGCAGGCGCCGGTCGTCGCACCGCCCGCGCCGGCCAAGCCGGTCAGTCACGAAGTGGGTGTCGTCTGCCCGAATTCGGACTCGATGCGCGCGTCGATGCAGTACCCGAAGGAAGCGCAGGAAAACAACATCACGGGTGACGTGACGATCGAGTTCGTCGTGGATGCGGAAGGGAACATCACGAACGAACGCGTGGCCCAGTCGGCCGACCCCGTGCTCGATCGTGCGGCCTACAACACCGTGAAGCGGTTCAAATGCGTGGCGCAAGGCCAGGCGGTACGGGTGCAGGTGCCGTTCTCGTTCAACCTGAATTGATGCAGTGGGCGGTCCGGCGGGAGCCGGACCGGTGAAAACCGGCTTGAACCTAAATCGTAAGTTCAACGAAAGAATTGGAGTGGGGTATGACGAAGCGTTCTCTGGCCGCGCTGGCGGCAAGCCTGTTGATGTCCGTCGCCGCAATCGACGGGCTCGTTGCACCGCAACTCGCTTACGCGCAAGCGAGCGGAACCGCGGCGACATCCGACGCGTCGACGCAGGCCGCGGCGCCGACGCAGGCGCCCGCTGCCGCCGAGCCGGCCCCGCCGCCGGCGCCGGCCACGACCGAAGCGGTCGAGAATCCGTACGGGCTCGGGGCGCTCTGGAAGAACGGCGACTTCGTCGCGCGCTTCGTGCTGATCCTGCTCGTGATCATGTCGATGGGCAGCTGGTACATCATGATCTCGAAGTTCGTCGAACAGTTGCGGGCGAACCGCCGCGCGAAACTCGCCGACGCGCAGCTCTGGAGCGCGCCGTCGCTGGCCGAGGGCGCGAAGCTGCTCGACGAGGCGTCGCCGTTCCGCTTCATCGCCGAAACGGCGATCGAGGCGGGCGAGCATCACGACGAGGCGCTGCTCGAAGCCGTGGACCGCAACACGTGGATCGACGTGTCCGTCGAGCGTTCGATCACGAACGTGTCGAACCGCATGCAGGACGGGCTCGCGTTCCTCGCGACGGTCGGCTCGACCGCGCCGTTCGTCGGGCTGTTCGGCACGGTCTGGGGAATCTATCACGCGCTGACGGCGATCGGGATCGCGGGCCAGGCGTCGATCGACAAGGTCGCGGGCCCGGTGGGCGAGGCGCTCATCATGACGGCGATCGGCCTGGCGGTCGCGGTGCCGGCCGTACTCGGCTACAACTTCCTGGTCCGGCGCAACAAGTCGGTGATGGAGCGGGTCCGCAACTTCGGCGCCCAGCTGCATACCGTGCTGCTGGCCGGCAGCAAGCGTCCCGCTCGCGTGCCGTCGCCCGCCGCGTCGCTCGTGAACTGACCGGCCGACGGAGGCGCGCGATGGGCATGAACGTCGGGCAGGACGAAAGCGACGAGGTGATCGCGAACATCAACACGACGCCGCTCGTCGACGTGATGCTGGTGTTGCTGATCATCTTCCTGATCACGATTCCGGTCGTCACGCACACGATCCAGCTGCAGTTGCCGAAGGAGGTCGTGCAGCCGCTGCAGACCACGCCGAAGAGCGTCGAGATCGCGGTGAACCGCGACGGCGATTTCTTCTGGGGCGAGCAATTGGTGGACGCAGCGACGTTGCTCGCGAAGCTGAAGGGCGTGTCGCAGCAGCAGCCGCAACCGAGCGTGCACGTGCGGGGCGACCAGAACACGCGCTACGAGTTCATCGGCAGGGTCATCACGATGTGCGAGCGGGCGGGTATCGCGAAGGTGTCGTTCATCACGGAACCGCCGGCGCGGGGTGGTTAGCGTTGCATGGGAGCGGCACACGCGCCGGTTCTGATTGATGGCGAAGCATGGGATCTAAGTAAGCACTAAAGCGCTAACTCAGATCGACCGCTATGCATGGGACCAGAGTAAGCGCTAAAGCGCCAACTCTGGTCGACCGCGAAGCATGGGATCTGAGCAAGCGCTAAAGCGCTAACTCAGATCGACAGGAGCAGACGATGGGAATGAACGTGCCTTCGGGCGGGAGCAGCAGCGAGCCGGACGTGATGGTCGACATCAACACCACGCCGCTGATCGACGTGATGCTGGTGCTGCTGATCATGTTGATCATCACGATCCCGATCCAGATGCATTCGGTGAAGATGGACCTGCCGGTGGGGAACCCACCGCCGCCCGCGACACAGCCGGAAGTCGTGCAGATCGACATCGACTTCGACGGCACGACGACGTGGAACGGCACGCCGGTGCCGGATCGCGCGGCGCTCGAGGCGAAGCTGACACAGGTCGCGCACGAGCCTGTGCAGGCGGAGATCCATCTGCGGCCGAACAAGCTGGCGCCATACAAGGACGTGGCGGCCGTCCTGGCGTCCGCGCAGCGCGTGGGCGCGACGAAGATCGGCCTGATCGGCAACGAACAGTTCATGCAATGACGGGACAGGCCAACCGATGAACCAGCGACGATGGAAACGGATGGTGGCGCTGACGGCGCTCGGTGCGGCCTGCGCGCTCGGCCGGCCGGCGTGGGCAGCCGACGCGTTGCGGCCCGATGTGGCGAAGCCGCTGGCGGCGGCGCAGGACCTGTATCGCGCCCACAAGTATCGCGACGCGCTCGGCAAGATCGCGCAGGCGGCCGCCGTGCCGAATCGCACGCCGTATGAAACCTACATGGTGGAGGCGACGCGCGGCGCGGCGGCGATGGCGGCCGGCGATACGGGCGTGGCCGCGCAGGCCTACGAAACCGTCCTGAACTCGGGGCGCCTGTCGGGCGAGGACGAGCAGCGGACGACGGCGGCGCTCGCGGGGATCTACTTCCAGCAGAAGAACTATCCGCAGGCGATCCGCGTCGCGCAGTGCTACCTGAAGGCGGGCGGCACGGACCCGGAAATGCGCACGCTGCTTACGCAGTCGTATTACCTGTCGAACGATTGCGGCCAGGTCGTGAGCCAGTTGAAGGCCAGCGCGGACGCACAGGTGAAGGCCGGCCACGCGCCGGACGAAGGGCAGTTGCAGATGCTGGCGACCTGCGCGCAAAAGAGCAAGGATGCCGGCGCCTATCGCAGCGCGCTCGCCATGCTGGTGGCTTATCACCCGAGCCCCGCGTACTGGGAGGAAATGGTCTCGGCGATTCGCGGCAGCCCCGGTTACCTGTCGTCGCTCGACCTCGACATCTACCGGTTGCGCCGGGTGACGGGCTCGCTGACGACGGCAGACGCCTATATGGAGATGACGCAGCTCGCGCTGGTGGCGGGCACGCCGGCCGAAGGCCGGCAGGTGATCGACCAGGGGTTCGCGTCCGGCGTGCTGGGCAAGGATGCGCAGGCGGACCGCGAGAAACGGCTGCGGGTGCTGGCCGACAAGCGCGCACGGTCAGGCGCGGACGCTGCCGATCCGGTGGCGCCGATCGACGCGGGCATGAATCTGGTGTTCGCGGGCCACGCGGCGCAGGGGCTGTCGATGATGGAGCAGGCGATCGCGAAGGGCGGGCTCGAGCATCCCGATGCGGCGCGGCTGCGGCTCGGCGAGGCGTACTACGTGGCCGGCCAGAAGGCGCACGCGGTCCAGGTGCTGCGGACGGTGAAGGGCGCCGACGGATCGGGGGATCTGGCGAAGCTCTGGACGGTCGTGGCGTCGCGGTAACGACGGAGGGGGAAGCAGGCGCGCGATGCGGGATGGGCGCCCTGCCGCATACACGTGGTATTGCGGCTACTTGAAGGCGGGGAAGTCTGTCTGGGCGAAGAAAAGGGGCAGTCTTGTTAATTAGCAAACCGAATGAAATGAACGTGCATCGCGCGACCACGAAGCCGGAATCCCGCTTCGCGGCACGTGCGACGTGCGCCCGGCGGCGAAGGGGAGCAGAGTGTCGCGCCGTGGCGGCAGCCTCATGGCATCGGGGAAGGCCTGCCGACATCAAACCGATTTCGACTGAGAGGTTCCGTTCTTCCATGGTCTTGCCTCCCGATGAATCGGTGCTCGTCGCGGTTTCGCTCGGCAACAAGATCCGCGCGCTTCGGCAGCGGCTGAAACTCACGCTCGACGAAGCGGCCACGACGGCAGGAATCTCGAAGCCGTTCCTGTCGCAGGTCGAGCGTGGGCGCGCGACGCCGTCGATCACGTCGCTGGTGAGAATCGCGAAGGCGCTCGGTGTGACGATGCAATACTTCATCGACACGCCAACCGAGGCGCGCTCGGTGTGCCGCGGCGACGCATTGCAGTATTTCCAGTTCGCGAACTCAGCCAGTTCCTTTGCCCGGCTGACGAATCTCGTGGACGGTCGCAAGCTCGATGCGATTCTCGTCAGGATACCGGCGGGGCAGTCGCCGTCGGAAGTGACGACGCATGCCGGGGAGGAGTTTCTCTACGTGATGCGCGGAAAGGTCGTGCTCACGCTGGAGGATTGCACGTTCATGCTGGGTGCGGGCGACACCGCGCACTACGAGTCGACGACGCCGCATGCGTGGCAGAACACGGACGACGAAGAGGCGGTGATCGTATGGGTCGGTACGCCGCGGCTGTTCTAGCCCGTCGGACCGGAATCATTCGAAACAGAAAGCAAGCGGTTTTCTCGACGTAAGTAATCAGTATTACAAATTAAAAAAATACGAAAGGACCATGCGGCGTCTGCGTTGCGCGGTCGATCCGTGCGGATCGCGGTAGTTGGCAGGTCGGAAATGGCGGGCTCCGGCACACAGGTGCTCCGCAAGCGCGGCGGAATTCACAAGATTGGACGCGCAGCGGGTGGGGTCTTACTGACGAGCGAGAGGGAACAAGATGAAGCAGAGAGCACTAGCGTTGGCCATCAAACGAATAGTCTGGGCAGAACTGGCACTCACCGCGACGCTGGCGGTGCCGGCCTTCGCACAGAGCCAGCCGGCGCCTGGCGCCGTCGCCGTGGCGGATGCGGTCGCGACCAGCGCGCCTGCGGCCGCGACCGTCGCGCAGGCGAGCGGCACCGCAAGCACGCCCGCCGCAACCGGGGCGGCCGCACCCGACGTCGCACCCGGTGCGGCTGCGACGGGCGACACGGCGCCCGCCGCCCCGGCCGTGAACGGGCAGGGCAAGGTCGCACAGATCAAGCGTTTCGAGGTGACCGGCTCGCTGATCCGGCAATCCGACAAGACCGGCTTTCAGCAGGTACAGACCATCACGCCGAAGGAGATCCAGGCCAGCGGCGCGGTGACGGTGACCGACTTCCTGCGCAATGCGACGGCGAACTCGGCGAATAGCTGGGGCGAAGGGCAGTCGGGCAACTTCGCGGCCGGCGCGGCCGGCATCGCGCTGCGCGGCCTGTCCGAGAAATACACGCTCGTGCTGGTCGACGGCCAGCGCGTGGCGCCGTATGCGTTCTTCTCGAACAGCGTCGATTCGTTCTTCGACCTCAACACGCTGCCGCTCAACGACATCGAGCGCATCGAAATCGTGAAGACGGGCGCGGTGTCGCAATACGGATCGGACGCGATCGGCGGCGTCGTCAACATCATCACGAAACACAATTTCCGCGGGCTGCAGCTCGACGGCAGCATCGGCAGCGCGATCAACGCCGGCAACGGCGACGGCACGACGAAGTTCGGCGTGCTCGGCGGCTTCGGCGACCTGAACGCCGACCGCTTCAACGTGACGGCGGCGCTCAGCTACTACAAGTCGAACGGTTTCACGCTTGCCGATCGCGATTCGACTCGCAACCAGGACTTCACGGGCAAGCCGGGCGGCTTTTCGTTGCTCGGGCCGTCCTACTGGAACATGCCCGACGGCAGTGCGCAGGCGCTGAACGGCTGCCCGTTCGGCGGGGCGGTGCGCCAGGCCGCGACGAACTCGCTGTCGGCCGGCCTGCCGGGCACGATCTGCGCGTTCAACACGGCGGAAAGCACGTCGATCCTGCCGATGACCGAACGCCTGAACGCGAAGCTGCATGGCGACTTCAAGATCAACGACACGACGACGGCGTTCGCGGACTTCCTGGAAAGCTACAACACGACCACGACCAACGATGGCCTGTGGAACAACGTGATCGGCAACCCGCAGAACCCGGCGCTGGTGTGGAATCCGCAGACGCAGTTGCTGTCGCCGTTCAACACGGTCGTGCCGGTGACCAACCCGTACAACACGACGGGCGCGGCGACGCCGTTGACCTACGCGTTCCCGAACACGGTCGCGCAGAAGACCTGGGCGAACTACTGGCGCGCGGCGGCCGGCATCAAGGGCTCGTTCACGCTGCCGTACGGCGACTGGGACTGGGCGACGTCGGTCAGCCATTCGCAGAGCACGGTGTCGAACGTGTTTACGAACCAGCTGAACGTGAATGCGCTGAACAACATCTACCAGAACGGCACGCTGAATTTCGCGAACCCGGCCGCGACGCCGAACGCGTTCAACGGCCTGTACCAGGAAGCGAACAACCTCGGCATCTCGAAGCTCGATACGATCGACGCGACGCTATCGACACCGAACCTGTTCCACCTGCCGACCGGTGACGTCGGCATCGGCTTCGGTGCACAGTTCACGCACCAGAGCGAAACGCTGACGCCGGGCTCGGAATACATGAGCGGCGCGGTGGTCTCGCCCGATCTGCAGACAGTGAACGGCGCGCGCAATGTCGCGGCCGTCTATTACCAGGTCAACGTGCCGATCCTGGAGAACCTGACGTTCAGCCAGGCAGGTCGCTACGACCACTACACGGACGTGGGCGGGGCGTTCTCGCCGCGCTTCGCGCTGCGCTACCAGCCGATCAAGGCGCTCACGCTGTATACGTCGTACAACCGCGGGTTCCGCGCGCCGACCTTCGTCGAGGACAGCAAGTCGCAGACGCTCGGCATCCAGGTCGACCCGGCCACCGGTCAGAACTATACGTCGATCACGGTCGGCAACCCGAACCTCGCGCCGGAACGCACGCGCAACTTCAACATCGGCTTCCAGGTCTCGCCGGCCCGCTACACGGATATCGGCTTCGACTGGTACAAGATCCGCATCGACAACGTGATCGGCCAGGGCAAGCCGTCGCAGGTCGTGACCGATCCGACGACCGGCCAGTTGCTGTACAAGGTGATTCCGTACCAGAACCTTGGCTACCTCGACACGAACGGCTTCGAAGGCACGTTCCGCCAGGGTCTGCCGCTCAAGGGCTGGGGCATGCTCACGCTGTCGGGCGACTGGGCGTACATCAACAGCTACAAGATCGGCTTCCCGGGCAGCGCACCGGTGAACGGCGCGGGCAACAACTTCACGATCACGCAGCCGTTCGGCGGCAGCTTCCCGCGTTGGCGGGGCAACACGACGCTCGACTGGAACTATCGCAAGTTCGACGCGGCGCTGACGTGGCAGTTCACGGGCCCGTACGCGCAGAACCTGCTGCCGGAGCCGCCGAAAGTCGGTTCGTACAGCCAGTTCAACCTGATGCTGACGTACACGGGCTTCAAGAACTGGACGATCTACGGCGGCATCGACAACATCTTCAACCGCACACCGCCGTACGATCCGATCTTCGCGAACGGCACGCTGAGCCAGAGCGGGTACGACACGTCGGTGTATTCGTACATCGGTCGCTTCGCGCAGGTTGGTGCGACGTACAAGTTCTGACGCCGACACGCGCAAGACCGAACTGCTTGGACAGGCCGCTCCACGTCCACTACCCCTAATTCGGAGCGGCCTTTTTTAACCAGGCGCGATGACGGTACGGCCGGTTAGACCAGTATCGACAACGCATGAATCGACAGGCATTGATCGCGCGCGGGCATCGGGCCGGCACGCTACCGGGTTGACTGAACATGAGACTGTTGAAATGGCGGCGGATGCACACGCTGTTCGCGTGCGTAGCGCTGATCGTAACCGCCGCGGTCGTGCCGCAGGTCGCGCGCGCCGTGCCGGCCATCGCGCAATACGACCAGCCGAAATACCCGCCGGGCTTCACGCATTTCGATTATGCGGATCCGCAGGCGCCGGACACCGGCACGCTCAACTTCGAAAACTACGACGAAGCACAGAGCTACGACTCGCTGAACCCGTTTCTGACCCGCGGCTCGCCCGCGCCGGACATCAAGAACCTGATGTTCGACACGCTGATGCAGCGCAGCTGGGATGAACTCGCGTCCGAATACGCGCTGATCGCCGACGACGTCGAGGTGGCGGTCGACGGGCTGTCCGCGACGTTCCACATCAATCCGGCCGCGCGCTTTTCGAACGGCGACGCAATCACCGCGGCTGACGTCAAGTATTCGTTCGATACGCTGACGAGCCCGCAGGCGTCGCCGCTGTACAACGCGCAATTCTCGATCATCAAGCGCGCGGTGGTTGTCGACAGCCACACGATCCGCTTCGAGTTCAAGCACGCGGAGCGCGACGCCGCGCTGATCGCAGGCGACCTGCCGGTGTTCTCGCCGAAGTGGGGGCAGCGCGCGGACGGTACGCGGCCGGCGTTCGACCAGATCGCGAACGAGCCGCCGATCGCGAGCGGCGCGTACCTGATCGAGCAGCGCAGGAACGACAAGCAGATCGCGTACGTGCGCAACCCGCACTACTGGGCCGCGAATCTGCCGTCGCGGCGCGGGATGTTCCGTTTCGCGCGCGTGTCGTTCAAGCTGTACCTCGACCAGTACACGGCGCTCGAGGCGTTCAAGGCCGGCGATGTCGACGCGCGGATGGAGTACAGCTCGACGCAGTGGGCGCGCAAGTACGTCGGCAAGAATTTCAGCAACGGCATGCTGAAGAAGGGGGAATTCCCGGACGGCCCCGCGCAGATGCAGGGCTTCCTGATGAACCTGCGCAAACCGATGTTCCAGGACGTGCGCGTACGGCATGCGCTCGCGCTGGCGTTCGACTTCGACTGGATGAGCCGGATGATGTTCTACGGACAGTACCGCCGCACCAACAGCTTCTGGGACGCGAGCCCGTTCGCCGCGTCCGGCATGCCGAGCGCGAAGGAGCTCGCGCTGCTCGAACCGTACCGCTCGACGCTGCCGCCGGAGGTGTTCGGGCCGATGGTCAAGCAGCCGTCGACGCTGCCGCCGGGCTCGCTGCGCGCGAACCTCAGGCAAGCGCGCGACTTGCTCGCGCAGGCCGGTTGGCACTATCGCGACGGCGCGCTGCGCGACGCGAACGGCACGCCGATGACGATCGAGATCATCGACGACCAGCCCGGCATGGATCGCCTGATCCTGCCGTACACGCAAGCGCTCGCGACGCTCGGCATCCATGCGTACCTGCACGAGATCGACAGCGCGCTCTACCAGAAGCGGCTCGACAATTTCGAGTACGACATGACGACGTATATCTACTCGCCCGTGACGATTCCCGGCGCGGAGCTGACGCGCCGCTTCGGCAGCGCGGCTGCCTCGCAGCCCGGCTCGGAGAACTATCCGGGCGTGAAGTCGAAAGCCGTCGATGCGCTGATCCGCGCGGCGCTCGAGGCGAATACGCTCGACGATCTCGAGACGGCCACGCACGCCCTTGATCGCGTGCTGATCAACCTGTACGTACTGGTCCCGCAGTACTACATGCCGAACGCGCGGATCGCGTACAAGACGACGCTCGGTCATCCGGCGGTCGTGCCGGCTTCCTATCAGTACGAGGACTGGATCGTCGACTACTGGTACGGGAAGCGGCCGGCGGTCCAACCCGCTCCGGCGGCCTGACGGAGAACAACCATGCTGGCATACATACTCAGGCGCCTGCTGTTGATGATCCCGACGCTGATCGGCGTCGTGACGATCACGTTCGCCGTCACGCAGTTCGTGCCGGGCGGCCCGGTCGAACAGGTGCTCGCGCAATTGCGCCACGGCAGCGCGCGCGGCGGGGAGGCGGGCGGAGGCGCGGGCGGCTACCACGGCAGCCAGGGTGTCGACCCGCAGCAGATCGAGCAGATTCGCAAGCAGTTCGGCTTCGACAAGCCGCCGCTCGAACGCTACGTGCTGATGCTGAAAAGCTATGCGACGTTCGACCTCGGCCAGTCCTACTTCGCGCACCGCAGCGTGTGGGCGGTAATCCGCTCGAAGCTGCCGGTGTCGATCACGCTCGGGCTTTGGACGGTGATCCTCACGTATCTCGTGTCGGTGCCGCTCGGCATCGCGAAGGCGGTGCGCAACGGTTCGCGGTTCGACACCGTGACGAGCGTGCTGGTGCTGACCGGCTATGCCGTGCCGGGCTTCGTGCTCGGCGTGCTGCTGCTGATGCTGTTCGGCGGCGGCACGTTCTGGCAGGTATTCCCAATGCGCGGGCTCACGTCGGACAACTTCGACGACCTGACGCTGATCGGCAAGACGCTCGACTATCTGTGGCACATGGTGATGCCGGTCACCGCGTCGGTGATCGGCAATTTCGCGATCGTCACGATCCTGACGAAGAACACGTTCCTCGATGAAATCGGCCGGCAATACGTGCTGACCGCGCGCGCGAAAGGGGCGCCGGAGCGCGACGTGCTGTGGAAGCACGTGTTGCGCAATGCGGCGATCCCGCTGCTCACCGGGTTGCCGGCCGCGTTCGTCGGTGCATTCCTGAACGGCAACCTGCTGATCGAGACGCTGTTCTCGCTCGACGGGATGGGGCAACTGTCGTACGACTCGGTGATCCGCCGCGACTATCCGGTCGTGCTCGGCTCGCTGTTCCTGTTCACCCTGATCGGTCTGCTGACCAAGCTTATCGCGGATATCTGCTATGTCCTCGTCGACCCCCGTATCCAGTTCAGCCGCCTGGACCACTGATCCAGCGTGCGCGTCGTCGCCGTCGCCGTGGCGGCGCACGTGGCAGCGCTTTCGTGCGCAGCCGCTCGGCTATGCAAGCCTCGCGATCTTCGCGACGTTGTTCGTGCTCAGCCTGTGTGCCGACGGCCTGTCGAACGATCGGCCGCTGCTCGTGCGCTACGACGGGCACTATTACTTTCCGATCGTGAAGGACTATCCGGAGACCGAGTTCGGCGGCGACTTTCCGGCGAAGACCAACTATCTCGACCCGTACATTCGCGCGAAGCTCGAGACAGGCGGCAATTTCGCGATCTATCCGCCGAATCGCTACCGTTACGACACGATCGACTATTTCGCATCGCGGCCGTATCCGGCGCCGCCGTCGGCGAGCAACTGGCTCGGCACCGACCAGTTCGGCCGCGACGTGCTCGCGCGACTGCTGTACGGGTTCCGGCTGTCGGTGCTGATGGCGTTCGCGCTGACCGTGTCGGGGGTACTGGTCGGCGTGCTGACCGGCGCGCTGCAGGGCTTCTACGGCGGCCGCACCGACCTGATCGGGCAGCGCCTGATCGAGATCTGGAGTGCGTTGCCGGACCTGTACCTCTTGATCATCTTCGCATCGATCTTCACTCCTTCGCTGTGGTTGCTGTTCATCTTGCTGTCGATGTTCGGCTGGCTCGTGCTGTCCGACTACGTGCGCGCGGAGTTCCTGCGCAACCGCGCGCTCGACTACGTGAAGGCCGCGCGCACGATGGGGCTGTCGAACTGGCAGATCATGTGGCGGCACGTGCTGCCGAACAGCCTGACGCCGGTGATCACGTTCCTGCCGTTCCGGATGAGCGCGGCGATCCTGTCGCTGACGAGCCTCGACTTCCTCGGCCTCGGCGTGCAGCCGCCCACGCCGAGCCTCGGCGAGCTGCTGCAGGAAGGCAAGAACTACCTCGACGCGTGGTGGATCTCGATCTCCGCGTTCGCGGCGCTCGTCATCACGCTGCTGCTGCTGACCTTCATGGGCGACGCGCTGCGCAACGCGCTCGACACGCGCTCGCGCGGCTCGGCATTCGGCGGGGAGCGATGATGGCGAACGCGTTGCTTCAGATCGACGGGTTTTCGGCGCGCTTCGGCGCGAAGGCGGCCGTGCAGGACCTGAGCCTGTCGGTCGGCCGCGGCGAGCGCGTGGCGCTCGTCGGCGAATCGGGGTCGGGCAAGAGCGTGACGGCGCTGTCGATCCTGCGCCTCGCGCAGCAGGCGACGCTGTCGGGACGGATGCTGTTCGACGGCGAGGACCTGCTCGCGAAGACCGAACGGCAGATGCGCGGGATTCGCGGCGCCGACATCGCGATGGTGTTCCAGGAACCGATGACGGCGCTGAATCCGCTGTATACGATCGGCAAGCAGATCGCCGAGAGCCTGCGGCTGCACGAGGGGCTGCGGCCGGGCGATGCGCGCGAGCGGGGGATCGCGCTGCTGCGGCGCACCGGGATTCCGGAGCCGGAACGGCGCATCGACAGCTTTCCGCATCAGTTGTCGGGCGGGCAGCGGCAGCGCGCGATGATCGCGATGGCGCTGGCATGCCGGCCGCGGCTGTTGCTGGCCGACGAGCCGACGACGGCGCTCGACGTGACGGTGCGCCAGCAGATCGTCGACCTGCTGATCGAACTGCAGGAGCAAGAGGCGGCCGCGCGCGGGATGGCCGTGCTACTGATCACGCACGACCTGAATCTCGTGCGGCGTTTTGCGCAGCGCGTGGCCGTGATGGAGCAGGGCGTGCTCGTGGAGACGAACACGACCGACGCGCTGTTCGCCGCGCCGCAGCACGCCTATACGCGCCGGCTGCTCGACAGCGCCCCGCAGCGGGACGTCGAGCCGGTCGCGGCCGGCGCGCAGACGATTCTCGACGTGCAGGACCTCGCCGTCGATTACCGCATCGCGGCGAAGGGCTGGCGCGCGGTGCTCGGCAAGACGACGTTCCGCGCCGTGCACGATGTGAAGTTGAACCTGAGGCGCGGCGAAACGCTGGGAATCGTCGGCGAATCGGGCTCGGGAAAATCGACGCTGGCGGCGACGGTGCTCGGCCTGCAGCGGCCGGCCGCGGGCTCGATCGAAATCGACGGCATGCCGCTGGACGCGCTGCGGACGACGGGCGGCAGGCACGCGCTGTACGGCAGGATGCAGGTCGTGTTTCAGGATCCGTTCGGCTCGCTGTCGCCGCGGATGACGGTCGAGCAGATCGTCGGCGAGGGGCTCGCCGTGCACCGGCCGCAGGTTGCCGGCGCCGCGCGGCGCGCGCGGGTCGCCGCGCTGCTGCAGGAGGTCGGCCTGCCGGCCGAGGCGATGCTTCGCTATCCGCACGAATTTTCCGGCGGCCAGCGCCAGCGCATCGCGATCGCGCGCGCGCTGGCGGTGGAGCCGGAGCTGCTGGTGCTGGACGAGCCGACGAGCGCGCTCGACGTGTCCATCCAGAAGCAGGTGCTGAATCTGCTGACGAATCTGCAAAAGAAGTACAAGCTGAGCTACCTGTTCATCACGCACGATCTCGCGGTGATGCGTGCAATGGCCCACCGGGTCGTGGTGATGAAGGCGGGGCGGGTGGTCGAGGAGGGCGATACGCTCGACGTGCTGCAGGCGCCGTCCCATCCGTATACGCGCGCGCTGCTGGCGTCGTCGATGCTGGCGCCGGTGCGCGGTTCCCGAGAGAGAACCGATGATTGACGTGAACCGGGCGAAGTACGCCCAGGCCGCCCACACGCCGTGCGGCGGCGCCGGCGGTGATGCCGTTCCGCGGTCCCGCGCCGAAACGCCGGCGGTTCGCTGACGCATGCCGATGCCGTCGTTCTTCATCGATCGTCCCGTCTTTGCGTGGATCGTTGCGCTCGCAATCGTCGTCGCGGGCGTGCTCGCCATTCCGCAGCTTCCGATCGCGCAGTATCCGCGGCTTGCGCCGCCGCGGGTCGTGATCACGGCCGCGTATCCGGGCGCGTCGACCGAGACGGTCGACGGCGACGTCGGCAGCATCATCGAGGAAAGCCTCGACGGCGCCGACGGGCTTCTGTATTACGCGACGAGCAGCGACGGTCACGGCAATCTCGAGATCGACGTCACGTTTTCGCCCGGCACCGATCCGGACATCGCGCTCGTCGACGTGAACAACCGGCTGAAGCAGGTCGAGCCGCGGTTGCCGCAGCAGGTCGTCCAGCAGGGGATCGGCGTATTCAAGGCAGCGAACACGTTCCTGATGCTCGTCACGCTGACGTCGACCGACGGCACGCGCGATTCCGCGCAACTCGGCGATTACCTGAACCGCTACGTGCTGCGCGAACTGAAGCGTGCGCCGGGCGTCGGCGCGGCCGAGCTGTGGGACGCCGGCGAGGCGCTGAGGGTCTGGCTCGATCCGAACAAATTGCGTGAATACGACCTCGGCGCCGACGACGTGATCGCGGCGATCGGCGTGCAGAACGCGACGGTGACGGCCGGTGCGATCGGCGATGCGCCGTTCGAGCGCGGCCAGCAGCTCACCGCGACGATCGTCGTCAAGGGACAGCTGACGTCGCCGGAGGAGTTCGGCCGGATCGTGCTGAAGTCGAAGCAGGACGGTTCGGTGGTGCGCGTCGCCGACGTCGCGCGTGTCGAAATCGGCCGCGACGACTATTCGTTCTATTCGCGGCTGAACGGCCGGCCGGCGGCCACCGTCGGCATTCAGCTCGGCCCGCGCGGCAACGCGCTCGAAACGTCGAACGCGATCCGTGCGCGGCTTGCCGAACTGTCGAGGGTATTGCCGCCGGGCGTGGCGATGGAGATTCCGTTCGATGGCGCCCATTTCGTGACGATCGCGATCCGGGAGGTCGTGCTGACGCTCGTCGAGGCGGTCGTGCTGGTGTTTTGCGTGATGTGGCTGTTCCTGCGCGATCTGCGTTACACGCTGGTGCCGACCGTCGTGATTCCCGTCACGCTGATGGGTGCGTTCGTCGCGATGTGGGCGTTCGGACTGTCGATCAACGTGTTCACGATGTTCGGTCTCGTGCTGGCGATCGGCATCCTTGTCGACGATGCGATCGTCGTCGTCGAGAGCGTGCACCGGGTGATGGAGGAGGGCGTGTCGCCGCGCGACGCCACGCGCCGCGCAATGAAGCGGATCGGCGGTGCGATCGTCGGGGTGACCGCGGTGCTGACCGCCGTATTCGTGCCGATGGCGTTTTTTCCGGGCGCCGTCGGCGGCATCTACCGGCAGTTCGCGGTGGCGATGATCGCTTCGATGCTGGTGTCGTCGTTCATGGCGCTGTCGCTCACGCCCGCGCTGTGCGCGAACCTGCTGAAGCCGGTCGCGCGACACGACGGCGGAATCGGCCACGCGCGGCGACGTGGCATCGGCACGCATCTGGCCACCTGCTTCGGTACGTTCTTCGCGCGCGTCGAATCCGGTTATCGCCGTCTCGCGGTGCTCGCCGTGCGCCGCACCGGCATGGTCGTGGCGGTCTACGCGGTGCTCGTGATCGCATGCGGGCTGCTGTACTGGATGATGCCGGGCGGCTTCCTGCCGACCGAGGACCAGGGGCAACTGCAGGTGATGATCCAGTTGCCGGCGGGCGCCACGCAGGCGCGCACGCTCGCGGTCGTCGAGCGTGTCGAGGCGATCCTGCGCGGGGAGCGGGCGATCGCGAACGTGACGAGCGTGATCGGCTGGAGTTTCGCGGGCAGCGGGCAGAACGTCGGGATGGCGTTCGTGGAGCTGAAGGACTGGGCGCGGCGCGACGTCGACGCGATGGCGTTGCGCGACCGGCTCAACGGGCGTTTCGGCACGATCCTCGACGGCGACGTCGAGGCGTCGCTGCCGCCGTCGGTGCGCGGCATCGGGCATTCCGACGGATTCACGTTCCGGCTCGAGGATCGCGGCGGCGTCGGGCTCGACGCGTTGAAGGCGGCTCGCGAGCAGTTGTCCGGACGAGCGAAAGCGGATCCGTTGCTCGCCGCCGTGCATTTCGAAGACCTGCCGGACGCGCCGCGCATCGAACTCGATGTCGATCGTGCGAAGGCGTATGCGCTCGGCGTGCCGTTCGAGCGAATCGCGGGCCTTCTGGGCGGCACGTTCGGCTCGAACTACATCAACGATTTTCCGGCATCGGGCCGAATGCGGCGGGTGATCATCGAGGCCGACCCGGCCGCGCGCACGACCGATGCGCAACTGATGGCGCTGACGGTGCCGAACCGCACCGGCGACATGGTTCCGTTGTCGGCCATCGCCGCGCCGCACTGGACGGTCGGCCCGGTGATGCTGAATCGCTACAACGGCTATCCGTCGCTCGACATCAGCGGCCGCGCGGCGACCGGCACGAGTTCGGGCGCGGCGATGGCGGAGATGGAGCGGCTCGCCGGCGCACTGCCGGTCGGGATCGGCTTCGACTGGGTCGATGCGGCGCGCGAGGAGCAGGTTGCCGCGAGGCAAACGCCGCTGCTCGTCGGGCTGTCCGTGCTCGCGGTTTTCATGGCGCTTGCCGCGCTGTACGAAAGCTGGACGGTCCCGCTGTCCGTGCTGACGATCGTGCCGCTCGGCATGATCGGCGCGATCGCGGCGGCGCTCGCGCGCGGGATGCCGAACGATGTGTATTTCAAGGTCGGGATGATCACGGTGGTCGGGCTGGCGGCGAAGAATGCGATCCTGATCGTGCAGTACGCGCGCGATCTGGCCGGGAGCGGCGTGCCGCTGCGGCAGGCGGTGATCGACGCGGCCGCCGCGCGATTCCGGCCGATCATGATGACGTCGATGGCGTTCCTGCTGGGCGTCGTGCCGCTCGTGCTGGCGACCGGCGCGGGTGCGGAAAGCCGGCGATCGATCGGCACGGGTGCGTTCGGGGGCGTGCTCGCTGCGACGATGTTCGGGCTCGTGTTCGCGCCGGTGGCGTTTCGGGTGGTGGTATCCGCAGGCCGGCGCGGGCGGCATGCGGCGGTGACGAAGCGCGACGCGCAGCGCGTGGAAACAGCTGAAAATCTGGAGATCGATTGATGGTCGCGACGGGACGTTGGCGGTGCGATCACGGGATGACGGGTGCGCGACGCCTAGCACGTGCTCGAATGGCTGTGCTATCAGGAGTCCGATCTGTTGATCGCGGAACGCTACACGACGGGATTCATGGATCACACGTTCGGACTGTTTCCATGCCAAGGATTCGTGTCTCCTCTCTGGTAAACAAAAAAGTTCGGTCTGACGAGTACCGGTCGCGTGCTCCATTGCGGCGCATGCGCGAGCGGGTGGAAAAGGCAGTCGCACAAGGAAGACAGAACAACGGTAGCGGCGGATGAGCCATATCGATTTTTATTCGGCACCAACCGAGTGCATCTATTGCACCTAAACAAAGTTATGTGGCATCAAATATTTTTTGACGCATCGATTCTGTCCTGCTATGTTCGCGTCCAACGTAAAACTTTGGTAGTGAACGGTAATGAAGATGCCGTGCATTAAGACTTTAAAAGTGAAGACGTAAAGCAGCCCTTCAACGAGCGACTGCCTTTCCTGGCAACACATGCGCGCTAATTGACGAAGCGCCATGGTGCGAATGTTCCAGGGGCATCTTGTATGCGGTCGTTCGATGCACGGAAAGATCGATCCATGTAATTAGGTTTCCTAACTCTATAGGAATGCCGTTTCTTTTATTTCAAATTCATTCCACTCTTCAGTGGAAGAAATAAATTTGAAAGGAATGAGCGGACGGACGGAATGGTTTTTTGATTGCCAGACGACGAATCAGGAACGCGGGGCAACGCTATTTAAAGGCCGGCGAATCTCCGTGCATACAAAAAGGTGAGGCCTTGCGACGACAGAGGGGTGTTATGAAACCAACGGCTTTGGGATCGGCAATACGCAGCATCGTATGGGCTGAAGTCGCGTTGACGGCGGCTTTGGGTACCTCCGCTTACGCGCAGACAACGCCTGTCGACGGGAGCGTCGCCGCCGAGCAAACCGGCAGCACGGCCGCCGCCGCGCCCGCGCCGGCATCGGGCACCGCCGCGGGCGGGCAGACCGTGAAAAAGCTCGACAAGTTCGAAGTGACGGGCTCGCTGATCCGTACATCCGACAAGGTCGGTCACACCGAGGTGCAGGTCATCACCGCGAAGGAAATCCAGCAAAGCGGATACACGACGGTTGCCGATTTCCTGCGTTCGACCTCGGCCAATTCCGCAAGCAGCTGGGGCCAGACGACGATGAACAGCTCGGCCCCCGGCGGCGCCGGCATGGCGTTGCGCGGGCTCAGCGAGAAATACACGCTCGTGCTCGTCGATGGCCAGCGCGTCGCGAACTATGCGCAGTCGGTGAACTTCACCGACACGTTCTTCGATGTCAACGCGATCCCGTTGAACATGGTCGAGCGCGTCGAGATCGTCAAGACCGGCGCGGTATCCGTCTACGGCTCGGACGCGATCGCGGGCGTCGTCAACATCATTACGAAGAAGAACTTTCAGGGCCTGCAGATCGACGGCCAACTCGGCAAGGCGCAGCATCCGGGTGACGGGCAGGGCAACTTCAGTGTACTGGCCGGCTTCGGCGACCTGAATTCGGATCGCTTCAACGTCACCGCGGCCGCCAGCTATTACCGCGATTCGGGCTCGACGCTCGGCGATCGCGACATGACGTCGGCGCAAGACTTCACGCAATATCCCGGCGGGCTGGCAGCGCCGCTCGGGCCGAACCAGCAATCGTACTGGTCGCTGGCGGACGGCTCCAGGGTGCCGCTCTCGCCGTGCCCGCCGGGCAGCAAGACGAGCGCGACCAATTGCACGTATAACCCGGCCGCATCGACATCGCTCGTTCCGTCCACGACGCGCCTGAACGCGAAGGTGCGCGCCACCTTCAAGATCGACGACAACACGCAGGCCTATGCGGGCTTCTGGGTGAGCCGCGATGAAACCGTCCAGTTGCAGGGACCGGCCTCGATCTCGAGCACGACGAACGTCTACAACCCGTCGACCGGGTCCGTTTCGCCGCTGCCGCGCACCGTACCGGTGAGCAACCCCTATAACCCGTTCGGCGTGCCGACGGCGATCAACCTGACCTTCCCGGGCAACGTAGTAGGGGCGGACACGGTATCGACGTTCTGGATGGCGAACACGGGCGTCAAAGGTTCGTTCGACACGGGCAGATTCGGCGCGTGGGACTGGTCGGCCGATTACGGCCACTCGCAGAGCACCGTCGATACGACGTATCGCAACCGGATCAACGTCGCGGGCCTCGAGAACATGCTCGCGAACGGCACCTACAACTTCTCGAACCCGGCCGCCACGCCAAACGGCCTGAACGGCGTTTTCACGGACGACGATCAGCAGGCCATCTCGAAGGTCGACAGCGTGACAGCCAAGGCCTCGACGTCGAATCTCTTCACGCTGCCCGGGGGCCCGGTCGGCCTGGGCCTGGGCACCGAGTTCCGTCACGAATCGTCGACGATCAACCCGCAGACGCTCGCGTCGCAGGGCGTATCCGCACCCGCGAACGTGCAGACGGTGGAGGGTTCGCGCAACGTCGCCGCCGCGTTCTACCAGGTCGACATTCCGATCCTGCGCAACCTGACGTTCACGCAGGCGGGCCGCTACGATCACTACAGCGACTTCGGCGGGGCGTTTTCGCCGAGTTTTGCGCTGCGTTTCCAGCCGGTGCAAATGCTGACGACGTATGCATCGTACAGTCGTGGCTTCCGCGCGCCGACCCTCGTCGAAAACTCGCAGGCCGTCTATCTCTCTCACCAGAACCTCGTCGATCCGAACGATCCGAGCGGTGTGCCGACCAAGCACTTCACGACGGAGCAAGTCGCGGGCAATCCGAATCTTCAGCCCGAGCACACGAAGAACTACAACATCGGCTTCCAGCTTTCACCCGATGCGATGACCGATATCGGTGCGGCGTTCTACAAGGTCCGCATCGACGGCGTCATCGGCACCGACGATCCGAACGCGGTGCTCGTCGCCAACGATCCCTCCCGTGTCGTGCGCAACGCCGACGGGTCGGTGCGTTACCTCGTTCAGCATTTCGTGAACCTAGGTGCGCTCGACACTGATGGCTTCGATCTCAATTTCCGCAAAGCGCTGCGTACCAAGTACGGCACGTTCACGCTCGCAGGCGACTGGACTTATGTGTGGCACTTCAAGCTGCACAGCCCCGGAACCGCACCGCAGGACTTCGCCGGCAACAACCTTGCGCTGCTGCAGCCGTTCGGCGCGAGCAATCCGCGCTGGAAGGGCAATACGAGCGTGAGCTGGGACTACCGGCAACTGACTACCACGCTGACCTGGCAATACACGGGGCCATATACGAACGCCGTGGCCGCGGAATTCGGCGACGGCGGTACGGGATCGGTGGCGTCGTACAGCCAGTTCAACCTCATGTTCAACTATCGCGGCTTCAAGCATTGGACGATTTACGGCGGCATCACGAACCTCTTCGACAAGAAGCCGCCGTTCGACGTCGAGTGGCAAGCCGTGCCCGACATCACTGGCTATGACCAGTCGCTCTACACGAACCTTGGTCGTTTCTTCCAGGTCGGGGCGACGTACCGGTTCTGACAGGGAGGAAGCCGCCAGGCGGCAACCGGTCCCGGCGCGCGGCCCGCGGCCCGCGCCGGGACGACGAAGAACGAGCTGGACCGGGAGCCGGCCTCAGGTCAAGTGCAGAGATGCAGGGTTTGAACGCGAGGACGCTTGGCCAGCAGCGCCTCGCTGCCGTCGATTTCTCTTATTTGACATAATCAACATTATCGACATAACTGGCGGCACGACAGATGCGCCGGTTGGTCGCCCGGTTACGGGAGCGCGGTCCAGCCGGTTTTGTTCAACAGAATGCGCGGGCGCAGAAGAACGAGCGCCTAGAAGTTTCGCGCCACGCCAACCATGAACATGTCCTGATCCTTGTCGTTGCCGGTTGCGACACGATTGAAGCGCAGGCTCGCCGCCCAATCGTTCGTCACCTGATAGGCCACTTGCGCGCTGAGCAACGCATTGAGTCGCGTCCTGCCCGAGCCGTCGTTCCGATCCCGCGAGAGATACGGACCGACGCCCGCCGACAGCGTCCATTTGCTCTTGATCGGCGCGACGTACCAGAGTTGCGCGGCCACGCCGCGTCGGCCGGCCACGCCATTGTTGCCTTCGTAGACGAAGCTCGCCGAATAGGCCCACGCATTGCCGAGCGGCCGCTTGACTTCGACCATGTACCCCCTTTCGATCGGCACTTGAGGACGGTTCGTCTGAGACGTCCCGGCCCAAACGCCGATCTGCGTCTTGCCGTCCGAAAACGCAGGGCCAGGGTCGCCGCCGAAATCCGAGCCGATGCCGAAGAGCACCGCGTCGGAATTGAATCCGCCGATCATCTGGACGTGGTTGTACTGCACCTTGAGAAAGAAGCGCTTGGGAACGACGTAATATCGCACCGCTGCCGACGCGCGCACGCCCCAGCGCTTGTCATTGCGTGGCTGGCCGTCGACATGGGTCGTGTCCATGCTGAAGTACGGGCCCGCCGAAAATTCGAGCGCCAGGCGACTGCCGACCGGCCAACGAAACGAACCCAGGGCGGCAAAACCGTCACGATGGTGATTCAACGGATGCCCTTCGTTCATGTACGCGAGGTAGACCGACAGGTAATCGTTCAAGACGTCACCGAAGCCGACTTCGTACGCACGCCAATGCATATCGCCACCCTCGGTCGCTCGTCCGTCGCCGTACACCGCATAGGCGTTGAGCGTTCTCTCCGATGATTCGAACCCGCTCGGCGAACTACTCGAAGGACCATCCTCGGCGTGCGCGTGTACCGGGCACGCCAGCATTGTCAGGCCGGCGATCGAGCTTGTGAGGACGAAGCGCGAACAGATGTAACGGCACTCTCCCATTTGGCCCCCTCACCTTGGTAAGCGCGTTTTCCTGGAAAAGTTGATACCGATTATAGGCGGCGGACAGCAGGCGTCGAACACGCGTTTACGGCAATTCCCCCTGCCCTGATGGCGAGCATGTTCGGTATCAGGGCATAAGAGTGCGTCGGGTCGGGCGCGTTTCAATGGACGCCAGTTTGGATTTTCAATGAACCTATTATGATAAGAAAAGTTATCCGAATAGTGGTATCGCTTGATCGAACTGCATGTTCCGAGGCAGAAGGTTCAGGCCATCAAATCACCAGAAAATCGGCTCCCTCGCTGAGATCGCGCCATGCTTCGATCTTCGCGCGGCGCGTCGAGGCGCCTGGACGCAACGTCGGGCACCGCTTTGCCGAACAGCGGACGCAACGTCGGCGTATCCGGCTCCAGCGCGGCGAGCACCTGCCGAGCATCTGAAGAACCCCCATCGGCGAGACGGCACCGTCGGACCGGCAACAGCGGGATTAATCAGGTCTGGATCGTCTGAAAGCCCTGCCCTGCAAGGCATGACACGATCCAGATACATTGAAATACAAAATATCGTATGCGATTTAATCGAATACGCTTGACTCAGGTGGGCATCAGGCGGAAACTGCGTCGCATGCGATCGAATCGCATCTGAAACAAACCTCAACCGACGGAGTAAATGATGAGCAAGATCGACAAAGTGCTGTACACGGGCAAGACGCATACGACTTCCGGCGGCCGCGACGGCGCCGCGCGCAGTTCCGATGGCCGCCTCGACATCCAGTTGTCGTCGCCGGGCAGCGCGGGCACCGGCACCAACCCGGAACAGCTGTTCGCGGCCGGCTGGTCGGCCTGCTTCATCGGCGCGATGCAGCTTGCGGCGCGTGCTGCGAAGGTGACGCTGCCGGCCGATCTCGCGGTCGACGCCGAAGTGGACCTCGGCACGGCGGGCAACGCGTACTTCCTGCAAGCCCGGCTGAACGTGAGCGTGCCGGGGCTCGAGCGCGACGTCGCGCAACGCATCGTCGACGCCGCGCACCAGACTTGCCCGTATTCGAAGGCGACGCGCGGCAACATCGACGTCGAGATCCGGATCGCCTGAACGTTGCACCGGGCGGCCGAGCGCCCCCTCCCGAATTCCCGATTCCTTTTCCATCGAGGTGAAACATGAAAACCCAATTGATCGCTGCCCTGTTCGTCGCTGTTTCGGCTGCCGTAGCCGCTCCCGCGTTTGCCAATGAAGCCACCGTGACGCGTGCGCAGGTGCGCGCCGAACTCGCGCAGCTTCAACACGTCGGCTATCCGCTGAACCGCGCGACGGATGCCACCTACCCCAACGATCTGCAGGCCGCATTGACGCAGATCCACGCCGACGACGCCGTCGCGGCCAACGCACCGGCTTCCGGCTACGGCGGCAACGGCGACACCGCGACGCAATCCGGCCGCCGGTATGTCGCAAGCGTGGCCGAGCGCTCGGTGTACTTCGGTCACTGAGCACCACGCCCGGTACGTGAACCCTGATCCCTGTTTATTCCTGATTCGATTTTGTCGAGGTGAATGATGAAGACCCAACTGATTTCCGCCCTTCTCGTTGCCGTGTCGGCCTCCGTCGCCGCACCGGTTTTTGCCGGCGAAAGCACTGTCACACGTGCGCAGGTGCGTGCGGAACTGGCCGCGTTGCAGCAAGCCGGCTACCAGCCGAACCGCCCCAACGATCCGAACTACCCGACCAATATCCAGGCGGCGCTGAAACGGATTCGCGACGACGGCGCCGTCGCGGCCGATACGCAGGCAGCCGGTTACGGCAGCGATGCCGGCGGTGCCGCGCAGTCCGGCAGCCGAAACACGCTGCGCACCGCCGAGCGCTCGATTTATTTCGGGCATTGAGCGCGGCACGGCGAATTCGGCCACTGAAGTCCGCCATATAAAGCGCATGCGATGTAATCGCGTGCGCTTTTCTATTGGGGTTGCCCGGGTCTGCGTTCGCGATGCTATCCGCCCGCCCCCATCCGGGATTATTCTGTGCGGCACCCACCTTCCACCAAGGAGCCGCCAATGCCGGACGCCATGACCGGAAACGCGACAACCGATGCGCACGTGCTCGACCGGGTCGTCTGGAATGCGCTCACGGGCAGGCAGCGCCGCTTTGCGCTCGGCGATGGTCGTGCGGTGCGGTTCCCGACGGCCATCGCGCCATTTGCCGCGATCGACGACACGAGCCCGGCGTCGTTCGACGCGCTGTGCGGGCTGATCGCCGCACACGGGCCGGCGGCGCTCGTCACGCCGGACGAGATCGAGCCGCCGGCAGCTTTGTCGGTGATTCGGCGAGCGACGTTACTTCAAATGACCTGGCAAGGAACCTTGGACACGACGCACGAAGCGGAGCCTGTTCCGCTCGGGGAAGCCGACGTGCCTGACATGCTCGCGCTGACCGCCGCCGCGCAGCCGGGTCCGTTCGGCCCGCGTACGTTCGAGCTTGGCCACTACATCGGCGTGCGCAGTGAAGGCCGACTGGCCGCGATGGCCGGCCAGCGGATGCAGGTCGACGGCTATACCGAGATCAGCGCCGTCTGCGTGGATGCCGCGTTTCGCCGGCAAGGGCTTGCCGCGCGGCTGATCCGGTCGTTGATCGCGACGATCGGCGCGCGTGCGGAAACGCCGTTCCTGCACGTCCTCACGACGAACCGGGTGGCGATCGAACGTTATCTCGCACTCGGTTTCGTGGTCCGTCGCGAGATGCACCTGATGGTGCTGGGCGATGCGCACGCATGACAATGCGGCCGGCGCGATTTCCGCGTCGGCCGCTTGTCGTGCCTGAGTGCTTTCAGGCTTCGGTCGACCGGATCAGGTTGCCGCGCAGCGTGACGATCGCCTTCTGTACCTTGGCGAACTCGTCCGGTTTCAGCCCGGTGGCTTCGACCAGGTTCATGTCGAGCCCCTTCTCGCGCACGCGTCGGCCGCTTTTCGTCAGGCTGACGAGCACCTGGCGTTCGTCGGACGGATCGCGGTGCCGCTCCAGGTAGCCCATTGCCTCGAGCTTCTTCAGGATCGGCGTCAGCGTATTGGATTCGAGAAACAGCTTCTCGCCGAGCTGGCCGACGGTCTGGTTGTCCTGCTCCCACAGCGCAATGATCGTGATGTATTGCGTATACGTGAGGCCGAGCTCGTCGAGGATCGGCTTGTACGCCTTGCCGAACGCGAGGTTCGCCGAGTAGATCGCAAAGCACAGGAACTCGGACAGCTTCGGTGCGGCGGACGACGGGGTTTCGGTCGGTTTCATGGACTTCCTCCAGCGACGCGAACGGTCGCAGATAACCGCATTATATATCGCATGCGATCTTATCGGAAGCATGATAATTGGTGTCGATCGGCTGACGCGCGCCGCGCTCGTTCAGCCCGGCTCGCGGCGCTTGCCGGTTGGCTGACGGCTGATCGACAGCAGCGTGCACTGCACCGGATGCGCGATTTCGGTCGCGAGCCCGCCCGCGGCAAACAGCAGGATCATCAGCCAGCGCTTCATGCTTCCTCCACGACCGAAAGGCTCGCGCCATCGAGGACCGTCGCGTCGAGCGCGGTCGGATCGACGCCGTCGAGGCAACCGAGATTGACGCGCCAGCATGCCGGGTCCTTGCGGGTCTGGTGGAACGGATAGACGCCGCACCGGCTGCAGAAATAGTGGCGTGCGGTGTGCGTGTTGAAGTGATAGCACGTCAGCGCGTCCTCGCCTTCGACGATCGTCAGGTGGGCGGCGGCGAACATCGGGCTCATCAGCGCGCCGCGCCGACGGCACAGGCTGCAGTTGCAGCGGACGGCCGGTGCAATGGCCGCGATGACTTCGAATTTGACGGCCCCGCAATGGCAGGACCCTTTGAACCAGGTGGCAGACATGACGGGCTCCGAAAGAGGTCATGCCTGCTTTATAGCGAACCCGCGCGCGGGCGTTGTATCGCACTGTATCCGCGTTCGGCGCAGATACAGGACATTGCACATCCGCGGCGCGCGCGATCTGGCCGGCGACGGTTGTGTTGGCGCCCACACAGCAGGCGTCATGGTTTTCCCGCCCCGCGGGATGGCGCGGATGCGCATCGTTTTCGATACGCCCCTCCGCCACGCAGGCTGCACTGGCCTGCCAGGCGAATACGGGCCGCCACGCGCGCCCTACCCTTTCTGCTCAGGAAAGGACGCTTGAAACATCCGCAATTATCACGTGCCGCCGATTTGCCCACCATGTATCGGACGATCGGCGCAGCCCGCACGGGCGGCGCTTGCACGCGCCCGGCGATGCCTGCCGTCGCGTCGCGTGGCCGGCGCGTTACACCGGTCGCGAACGCCAGGCCCCGCGCCACGGCATATCGATAATCAGGAGACACGATGAACAGCCAATCCCTCGACCTAGGCGGCCATGCCGGCGGCCCTGAATCCGCCCGGCCGCCGGCCGCTTCAGCAGGCGCCGGCGCCGATGCGGCAGCCCTTCCCGGCCGCCGCGTCACGCTCGGCGATTTCATGGACGATCTGCCGGTCGGCGCATTGCATCGATTCGTCGTCTGGGTAATCGGCGTCGGGCTGTTCTTCGACATGTACGAGATTTTTCTCGTCAGTACGATCGGCTCCGCGTTGCAGCACGAATACGGGCTGAGCCGGCAAAGCGCCGATTTCAAGCTATTGCTGGCGTCGGCGTTCATCGGCATGTTCGTCGGCGCGATGTGCCTCGGCAGCCTGGCCGACCGCATCGGCCGACGCAAGGCGTTCCTGCTCACGCTCGGGTGGTACAGCGCGTTCTCGCTGGTCGGTGCGTTTTCCGTGAACGCCGACATGCTCGTGGCATGCCGGTTCCTGACGGGCATCGGCGTCGGCGCGATCTATCCGGTCGCCGACAGCTTCCTGTCCGAAATCCTGCCGAAGGACAAGCGCGGGCGGCTCGCCGCGTGGGCCTACACGACTTCGTATGTCGCGGTGCCGCTCGTCGGCTTTCTCGCGCTGTGGCTGAATCCGTTGCAGGTGGCGGGCGTCGCCGGCTGGCGCATCATCCTCGCGATCGGCAGTCTCGGCGCCGTGTACGTGCTGCTCGTCCAGCACCGGCTGCCGGAAAGCCCGCGCTGGCTGCTCGCGCAAGGCCGCACGGCCGATGCGCACGCGGCGCTGCGGCGTTTCGCGGAAAGCGCCGGCGTGCGCGTGCCCGAACATTTCGCGGAACCCGTCGAGCCGCAGCGGCCGCTCGGGCTCGGCGAGCGCATCGCGCTGCTGCGCCGCCAACCGTACGGCGCGCGCTATGTGATGCTGGCGATCTTTCACCTGTTGCAGGGCTTCGGTTACTACGGGTTCGGCACGCTCGCCGGCACGGTCGTGAAAAGCCGCGGCTTCGACGTGACGGACAGCACGCTGTTCATCGCGCTGTCGTTCATCGGCTATCCGATCGGCTCGCTGCTGTCGATTCCGCTGCTCAACTGGATCGAGCGCCGTACGCTCGTGATCGTGTCGATCCTGTCGATCGCGGTGTTCGGGCTGTGCTTCGCCTATTCGGGCAATACGGTGCTGATCGTCGGCTTCGGGTTCCTGACGACCTGTGCGTCGAACGTGTTCAGCAACGCGTATCACGTGTATCAGGCCGAGATCTTCCCGGCGCGCGTGCGCTCGACGGCGATCGGCAGTACCTATGCGCTGTCGCGCATCGTGAGCGGCGCGCTGCCGTTCGTGTTGCTGCCGGTGCTCGGCCACTACGGCGCGGGCGCGATGTTCGGCGTGATCTCGGCCGCACTCGGCATCGTCGCCGTCACGCTGCGCGTGCTCGGGCCGCTGACCACGCGGCGCAGCCAGGACGAGATCAATCCGGTTTGACGCGGCGATCGGCACGCGGCGTGCGGAGCCGCACCCCGTGCGTCGCGTTCCATCGCATTCACCGCGCCGACATGAAATCGAACAGCTTCGCGACGTCGGTCGTCAGCACGCTGCCCGCCTTCACGCCGACCCACAGCGTGCGCGTCGCCCACGCGTCGTCGAGCGTCACGACACCGAGCCGCGCCGCGCGCTCGCCGGTCACCGCATCGCGCGGCAGCACGCCGATGCCGAGTCCGGCCTCGATCATCCGGCTCACCCCGTCGAAATTCGATACCTGGATTCGCAGCTTCAGCGAGCGCTCGGCCGCGAACGCCGCGTCGGTCATCCGCGCGAGCAGCGAACTGCCGTCGCTCAAGCCCACGTAGTCCTCGTCGAGCGTATCCGCGAAGCGGATGCGCTCGCGCGCGGCGAACCGGTGCGTGCGTGGCACGAGCAGCACGAGCTCGTCGCGCCGGTACAGCCGCCGTTCGATGCCGGGCGCCGGCACGTTGTCGGCGAATACGCCGAGATCGGCCTTGCCCGACGCGAGCGCGTCGACGATCTCGTGACTCAGCCGCTCCTCGAGGCTGACCTTGATGCCGGGGTTGTCGGTGAGGAACGCGGCGAGATCGGCGGGCAGGAACTGGACGATCGCGGACGTGTTGGTCCAGACGTGGATATGGCCGCGCACGCCGGCGACGTAGTCGCTCATCTCGTGCGCCATCCGGTTGACCTGTTCGATCACCTTCGCCGCATGATCGAGCAGCGCGCGGCCCGCGGGCGTCAGCTCGACACCGCGCGCATGCCGGACGAAGAGTGCGCTGCCGGTCACGCTTTCGAGTTCGGCGATGCGCTTGCTGACCGCGGACAACGTGAGCTGGCCGTGTTCGGCGGCCTTCGTCAGACTGCCGTGCTCGGCGACGAGCGCGAACACGCGCAGCGACTGCAGATCGAAATGAAGCGGGTTCACCATGTCGTGGGGTCCTGGAAGGCCGTGCGGGGTACGCCGTCATCGCGCCGGCCTGACGCCGATCATACGCCCGGCCATGCGCGCGCGATACGGCGCGGCTAGCGCGGCGCGATCGCGTGCAATGCGGCGAGCATCGCGCCGTCGGGCGTCGCGAGATCGTCGAGCACCGCGAAGTGCTGCATGCCGGGCAGCCACGTGCGGGCGATTCGCTCGCCGGCGGCTTCGCACGCCGTCGCGTATTCGTCTGCCTGCCGGATGAGTTCGGGCAGTTCCGCATCGCCGACCGCCACGACGGTCGGGGCGCCGGGCTCGATGTGATGCAGCGGACTGTATGCGTCGACCTCGTGTGCGGTGAGCTGCAGTTTGTCGTTCAGGCAGCACAGCGCGATCGGTTCGAGATCGACGAGCGGGCTGATCGCAAGCGCCGATGCGACGGCCGGATGTGCGCGGTGCATCGCCGTCAGATGGCCGCCCGCGGAGTGGCCGCTCAGATGAATCGGCCGCCCCGCGATCCCGAGGCCGTCGCGGTCGGCCGCGAGATGGTCGAGCAGCGCGCCGATCTCGCCGACGATATCGGTCATCGTCGCGACCGGCGCGAGCGTGTATTCGGCGAGCACGACGTCGTAGCCGCGCGCGAGCGGCCCGCTCGCCGCATACGCGAAATCCTCTTTCGTGCAGTGCTGCCAGTAGCCGCCGTGGATGAACACGAACAGCGGCGCATCGCGCCGCCCGCACGGCAGCCAGTCGAATCGCTGCGCGGGTTGCGCGCCGTAGCGCAGGTCGCGGCGGCCGGGCGTCGCGGCATACAGCGCCGCGCTGCGCGCCTGGCATGACGCGAGCAACGCGGGGAAATCGGGAACAGCCTTCGTGTTCAGGTACGCGGCGTCGAGCGCCGCGCGGTCCATGCCGCGATAGAGGATCGTCATTGGGGAATCGCCCGGATCAGGTTGCGGATGCGCGCGGCGGGTTGGCGCCGTGCGCGCGGCGAAGGCGGCGGCCGGGCCGACGCCGTTGCGCCATTATCCGCAGTGCGGTCGCGCACGGCTATCCGGAATCGGCGGGCGCGGCGCGTGCCTGTCCGCTTTCGGCGAAGGACTGTGGCGCCGGGCGCGCAGCGTGCGGGTGCCCGCGCGGGCGACTGCACCCGGCACGTCAGATCAGCTCGGAGATTTCGATCAGGTTCAGGTCGGGATCGCGCACGTAGACCGAGCGGATTTTCTGCGTCGCGCCCGTGCGTTCGACGGGCCCTTCCACGATCGGCCAGTCGACGCGTCGCAGGTGCGCGATCACGTCGTCGAGCGGAACCGACGCGATGAAGCACAGGTCGAGCGCGCCCGGCACCGGCACATGCGCTTTCGGCTCGAATTCCGCGCCGCGCACGTGGAGGTTGATCTTCTGGTTGCCGAAACGGAACGCGAGCCGGCCCGCGCCGAAGGTTTCGAGCTGCATCTGCAGCACCTCGGTGTAGAAATGCTTCGTCCGTTCCGGATCGACGCAGGTCAGCACGAGATGATCGAGATGGTCGATCAGCGTCATGGAATTCGCTCCTGTTTCTGTTGGGGTTCACGATTCACGAGAAAGCGCGTTGCGCGGGCATGTCGCCGGCGTCGGCGCGCGGCGGCGGATGAAGGTCGGAGCGGAGGCCGGCCTTCAGGATCTGGCTCGGCACGTCGTGCCCGATCAGCGCGGGCAGCCGCGCCGATGCGGCGAGCACGGCCGCCAGATCGATGCCCGTATCGTAGCCGTCGAGCTCGAGCATGTGCACCAGTTCCTCGGTGCACGCGTTGCCGGTCGCACCCGGCGCATACGGGCAGCCGCCGAGCCCGCCGAGCGACGCGTCGAAGCGGTCGATGCCGGCGTCGAGCGCCGCGAGCGTGTTGGCAAGCGCCATCCCGCGCGTGTTGTGGAAGTGCAGCGTGAGCTGCAACGCGCCGAAGCGCTCGCGTGCGCGGCGCGACAGATTGCGCACTTGCGACGGAAACGCCATGCCGGTCGTGTCGCACAGCGTGAAGCCGTGCACGCCGAGATCCGCGAAGCGCTGCATCCACGCGAGCACCGTTTCTGCCGACACGTCGCCTTCCATCGGGCAGCCCATCGCGGTCGACAGCGACACGTTGATCGCGACACCCGTGCCGCGCACCGTGTCGATCACGTCGCGCAACTGCGCGAACGACTGCTCGCGCGTCATCCGCAGGTTCGCGCGGTTGTGGCTCTCGCTCATCGACATCACGAGGTTCACCTCGTCGACGCCGCATGACAGCGCGCGCTCGGCGCCGCGCACGTTCGGCACGAGCACCGTATAGACGACGCCCGGCGCGCGCACGATGCCGTGCATCACGGCTTCCGCGTCGCGCAGCGCGGGAATTGCCTTCGGCGACGTGAACGACGTGACCTCGATCTTCGCGTAGCCGCAGGCGCTCAGCGCGTCGACGAGCGCGATCTTGTCGTCGGTGTCGACGAACGCGGCCTCGTTCTGGAAACCGTCGCGGGTCGCGACTTCGTGGATATGGAGTCGTTGCGGATGCCGGTTCATGGGTTCGTCCCGATGGTTGTTTCAGATCACGCCGCGCGTACGCCAGTCGTCGCGCGTCGCCGCATCGATGCCGAGCGATTCGAGTACCGCATCGGTATCGGCGCCGAGCGCGGGCGCCGGCCGCTCGATGCGCCCGGGCGTCGCGTCGAGTTTCGGCACGATGCCCGGCACCAGCACGGGCGTGCCGTCGGGCAGCGCGGCGTCGACGATCATGTCGCGCGCACGGTAGTGCGGGTCGGCCGCGATGTCGGCTACGTCGTAGATGCGTCCGGACGGAATGCGCGCGTCGTTCAGCGCGGCGAGCACGTCGTCGAGGTCGTGGCGGGCGCTCCATTCGCCGATCGCCGCATCGATGCGCGCGACCTGCGCGACGCGCCCGTCGTTGTGGGCGAGCGCCGGATCGTTGCCCAGATCGGGGCGACCGATCAGTTCCATCAGGCGCCGGAAGATGCTGTCGCCGTTGCCGGCGATCAGCGCGTACTTGCCGTCGCGGCAACGGTACGCGTTGGTCGGCGCGATGCCCGGCAGGCTGCTGCCGGCCGGCTCGCGCACCGCGCCGAACGCCGCATATTCGGGCAGCAGGCTTTCCATCATGTTGAACACCGATTCGTACAGCGCGACGTCGACGACCTGCCCCTTGCCGCCCTGCTGCTCGCGATGCCGCAACGCCAGCAGCACGCCGATCACGCCGTGCAGCGCCGACAGCGAATCGCCGAGCGAGATGCCGACGCGCACCGGCGTGCGGCCCGGTTCGCCGGTCAGGTGGCGCAGGCCGCCCATCGCCTCGGCGATCACGCCGAAGCCGGGCCGGTCGCGATACGGGCCCGTCTGCCCGAAGCCCGACACGCGCAGCATCACGAGCCCCGGATTGATTGCGGACAGTGCGTCCCAGCCGAGCCCCCAGCCTTCGAGCGTGCCGGGCCGGAAGTTTTCGATCAGCACGTCGGTGTCGGCGACGAGGCGGCGCACGACGTCCTGCCCTTCGGGCGTGCGCAGGTCGAGCGTGAGCGAGGTCTTGTTGCGCGACTGCGCGGCCCACCAGACCGACGTGCCGTCGTGCAGCAGCCGCCATTTGCGCAGCGGATCGCCGACGCCCGGCGGCTCGACCTTGATGACCTCCGCGCCGAATTCGGCGAGCATCCGGCCCGCGAACGGCCCGGCGATCAGTTGGCCAAGCTCCAGCACGCGGATGCCGTCCAGGGGCGTGTCATGACTGTCTCCGATGAAAGCGTGTTGTCGATGACGGCGATCATGACGGCGTTCGCGCCCGGCGAAAATCGATCGATGCTCAACCCGCCTTTCCGAAACGGAAAGTCGGTCGTCGGTGCGAGCATGGTGTCGATCACGTAGCGAGCCTCTGCCTTTCCTTGCAGGAAAGCCCGCTCGCGCAACGATCAAACGATGGCGCACGCGCCGCCGGCAGAATCGAAGCCGTTCCGCGCCACCGGGCGCCTGCCAGCGAGACCCGCCATGTTTTCCGTTTCCGCTCCCGCGAAGATCGTGTTCCTCGACCGCGCGACGCTGTCGCCGCAGACCGGGCTGAAGCCGTTTCCGTTCCCGCACGTAGTGCAGATATTCGACCGGACAGCCGCGCACGAGGTCGCGGCGCGCATCCGCGACGCGGACATCGTCGTGACCAACAAGGTGCGGCTCGACGCGGCGGCCCTCGCCGCCGCGCGGCCGTTGCGGATGATCGCGATCGCGGCGACCGGCACGGACATCGTCGATCTCGATACCTGTGCGGCACGCGGGATCGTCGTGAGCAATATTCGCGGCTATGCGGTGCGCACGGTGCCCGAGCATACGTTCGCGCTGATCTTCGCGCTGCGGCGCAGCCTCGTCGCTTATCGCGACGCGGTGCGCGCGGGGCGCTGGCTCGACAGCGGGCAGTTCTGCTTCTTCGACCACCCGATTCGCGACCTGGCCGGTTCGACGCTCGGGATCGTCGGCGACGGCGTGCTCGGGCGCGCGGTGGCCGCCATCGCGCGTGCGCTCGACATGCGGGTGCTGTTCGCGGCGCACGGCGACACATCGGGCGACGGTCATGCGCCGCTCGACACGCTGCTGCGCGACAGCGACGTGATCACGCTGCACTGCCCGCTCACGCCGGCCACTCGGCACCTGATCGACGCACACGCGTTTGCGCGGATGGCGCGCCGGCCGCTGCTGATCAATACCGCGCGCGGCGGGCTCGTGGACGAAAGCGCACTCGTCGATGCGTTGCAGTCGGGGCAGATCGCGGGCGCGGGGTTCGACGTGGTCACGCAGGAGCCGTTGCCGGCCGCGCATCCGTTTCACGCGATCCTGTCGCATCCGGCGTTCATCCTGACGCCGCACGTCGCGTGGGCGAGCGACGAGGCGATGCAGGCGCTCGCCGATCAGCTCGTGGACAACATCGCCGCGTTCGTCGGTGGTGAACCGCGGCACGTCGTGTGACACGCACCAACAGAACGGCCCCGCTCGATTGCTCGAAGCGGGGCCGGCTGAATGCGGGGCTGCTTACGCCAGCGACTCGGCACGTAACGGGTTCGTGCGTCCGCCCTATCTTGCGGCCGGTTTCTGAATACCTGATGAACGCGACTTTAAGGCATTCAGGCCGGCAGTGATGTAGGGCAAGTCCGAAAGGCGGAAAAGTCGCTCAGTCAGGCCGCTCAGTAGGCGGACATCTCGACGCAAGGATCGACCTTGGACGGCGAGCAGATGACCGAGTACTTGGCGCTCTCGCGCATCAGCGCTTCGCCTTCGTGCAGCGCGATCTTGATCTCGGGGTGACGCTCGTACGCAAGGAAGGCCGAGCACACGATGGCGGACATCACGACGAGGGAAAACACAAATTTTTCAAGGGTTTGGAAACGTTCAGGCATGGTTGGGACCTTTCTCTCTCGCCGTAATTATACCTTGAGATAAGGGTTTTCCCTATAACTCTGCCCGCATACCGAGGATGGGGTCAAACGAGATAAGACAAGTGCTTGCGCCCTTTTATCGAAAAAGCGGGCGGCGCGGCCCGTACGAACGGGGCCGTCTGCACCAGGAACGGAACGAGGGCTTGCCGGTGGCCGGCGCGTCACTGGCCCACCGCGTCACTCCGGCGCCGACGCGCCACTCGCCGCATTGCCCGGCCAGGCCTTGCCGATATGGTCGATCAGCGACTTCGCGGTGCCCGTCACGAGCGCCGCGTCGACGCCCGACGTCTGCCACGCGCCGTCGGCCGCCTTCACGAAGGTCAGGTTCGCGCGCGACGGCGAGTAATCGGCATTGCGCCACGTGACCACGACGTCGCACGAATACGTGCGATCGCCGAGCTTCTTGCAGTCGCCGTCGGGTTTCGCCGACACGACGTCGGCCGACACGGGCAACGGCTGGCCGAACAGCGCGTTCAGCCCGCCGTGGTTTTCCGCTTCGAGCGCGCGGCGCACGGCGGCGTCGACGTCGCTCGATCCGGGACCGTCGTGAAGCAGATTGCAGGCGGCCAGCAGCGTCGAAGCGCCGGCGAGTGTCAGCAGCGTGTGAAACTTCATGGATATCCGTCGATCGGGTGAACGCCGCGTAGTCTGCAACGTCCGCGTGTCGTGCGCGGTATCCATTTGTAACCAATTGCACGGCTACCTACAGCCTGGCGACCCGGTGCGATCGTGCGATGCTCTCGCCTATTGCCGCTCCTGCTTCACGCGGCTCACGAGCTGCGTCGGACTGACGAACTGCAGCGCGATCACGACCCACACGAGCGTGATGGCCATGTAGATCATCGCCATCGCGTCGATCGACTGCGGCGCTCGCACGCCGGTCGAGAACACCGCGTAATACAGCGCGACGACGAGCGTCTGCGTGCTCGGGCCCGCGGTGAAGAACGTCAGCTCGAACATCCCGATCGTGCGCACCAGCACGAGCAGCCCGGCCGCGAGCATGCCGGGCACCAGCAACGGCAGCAGCACGTAGCGGAAATAGCGCCACGTGTTCGCGCCGAAGATGCGCGCGGCCGCTTCGAGGTTCGGATCGATCTGTTCGATGAACGGCGTCATCACGAGGATCACGAACGGCAGCGCCGGCACGAGGTTCGCGAGGATCACGCCCGGCAGCGTGCCCGCGAGCCCGATCTTGTACATCACCGTCGCCATCGGAATCCCGTACGTGACGGGCGGCACCATCAGCGGCAGCAGGAACACCAGCAGCGCGAAGCGCTTGCCGCGGAACTGCACGCGCGCGAGCGCATACGCGGCCGGCACGCCGAGCGCGATCGACAGCAGCACGACCGCGCCGACGACCTCGACGGTCACCCACAGCACGCTCGCGAGCTGGAAGTCGTCCCACGCCTTCGCATACCAGTGCAACGTGAAGCCCTGCGGCAACGGCGTGCCGAACCAGCGCGTCGCGACCGAGTTCACCGCGACGGTCGCGATCAGCAGCATCACGTTCAACAGGAAGAACGCCATCAGCCCCCAGACGAGCGCCTTCCATGCGCGGCCAGCGAGATTGCTTTTCATCCGGTGCGGTTTCCTTGCATCGACGGGCCGCGCATCGGGTGCGTCGTGCTTCGGCGGCCACGTGCGGGCGGCATGATCGTCGGTTGCCATCAGCCCTTGCCTCCCGTCACCGCGCCCGTATAGAAGAAGCGGCGCGCGCCGAGCATCGACGCAACCACCAGCAACTGCACGAAGCCCATCACGATCGCGATCGCCGACGCGAGCGAATAGTCGTAGCTTTCGAACGCGGCCTCGGCCGCCGCGATCGAGATCACGCGGGTCGGGCCGGCCGGCGCGCCGAGCAGCACGGCCGACGGAAACACCGAGAACGCCTGCACGAACGACAGGCAAGCGGCCATCGTGAGCCCCGGCACGAGCAGCGGCAGGTAGATCTGGCGAAACTGCTGCCACGGGTTCGCGCCGAGGGTGGCGGCCGCGCGCGCGAGGGTCGGGTCGATGCCGCTGATGTACGACAGCATCAACAGGAACGCGAACGGAAAACCCGACACGATCAGCGACAGCAGCACGCCCCAGTAGTTGTGCGTGAGGCGCACTTCGTCGGTGTACAGGTGCAGCCCCTGCAGCGCCTGCGGAAACCAGCCGTTCGGCCCGAAATACGTGAGCATCCCGTCGGCGACGAGCACCGTGCCGAGCGTGACCGGAATCACGAGCAGCGTCGTGACGAACTTCTGGTACGGCGAGTTGCGGCGCAGCGCGAACGCGACGGGCACCGCGATGCCGACGTTGAGCAGCGTCGCCGGCACCGCGAGCTTCAGCGTGACGAGCACGGTCGGCCACATCGCGGTGTCGGTGAAGAACTGCACGTAGTTCGCAAGCGCGCCGCCGCCGTTCGCCGCGTTCGTCGGCTGGAACGACAGCACGAGGCCGTACGCGAACGGATAGATGAACAGCGCGGCGATGAACGCGAGCGCCGGCGTGACGAGCCAGGCTTTCGCGTCGCGCGTCGCGCCGCCGGTCGCGAGCGTGCTCATGCGGCCTCCGGGCGGGATGCCGCCGCGCATGCCGGGTTGCGCGGGCCGTTCATTGCGCCTCTCCCGCATAGACGAGCGTGCGCGCGGGCGCCACGCGCAGCCGCAAGCGCTCGCCTTGCGTGAACTCGCCGGCCACGCGGGCCCAGATCGAACCGAACGGCGTGATCGCGCGAATCAGCGAATCGCGGCCGCCATACTCGACCGTCTCGACGGTCGCGTCGAACGCATTGTCGGCACCCGCTTCCGCGCGTTCGATGTCGTCGGGGCGCAGCGCGACCACGACCTCCTTCGCGTCGAAGCCGGCCATCGGCACGCCGATGAGGCGCACGCCGCCCGACGTGACGTTCACGTAATCGCCGGCCATCCCTTCGAGCGTAAACGCCAGCACGTTGCGATAGCCCATGAAGCGCGCGACATGCAGATTGTGCGGGCGCGTGTAGACATCCTTCGGCGACGCGACCTGCTGCACGACGCCCTCCTTCATCACGACGATGCGGTCGGCCATCGACAGTGCCTCGTCCTGGTCGTGCGTCACGTAGATCGTCGCGCGTTCGAGCTGCGTGTGGATGCGGCGGATTTCCGCGCGCATCTCGATGCGCAGCTTGGTGTCGAGGTTCGACAGCGGCTCGTCCATCAGCACGAGCGGCGGCTCGATCACGATCGCGCGCGCGATCGCGACGCGCTGCTGCTGCCCGCCCGACAGTTGCCCGGGCAGCTTGCCTTCATGACCGACGAGCTGCACGAGTTCGAGCGCCTGCTGCGCGCGCCGCCGCGTTTCGTGCTTCGCCACGCCGCGCATCTTGAGGCCGAAGCCGACGTTCTCGAGCACCGACATGTGCGGAAACAGCGCGTAGTTCTGGAACACCATCCCGAAGCCACGACGCTCGGGCGGCAGCACGTCGATGCGCACGTCGTCGAGCCAGATGCCGCCGCGCGTGAGCGGCTGCAATCCCGCGATGCAATTCAGCGCGGTCGATTTGCCGCAGCCCGACGGGCCGAGCAGCGCGATGAATTCGCCGCGCCGGATCTCGAGGTCGAGCCCGTTCAGCGCGGCGACCTGTGCGCCTTGCGCATTGGTGAAACTGCGGCACACGCCGTCGAGCCGCAACCGTTCGAAACTGTGCTTCATTCCTCGAGCTCCATCGACGCGGGCGCCGCGGCGCCCGCCGGTTCAGCCGTCACTTCGATTTCTGCGAACCGATCTCGCGATCCCATTTCTGGAACGCGGCGACCATCGCCTGCGCGTTGAGCGGCTGCACGTGCGGACGATCGGCGAGCAGCTTCGCGTATTCGGGGCGGCCGAATTTCCTGATCACTTCCTGGCTGTGCGCGGGCGCCATCTCGAGCGTCACGCCCTTCACCGCCGGGCCCGGGTAGAAGTAGCCGTCGTCGTAGGTCATCGCCTGCTGCGCCGGTTCGAGCAGGAAGTTCATCAGCTTGAACAGCACGTCGAGCTTTTCCTTCGGCACGCCCTTCGGGATCACCATGTAGTGCGCGTCGTTGACCCACGTCATGTTGTCGAACGCCTGGATCTTGAATTCGGCCGGCACGATGCCGAGCGCGCGCGGGTTGAGGTCCCAGCCGGTGACGGTCACGGTCATGTCGCGCGTGCCTTCGCCGAGCTCCTTCATCACCGCCGACGTCCCGCCCGGGTAGTACGGCACGCATTCGTTCAACTGTTTCAGGAATGCCCAGGTCTTGTCCCAGCCGTTGATCGGGTCCTGCGGATTCTTGTCGCCGAGCACGTACGGCAGCCCCATCAGGAACGTGCGGCCGGGGCCCGAGTTCGCGGGGCGCGCATAGATCAGCTTGTTAGGATGCGCCTTGCACCACGCGAGCAACTGGTCGGGCGTCTTCGGCGGGTCGCTGACCTTCGCCGGGTTGTATTCGAGCAGCGGGCCGGCCGGCATGTAGGTCACTTCGAGGCCGAAGCCCTGCGCGAGATCCTGCATCTTGCGCGGGCCGGGCGCGTACTTGTCGAGCACGCCGGGGAGCGCGGCCGCGTTGTCGGGCAGGAGCTTCTGCCACAGGTTCTGCTCGATGCCGGCGGCTAGCGCGTCGGTGCCGGTCAGCACGAGGTCGATGTCGGAACGCCCCGCTGCCTGCATCGCCTTGATCTTGCCCGGCAACTGCGGCGCGGGTGCGTTCGTGAACGTGACGTTCGCGACGAGACCCGGGTTCTTCTCCTTGAACGCCTCGATGGCCTTCTGCGTGAGCTGCAGGTTGCCGGCGACGTCGACGATGTTCAGCGATACGGGGGCTGCCATGGCCGCGGCGGCCGACAGCGTGAAGCCCAGTGCGAGTGCGATCCGGCGGACACGGCGAGCGATCGGGGTGGTGTTCATGTCTCCTCACTTCGGTCGGTGGATGGGACCTTTCTTGTCAGGAAATCATGACGGCGTTATACGATGTCGGTCAACAAAAAACCACGGAATGCGGGGCGGGACTTTCCCTGACAAAAAGCTTCCGTTTGTTGACGAATTGCGCGGTGGCCGAATATGTCGGCCGTGGCGGAGCCGCTTGGCGCGGCGTGTTAGGACGTCGTATCTCAAGGGGGGCGCAACGCGTCGGGCAGTATGCGGTTCGGCGGCCGCCGGAGACACGTTGCCCGCTGTGTCTTGCGGTACCGTGAGCCGCGCTGAACACGGCGATCGCGCCGAACCACCGGCGGCCGGCCGACCCCTGCATCGATTCTCCGGATCGGCTACAGTGGGCGCTTTCGGCGCGCTCCGCCCTGCCGCCGCGCCGCGAACCGTGCGCGAGCGCGGCGGCACGGGCGGAGCGCGGATCATTCACTTCGACGAGCGAACCTTCATGCCCGATCTGTCCGTCTTCCCGATCACGCAAAAGTGGCCGGCCCAGCATCCCGACCGTCTCCAGCTCTATTCGCTGCCGACGCCGAACGGCGTCAAGGTGTCGATCATGCTCGAGGAAACCGGCCTGCCGTACGAGCCGCACCTCGTGCGCTTCGACACGAACGACCAGTTCTCGCCCGAATTCCTGTCGCTGAACCCGAACAACAAGATCCCCGCGATCATCGATCCGAACGGCCCCGACGGCCAGCCGCTGCCGCTGTTCGAATCGGGCGCGATCCTGATCTATCTGGCGGACAAGACGGGCCAGCTGATCCCGAAGGATCTCGCGGGCCGCTACGAGACGATCCAGTGGGTGATGTTCCAGATGGGCGGCATCGGGCCTATGTTCGGGCAGCTCGGCTTCTTCCACAAGTTCGCCGGGCGCGATTATGAGGACAAGCGTCCGCGTGACCGTTATGTCGCCGAATCGAAGCGCCTGCTCGGCGTGCTCGACGCGCATCTCGCGAACCGCCAGTGGGTGATGGGCGATACCTACACGATCGCCGATATCGCGATCTTTCCGTGGGTGCGCAATCTGGTCGGATTCTATGAGGCGGGCGATCTGGTCGGGTTCGGCGAATTCCGGAACGTCAAGCGGGTGCTTGACGCGTTTGTTGCGCGGCCGGCTGTTGCGCGGGGGCTCAATATTCCGGCGCGAGGCTGAGTGACCGGGCGGCAGCGGGCACATCGTCCGCGGCCCGCGCTACGCTCGAGTCAGGCCCACCGCAATGCGCGGTGGGCATTTTTTTGCTCATCACGAATTTTGGGGAATGCTGGGAAGACTGTCGGTGTTCGGCCAATTTCCGCCATTCGCGACCGTCCGCCGTCGAGTCGACATTATGAGTACTCCAGTATGTCGAGTCGCCCACGCGCTGCGGGAAAACGAGTCTGACCAGGCCGCGCTTCACGTACTAGTCTTCTGGCATACGGAGCGGGTGCCTCACACTCACCAGCGGCTCTTGTGCAACCTTGGCCGAGCCTATGACGAAGCGCCACCACATCCGCTCAAGAACGTTGTTCGATACGGCGGACTGGACAAAGCCGCCGCAACTCTGAAAATCGGACGTAGATACGCCGTCAGGCCCAGAGGCTATTCAAGACAGCGTACCTATTTCAGGGGGAAAGAGCGATCGGCGTGCGGAACAGCACGGCATTTAGCGGTTGGAGATAGCGCTATGAACGGGAAAACTCTCTTTACCTGTACTTTGCTGTTGGCTGGATGGTTCTGCTTCGCGTCGCCTGCTTTTTCCCAGTCCTCTCCCCCGACGTCCGAAACCGCAAAACAGACCGAAGCGCTGGTAGACAAAGCTGCGGAGCTGATTGACAGAAAAGGCAAGGAGGCATTCTCTGAGTTCAGAGTGAATGGCAGCGAGTGGTTCCACGGGGATACCTATGTGTTCGTTTACGATCTGAAGGCGAATGTCCTGTTGAATCCGGCGATCCCATCACGCGAGGGACCAACGTAAGCGGCCAGAAAGATACCAACGGCAAGCTGTTTCACGATGCCATGATTGAGACGGCCGAAACGAGGGGATCGGGCTGGGTTGACTACATGTTCATGAGGCCCGGGCAAACTCATCCGTCGCATAAATGGACGTATGTGAAGGCAGTGAAGATCGATGGGGTTCCGGGCCTGGTGGCGTCGGGCTTCTATTCGGAGTAGGTTCTGGCTAGCCCCAGTCGACCCACCACAGAGGCGGACGAATCCGTTTTGGCCGGTGGCCCTCCCGTGAATTCTCATGAGCAGCGGTTTGCCAGCCTTATCTGCTAGAACACTTTCACGTGGAGTTCACTTCCTTCGGCGATGTGGGCTGTTTTGAACATTGAACGTTGAACGTTGAACGTCCGCTTTCGGCCTTCGAATTCGAGACTTTGTATTTCCGCTTCGGGTCGACTACAGCCGAACGCGTCGGGCGGCATACGGCCAGATGCGGTCGTTCGACCGGGGCCAACGCGCATGCCGGAGCGGCGCTTGATGTCCGTACTCCGGTCACGTGCCCGTCGCGCGCTCGCCTATTGACCCATGCTCCAGAGATTGATAGGATGGCCTCACTTTCAAAACGCCCTCCCGGTCCGCCGGGAGGGCGTTTCGTTTTGGTTCCTGCAACCAAAATGGAACCCTGGAATGAAAGCCTCTCTTGAAATCCGATCTGGCTCGGATGCCGGTCTCGGGTATGTGCAGTATGGCAATGGTCCAATTCGCGTGCTGGTCATGCACGACTGGCTCGGCGACCATTCCAGCTACGATGCAGTCATGCCTTGGCTCGATGGCCATTCGTTTAGCTACGTTTTCGTCGATTTGCGCGGCTACGGGCAATCCATCAACCTGGACGGTGAATTCACGGTCCAGGAGATTGCAGCCGATTGCCTCATGCTCGCTGACCGACTGGGTTGGACGCACTTCCATATCGTCGGCCACTCGATGACCGGAATGGTCACGCAACGTATTTCGGCGGACGCGCCGTCCCGCGTCATAAGCGCGATCGCCGTATGTCCCGTTTCCGCAGCTGGAAATCGGTTGAGTCCTGATGCACTGGCTTTCTTTGCCAGCACCATGCAAGACGACGATGCCCTTCGGCGGTTGTTTCGCTTCGTCACCGGAGGACTTTCCGATTCGTGGGCTGAACGCAAGGTCCGACAAAGCCGCGACACAGTCTCACCTGCCTGCCGGGCCAGATACCTCGAAATGCTCGTCACGGCAGACTTCGTCGATGACGTTCGGGGTCTTGAAACACCGTATTTGGTCATCGTTGGAGATAAGGATCCCGGACTGGATTCGGAGGCAATGGCGCACACTTTTCTCGCATGGCATCCGAACGCAGAACTGCAAGTTATCCCCAACTGCGGTCATTACCCGATGCAGGAGTGTCCGCCATATTTCGCAACCGTTATCGAAGGCTTCTTGAAACGCGGCGCCATTTGACTTGACTGGCCGAAAGAAAGCTGTAAGCGGACATATTCGGGCACGGGCCTGGATTGTCCGCAACGGGTCGGCAAGCGACGTCCACGAAAAAATTCACGAAGAATTTTTTTGCACGCCGCGTACGCTTTCATCACGCATTCTTCAACGCCGCGTCCCTTCCTCCCCTTCCGGCGTTGGATCTTCCAGCCCCGCCAGCAGCTTTCCGAGCAGTTCCGACAACTGCGCCTGTTCCGTCGCCGACAACGCAGCCAGCAGCGCACGCTGATTCTCGATGTGCGCAACAACCGCTTCATCGATCAGCGCCCGCCCCGCATCCGTCAGCGCGACGAGCGTGCCGCGCCCGTCGGCCGGGTTCGGCCGGCGCTCGACCCACCCTGCCTTCTGCAACCGGTCGATGCGCGCGGTCATCCCGCCCGACGACATCATCAGCGCGTCGTACAGCGCGGTCGGCGTCAGCGCGTACGGGGCGCCGCTGCGCCGCAGCGTCGCGAGCACGTCGAATTCACCCGGCTGCATGCCGTAGCGCGCGAACAGCGGATTGAGACGGTCGCGCGCGATCACGAGCGCAGCTTCCTGCAACCGCCCCACCACCACCATCGACGTTGCGTCGAGATCCGGACGCTCGGCGCGCCATTGCGCGAGCGCATGCTCGGCTCGATCCATTAACCCTCCTCGGCCTGCCAGTTATCTTGACGTCGAGACAAATCACCATTTATCTTGATGTCGAGATACTTTACCTGAAAGGGGTCGCCTCAGAAAACGGAAAATAAAGCACGCTAAGCCGGTTGCAGCGGTCGTAGCGGCCTGAACTTGCCCGCGCCGATCTTGGCGCTGCTGCGCCAGAGGTAATCGCCGGTGAGGTTGATGTGCTCCCAACCGAGCGGCGACAGGTACTGCAACAGCGCGTCATCAACGGCATGGCCGTTGCCACGCAGCGCGTGCGCAGCCCGTTCCAGATAGACCGTGTTCCACAACACGACGGCAGCCGTTACCAGATTGAGGCCGCTAGCCCGGTAGCGCTGCTGCTCGAAACTGCGGTCGCGGATTTCACCCAGGCGGTTGAAAAACACTGCCCTGGCCAGCGCATTGCGCGCCTCGCCCTTGTTCAGGCCGGCATGCACGCGGCGGCGCAGTTCCACGCTTTGCAGCCAGTCCAGGATGAACAGCGTGCGCTCGATGCGGCCCAGCTCGCGGAGCGCCACGGCCAGGCCGTTCTGGCGTGGGTAGCTGCCGAGCTTTCGGAGCATCAGGGAGGCCGTCACCGTGCCCTGCTTGATCGAGGTGGCCAGCCGCAGGATTTCGTCCCAATGGGCGCGGACGTGCTTGATGTTGAGCGTGCCGCCGATCATGGGTTTCAGCGCGTCATAGGCGGCGTCGCCCTTCGGGATGTAGAGCTTGGTGTCGCCCAGGTCGCGGATGCGCGGCGCGAAGCGGAAGCCCAGGAGGTGCATCAGGGCGAAGACGTGATCGGTGAAGCCCGCCGTGTCGGTGTAATGCTCCTCGATCCGCAAGTCGGACTCGTGGTACAGCAGGCCGTCGAGCACGTAGGTCGAATCGCGCACGCCGACGTTCACGACCTTGGTGTGAAATGGCGCGTACTGGTCAGAAATGTGGGTGTAGAACGTCCGCCCTGGGCTGCTCCCGTATTTCGGGTTGATGTGGCCGGTGCTCTCGGCCTTGCTGCCGGTGCGGAAGTTCTGGCCGTCCGACGATGAGGTGGTGCCGTCGCCCCAGTGCTCGGCGAAGGGATGGCGGAACTGTGCGTTGACCAGATCGGCCAGCGCCGCCCCGTAGGTTTCGTCGCGGATGTGCCAGGCTTGCAGCCAAGCCAGCTTGGCGTAGGTCGTGCCGGGGCAAGACTCCGCCATCTTGGTCAGGCCCAGGTTGATCGCGTCGGCGAGGATCGTGGTCAGCAACAGGTTCTTGTCTTTGGCCGGGTCGCCCGATTTCAGATGCGCGAAATGCCGAGTGAAGCCCGTCCATTCGTCCACCTCCAGCAGCAGTTCGGTGATCTTGACGTGCGGCAGGATCATTGCCGTCTGGTCGATCAGCGCTTGGGCGGTGTCGGGTACCGCCGCGTCGAGCGGCGTGATCTTCAAGCCTGACTCGGTGATGATGGCGTCCGGCAGCTCGTTGGCCGTCGCCATACGGTTGACGGTGGCAAGCTGTGTTTCCAGCAGCGTCAGCCGGTCGTTCAGGTACCGGTTGCAGTCGGTGGCCACGGCCAGCGGCAATTCGCTGGCCTGCTTGAGGCTGGCGAATTTCGCGGGCGGCACCAGGTAGTCCTCGAAGTCCTTGAACTGGCGCGACCCCTGCACCCAGATGTCGCCGGAACGCAACGCGTTCTTCATCTCCGACAGCGCGCACAGTTCGTAGTAGCGCCGGTCGATGCCGGTGTCGATCATGACCAGCTTCTGCCAGCGCGGCTTGATGAACTCGGTCGGCGCGTCGGCGGGCACCTTGCGGGCGTTGTCGCTGTTCATGCCGCGCAGCACCTCGATGGCGTCGAGCACGTCCTTCGCGGCGGGAGCGGCCCGCAGCTTGAGCACGGCAAGGAATTCCGGCGCGTAGCGGCGCAGCGTGGCGTAGCTTTCGCCGATGCGGTGCAGGAAATCGAAGTCCTCGGGCTGCGCAAGCTTCTGCGCTTCGGTGACGCTCTCGGCGAAGGCATCCCAGGACATGACGGCCTCGATGGCGGCGAACGGATCGCGGCCCGCCTGCTTGGCCTCGATCAGCGCCTGGCCGATGCGGCCGAACAGCCGCACCTTGGCGTTGATCGCCTTGCCGGACGCCTGGAATTGCTGCTGATGCTTGTTCTTGGCGGCGTTGAACAGCTTGCCCAGGATGCGGTCGTGCAGGTCGATGATTTCGTCGGTGACGGTGGCCATGCCCTCGATGGCAAGCGCCACCAGGGTGGCATAGCGTCGCTGCGCCTCGAACTTGGCCAGGTCGGCGGGCGTCATCTGGCCACCCTCACGGGCGATCTTGAGCAGGCGGTTCTGGTGCACCGACCGCTCGATGCCAGAAGGCAGGTCGAGCGCCTGCCACGCTTTGAGGCGTTCGATGTGTTCCAGCATGTGCCGCGAATTCGGTTTGACGGGCGATTGGCGCAGCCAGGCCAGCCAGGTCGTTTTGCCGTTGTCCCGACGCTTGAGCAGATCGTCGAGGCGGCGGCGATGCGCGTCCGACAGCGGTTCGGCCAAGGCATCGTAGATGCGCCGGTTGGCGCGGGTGATTGCTTCGGCGCTCGCCCGCTCGACGGCGTTGAGGGCAGGCAGAATGACCGACTGCTGCCGCAGGTGCTCGATCAAGGTGCTGGCCAGCACGATGCCCTTGTCGGTCTGCAAGGCCATCTCGGTCAGCAACTGGACGGCCTGCCGGTAGTGGCCCATGGTAAAGGGCTGGAAGCCGAACACCGTTTGCAGTTCGACCAGGTGCTCGCGCCGGGTCTGCTCCCGCTGCCCGTATTCGTCCCAGCTTTCGACGCTGACCTTGAGCTGGTCGGCGACCAGTTTCAACAAGGGCGGAAACGGCGGCTCATCGACGCCCAGGATGACACCAGGAAAGCGCAGGTAACAGAGCTGCACGGCGAAGCCCAGCCGGTTGGCCGGGCCGCGCCGCTGCCGGATGATGGAGAGGTCGGTTTCGCTGAACGTGTAGTGACGGATCAACTCATCCTTGGTGTCCGGCAACGCCAGCAGGCTTTCGCGCTCGGCGGCGGACAGGATTGAACGACGTGGCATATTTACTGATCCGTTCTCAAGTATTGATACAGGGTTTCGCGACTGATTCCGAATTCACGAGCCAGCTTGGTCTTTTGCTCGCCAGCCTCGACACGTTGGCGCAGTTCGGCAATACGCTCAGACGACAGGGATTTCTTCCTGCCACGGTAGGCCCCGCGCTGCTTGGCGAGCGCGATGCCCTCGCGCTGCCGCTCGCGGATCAAGGCGCGTTCGAACTCGGCGAACGCGCCCATTACCGACAGCATCAGGTTCGCCATCGGCGAGTCCTCGCCGGTGAAGGTCAAATGCTCCTTAAGGAACTCGATGCGTACGCCGCGCTGGGTGAGGCCCTGCACCAGGCGGCGCAGGTCGTCGAGGTTGCGCGCCAGACGATCCATGCTGTGCACCACGACCGTGTCGCCTTCGCGCACGAAGGCGAGCAGCCGTTCCAGTTCGGGCCGCCGTGTGTCCTTGCCCGACGCCTTGTCGGTGAACACTTTATCCACCTGGATCTGTTCGAGCTGCCGTTCTGGGTTCTGGTCGAAGCTGCTGACGCGGACGTAACCGATGCGCTGACCGTGCAAGGTATCCTCCTGAGGGAAATGTGTCAGGAAGAAATCTATGACCCTTGACGGCGTATGTCAATCAATTCGGAAGGCAACTCTATTCTGACGATTTAGCGCCGGATGGTCTGACGCCAAGTTAGGGTATGCCTCAATCTGACGGTAGCGAGTCGCAGGCGTTCGGATCGGCATCGGTTTCGTTCCCTGTCTTGGCACGCGCTTCGAAGCGTTGATAACACTCCAACCCGCAGAAGTGCTCGACGTATTCCGCGCCTTCCGGGGTGAAGGCGGCATCGAGCGGGATTTCCTTGCAGCACACGCAGCAACTGGTGGTGGTCGAGTCACTTGCATTCATGGTGGCACCCCTCCATTGACTGACGAAGACGGCGAATGCCGCCGCCGGCATTGGCTTCGCGAACAGGAAGCCTTGTCCTGTGTCGCAGTCCGCTTGTCGCAATAGATCAAGACTCGCCGATGTTTCCACGCCTTCAGCCACCACATCCATGCCCAGCCCGTGCGCAAGCTGAATCACGGTGTGCACGATGGTTTGGTCGCGGCGGTCGTTGGCGAGCCCGGCGACAAACGATTGGTCGATCTTGAGCGTGCTGATTGGGCAGCACTTCAGATGTTGCAGACAGGAATACCCCGTCCCGAAGTCATCGGCGGCGAAGCGCACACCGATCTGCCGCAAGGCGTCCAGGGCGGGGAAGATCGCCGGATCACCAAACGCGACCGATTCGGTCAGCTCGATTTCGAGATACTCGGCGGGCAACTCGGCATCAGCCAGCACGCCCTTTACCCACCCGTCGAAGTCCGGTCCCACTTGGCTCGCCGAAACATTGACGGCCAGCCGGAACGGTCGCCATGCCAGCATTCGCCAGTCACGCATCTGGCGGCAGGCTTCGCCCAGCACCCAAGCGCCGATTTCAGGCATCAGGCCGGACGATTCGACCACGGGCAGGAACTGGCCCGGTGGCAATAGTCCAAGCGTCGGATGACGCCAGCGCAACAGGGCTTCCGCGCCGACAATCCCACCACTGCGCAGATCGACGACGGGCTGGTAGTGCAGTTCAAGCTGCCCGCGCTCGACCGCTTGGGCCAGTTCCGGCGTCGTCCATCCATCCGGCCGGAAAGCGCTCATTCTCTTTCCCTGAATGCCCGCAACGCCCGCGACAGGGACAGAAGGAACAGGCCGGTCAAACCGAGCGCCGCGATGACCCAATGCTCGCCGAGGAAAGCACCGGCGGTTGTGCCGGCCAGCACGACAGCGAGGATGGGCAGGTGGCAGGGGCAAGTCAGCACAGCCAGTCCGCCCCACAGGTAGCCGGTGATCGGTTTGTGCGTCTCGGACGGCAAGCGCTCGGGGTTGTTCATGGCAGACTCTCCGCGTGCTGTGCCGGCTCGGTCGGCAGGGTGGCCAACTGCACTTCCAGATCGGCCAACGCTTCGCGCCGACGCTCGACGAACTGACGCAGCAGGGCAAGCTGCGCGGCCGCTTCGTCGCCGTCCGCCGCATCCAGCGCCCGGCACAGCCGCGCCAGCGCGTCGAGGCCGATGCCCGCCTCGAAGGCCGCCCGCACGAAGCACAGCCGTTGCAAGGCGGCGTCATCGAACAAGCCGTAGCCGCCTGGTGTGCACGCCACCGGGCGCAGCAATCCGCGCAGCAGGTAGTCGCGCACGATATGCACGCTCACCCCGGCATCAAGAGCCAGCCGGGACACCGTGTAGGCGTTCATTGAACACCTCCTTTTTCTCACCCGGCGCAGCAGGAAAGCTGCTTCACATCCTTGTTGAAGGTCTGCGCCGCGAGCTTCAACCCCTCGACCATCGTCAGGTAGGGGAACAACTGGTCGGCCAGTTCCTGCACCGTCATGCGGTTGCGAATGGCCAGAGCCGCCGTCTGGATCAGTTCACCCGCTTCCGGCGCGACCGCCTGTACGCCGATCAGCCGATGGCTGCCTTCCTCGATAACCAACTTGATGAAGCCGCGTGTGTCGAAGTTGGCGAGCGCACGCGGCACGTTGTCCAAGGTCAAGGTGCGGCTGTCGGTCTCGATCCCGTCGTGGTGGGCTTCCGCCTCGCTGTAGCCCACGGTCGCCACTTGCGGATCGGTGAACACCACGGCCGGCATTGCGGTCAGGTCGAGCGCCGCATCGCCGCCGGTCATGTTGATCGCGGCACGGGTGCCGGCCGCTGCCGCCACATAGACGAACTGCGGCTGGTCGGTGCAGTCGCCGGCCGCGTAGATGTTCGGGTTGCTCGTGCGCATGCCTTGGTCGATGACGATGGCACCTTGCGCATTGACAGTGACCCCCGCTGCGTCCAGCGCGAGGCTGCGCGTGTTCGGTGTCCGACCGGTGGCAACCAGCAGTTTGTCGGCGCGCAATTCACCGTGCGTGGTGGTCAGCACGAATTCACCGTCCATATGGGCGACCTGGCTGGCTTGCGTGTGCTCCAGCACCTCGATGCCCTCGGCACGGAAAGCGGCTGTCACCGCCTCGCCGATGGCCGGGTCTTCACGGAAGAACAAGGTATTGCGCGCCAGGACCGTGACCTTGCTGCCCAGCCGGGCAAAGGCTTGCGCCAGCTCCAGCGCCACCACCGACGAGCCGATTACGGCAAGGCGTTCGGGAATGGTGTCGCTCGCCAGGGCCTCGGTGGAAGTCCAGTAGGGTGACTCTTTCAAGCCCGGAATCGGCGGGACCGCCGGGCTGGCACCCGTGGCGACCAGGCAGCGGTCGAACATCACGACGCGCTCGCCACCCTCGTTCAAACGGACGGTAAGGCTCTGGTCGTCCTTGAAGCGCGCCTCACCGTGCACAACGGTGATGGCCGGATTACCGCCCAGGATGCCTTCGTACTTGGCGTGCCGCAGTTCGTCGACGCGGGCCTGCTGCTGGGCCAGCAGCTTACTGCGGTCAATCGTAGGCACAGTTGCCGCAATACCGCCATCGAACGGGCTTTCCCGGCGCAGATGGGCGATGTGGGCGGCGCGGATCATGATCTTGGACGGCACACAGCCGACATTGACGCAGGTGCCGCCGATGGTGCCGCGCTCGATCAGCGTGACCTGCGCGCCTTGCTCGACGGCCTTCAGCGCCGCCGCCATCGCGGCTCCACCGCTGCCAATGACCGCTACCTGCACCGGGGGCTCGTTGCCACTGTGCTTTTCGGCGGCGGCCATCCATCCCCGCACCTTGTCGAGCAGTCCGACGCGGTTGTCCGCCAGTGGCGCATCGGCTAGCGTTGCCTTGTAGCCCAGTCCGGCCACGGCGGCAGTCAGCGCGTCCGGCGATGTGCCCGGCACGATGGCGAGTTGCGCTGTGCCCTTCGGATAGGACACCAGCGCCGACTGCACGCCTGGCACTTTTTCCAGCGCTTCCTTGACGTGCGCCGCGCACGAGTCGCAAGTCATGCCGGTGATTTTTAGATGGGTCATGCAACAGATCCTTTATCGTTTGTGGCGCCAGACAATGACGTCCGTTGTGCTGCGGTGCCGTTTTCAGTGACTCACTGCTTGACGCTGGACGGATAGCCCGCGTCTGCGGTTGCCTTGGTCAGCTTCTGCACGCTGGTCTTGGCATCGTCGAAGGTGACGACCGCTTGGCGTGTCTCGAAAGTCACGTCAACTTTGCTGACGCCTTCGACCTTGGAAATCGCCTTCTTGACAGTGATCGGGCAGGCGGAGCAGGTCATGCCCGGTACGGACAGCGTGACGGTCTGGGTGGCGGCCCAGACGGGGGCAACAACGGCGGCGAGGGCGAGGGAGGCAAACAGTTTCTTCATGGTGAACTCCGATCAGTAGAAAAATGGCATGACGTAGGGAAATCCGAGCGCGACCAGAACCAGCGCGGCCACGATCCAGAAAATGAGCTTGTAAGTAGCTCGCACTTGGGGAATCGCGCAGACCTCACCCGGTTTGCAGGCCGCTGCCTGCCGGTAGATGCGCCGCCAGGCGAAGAACAACGCCACCAGCGCCACGCCGATAAAGATGGGGCGATAGGGTTCCAACACCGCCAAGTTGCCGATCCAAGCGCCGCTGAACCCCAAGGCGATCAGAACCAACGGCCCGAGGCAGCAAGCCGAGGCGAGGATGGCGGCAAGCCCTCCAGTGAAGAGCGCGCCGCGCCCGGTTTTTGGTTCAGACATGCGCTTGTCCTTTCGAATTGAAATTGGATAGCGTAACCTTACTTCCGTACTCATGTACGGAGTCAAGCGATATGGAAAACAATTTGGAGAACCTGACCATTGGCGTTTTCGCCAAGGCGGCCGGGGTCAATGTGGAGACCATCCGTTTCTATCAGCGCAAGGGCTTGTTGCTGGAGCCTGACAAGCCCTATGGCAGCATCCGCCGCTATGGCGAGGCGGATGTAACGCGGGTGCGCTTCGTGAAATCAGCCCAGCGGCTGGGCTTCAGCCTGGATGAGATCGCCGAGCTGCTGCGGCTGGAGGATGGCACCCATTGCGAGGAAGCCAGCAGTCTGGCCGAGCACAAGCTCAAGGACGTGCGCGAGAAAATGGCTGACCTGGCGCGCATGGAGGCCGTGCTGTCTGAGTTGGTGTGCGCCTGCCATGCGCGAAGGGGGAACGTTTCCTGCCCGCTGATCGCGTCACTACAGGGTGGAGCAAGCTTGGCAGGTTCGGCTATGCCTTAGCGTGCTTTATTTTCCGTTTTCTGAGACGACCCCTGAAAAACGCGCGGCGCCTCGCTGGCAGCCGCGCACCGATATCGAGGGCCTTGCGATGAATCGCTTCACTTCCCCCGGATGGCGGCTCGCCGCGATCGTGCTGGTCGGGCTGAACCTGCGGCCGGCGCTTGCCGCGGTCGGCCCGCTGCTCGACATGATCCAGCGCGCGACGGATATCGGCGACGGCGCGGCCAGCCTGCTGACGACGATCCCGATCCTGCTGATGGGGCTCGGTGCGCTGAGCGCACGGCGCCTGCAGCGCATCACCGGGATCGCGGGCGGCGTATGGCTCGGCGTCGCGTTGATCGGGCTGGCCTGCGCATCGCGCGCCGGTGCGCAGCACGCATGGCTGCTGCTCGCGAGCGCGTGCTGCGCGGGTGTCGGGATCGCGATGGTGCAGGCGCTGTTGCCCGGCTTCGTTAAGGCGCATTTCGCGACGCGCATCGGCGGCGCGATGGGCGTCTATTCGACGTCGATCATGGGCGGCGCGGTACTCGCGAGCGTCATCGCGCCATTCGCCGCGGCGCGCTGGGGCTGGCTCGCCGCGCTCGCCGGCTGGGCGCTGCCGGCGGCGCTCGCCGCATTGGCGTGGCCGCTGGCCAGCCGTGGGAGCGACGCGCTTTCCGCCGGGCCGGTGTCGGTATCGAATGCACGGCCGTCGCGTTCGCCGCGCGCCTGGCGACTCGCGCTGTTCTTTGGCATCGCGACGGGCGCCTACACGCTCGTGCTCGCATGGCTGCCGCCGTACTACATGCGGCTCGGCTGGTCGCCGACCGCGGCGGGCAGCCTGCTCGGCGGCGTGACGCTCGCGGAAGTCGTCGCGGGGCTGACGATCTCCGCGACGATCGATCGCCTCCCCGATCGCCGGCCCGCGCTGCACGCGGCGATCGCGTCGCTATGCGTCGGGTTGCTGGTGATGCTGGCCGCGCCCGACGCGCTCGCGCTGCCGGCCGCGCTGCTGCTCGGCGCGGGAATCGGCGCGCTGTTTCCGCTGTCGCTGATCGTCACGGTCGACCATGCGGCCACGCCGGCCGATGCTGCGTCGTTGACGGGGTTCGTGCAGGGTGTCGGTTATTTGATCGCCGGGCTATTCCCGTTCGCGGCCGGCATCGTGCGCCAGCAACTCGCGGACCTGACGCCCGCGTGGATCGCGATGGCGTGCCTCTGTGTCGTGCTGTTCGCGCTCGCGGCCGGGCTTGCGCCGAAGCTGGCGCGGCACGTCGCGCAGGCCTGAGCGACGCCGCGGGCCAGCGGCCCGGGCGCCTGCCTGCCCGGTGTCGTCCCGGCGTGCTCGCACCAGCAATATCCTCGCGGCCCGTCCAGATACTCGGCTCCACGGCGCGATGCGTTCAGCCTGCGCTCGCGTACAGCGTCGAATCCGCGAACCCTTCGGCGTCGAGCACGCGCCCGATCAGGATCAACGCGGTGCGCTCGATCTGCGTGCCCTGCACCTTGCCGACGATGTCGGCCAGCGTGCCCGTCACGCGTTCCTCGTCGGGCCAGCTTGCGCGATAGATCACCGCCACCGGGCAATCGGCGCCGTAATGCGGCAGCACTTCGTCGACGATACGCGCGAGATGGCGCACGCCGAGATGGATCGCGAGCGTCGCACGATGCGCGGCGAGCGCGCCGAGCGCTTCGCCTTCCGGCATCGTCGTCTTGCCCGCGAAACGCGTGAGGATCACCGTCTGCGCGACGCCCGGCAGCGTGAGCTCGACGCCGAGCGTGGCCGCGCATGCGGCCGTGGCCGTCACGCCCGGCACGATTTCGTACGGAATCCCAAGTGCTTTCAGGCGGCGGATCTGCTCGCCGATCGCACCATACAGCGACGGGTCGCCCGAATGTACGCGCGCGACGTCCCGACCTTTCGCGTGTGCGGCCGCGAGCAGCGCGACGATCGCGTCGAGATCGAGTTCGGCCGTGTTGACGACCTGCTCCGCGCGATGACCGTCGAGCACGGCGGCCGGCACGAGCGAACCCGCATACAGGATCACCGGGCATGTGCGCACGAGGCGCTGGCCTTTCACCGTGATCAGCTCCGGGTCGCCTGGGCCCGCGCCGATGAAATACACCGTCATCGAAATTTCTCCGTCAATTCGTTGGGTGGCCGCTGCGTCGCGTCAGGCGCGCGCGGCCGGACCGAGTGCGTCGATGAGTGCCGTGACCGAGTCGAACGCGCGGTCGGCATCGGGCAGCGGCGGCCGGCGCAGCATCACGACCGGCAGTCTGCGTTCGCGCGCGACGTCGAGCTTAGCCTCGGTGGCCGCGCCGCCGCTGTTCTTGCTGACGACGACGTCGATGCCCGCCAGCGCGAACAGCGCGCGCTCGCCTTCGGGCGTGAATGGCCCGCGCGCGGCGACGACCTGCGCACGGGCGTTGCCGGGATGCGCATCGAGGCAGCGCACGAGCCAGAACTGGTGCGGCGGAATCGTGTCGAGATGCGCGAGCGGTTCGCGGCCGAGCGTGAACAGCGGGCGCCTGAACGGCGCGAGCGCGGCCTCGATGCCTGCCCAATCGTCGACCATGCGCCAGTCGTCGCCGGGTTGAGGCGTCCACGGTGCGCGGCGCAGCGCCCATAAAGGCACGCCCGTGTCGCGCGTCGCCGCCGCGGCGTTCGCGCTGATTCGCGCGGCATACGGATGGGTTGCGTCGATCACGAGGCCGATGCCCGCGTCGCGCAGATACGCGGTAAGCCCGGCTGCGCCGCCGAAACCGCCGACGCGCACGTCGCAGCGCAGATCGTCGGGCGTCTTGCCGAGTCCGGCGAGACTGTAGACATGATGCGGGCCGAGCGCGCGCGCGATTTTCAGCGCATCGCCGGTGCCGCCGAGCAGCAGGATGCGCGGGCTCATCGCGCCGCCCCGACGAAGCGGCCCTGCCGGTCGATCGCGAACATCTCGACCGCGACCGACGGCGGCACGATGTCGCGCGCCACCCGCAGCGCATGCGCGCAGACGAGATCGCCGAGCGGCACGCCGTCGGCCTGCGCCAGTTTCAACGCTTCCTGGCTCGTGTTGGCCGCGCGCATCGCGGCCTGCAGCGCCTCGTTCGCGCCGGCTTCGGCCGCCCACTGCGCGAGCAGCGGCAGGTCGATGCTCGAATGGCGGCTGTGCAGGTCGAGATGGCCGGCCGCGAGTTTGCTCAGCTTGCCGAAGCCGCCGCACATCGACAGGCGCGCGACGGGCGCGCGCCGCAGGTGCTTGAGCACCGCGCCCGCGAAATCGCCCATCTCGATCAGCGCCATGTCGGGCAGGTGGTAGTGCGCGCGCATCGCGTCCTCGCTGGCGTTGCCCGTGCAGGCGGCGATATGCGCGATGCCATTCGCCCGTGCGACGTCGATGCCCTGGTGAATCGACGCGATATAGGCCGAACACGAGAACGGCCGCACGATGCCGGTCGTGCCGAGGATCGACAGCCCGCCGACGATGCCCAGGCGCGGGTTCATCGTCTTCAGCGCGAGCATCTCGCCGCCTTCGACGCCGATCGTCACGTCGAAGCCACCCGCGTAGCCGTGCTCGGCCGCAAGCGCCTCCAGATGCGAGGTCATCATCTGGCGCGGCACCGGATTGATCGCCGGTTCGCCGACCGGCAACGTCAGCCCCGCGCGCGTGACCGTGCCGACGCCCGGCCCGGCATGAAAGCGCACGCCGGGCGCCGCCGCGAGCGCGACGCGCGCGAAGATCAGCGCGCCATGCGTGACGTCCGGATCGTCGCCGGCATCCTTGATCGTGCCGGCTTCGGCGCCGTCGGCCGTCGCGCGGCAGAATTCGAGCCGCATCATCACGCGCTGCCCCTTCGGCAGCACGATCTCGACCGCGTCGTCCGCGTGACCCACGAGCAGCAGCCGCGCGGCCGCGAGCGACGTCGCGGTCGCGCAGCTGCCGGTCGTGTAGCCGAAGCGCAGCGGCGCGGGTTGTTCGGGGGTTTCGTCGCGCATCACGCGTCCGTTGCGTTCGACGAATTCGACGAGTCGGCCGTGTCGGTCGCGTCTGCCGTGTCGGGCTTGCGCACGTCGTACAGCGTGACCGGCAACGGCTGTCGCCACGTGTCGAAGCGGCCGAGCGGTTCGGCATGCGCGAACGACACGCGCGTGAGCGTGCCGCGATGCGCGTCGCGCCACGCGGCGAGCGCCATCTCGCCCTGCAGCGTAACCGCGTTGGCGACCAGCCGGCCGCCGGGTTTCAACGACGCCCAGCACGCGTCGAGCACGCCGGGCGCCGTCGCGCCGCCGCCGATGAAGATCGCGTCGGGCGCGGCGAGCCCCGCGAGCGCATCGGGCGCACGGCCCGCGACGAGTTGCAGGCCCGGCACGCCGAGCGTATCGCGGTTGTGTTCGATGAAGCGCTGCCGCTCCGCATGCGCTTCGATCGCGATGGCCTGGCAGGATGGATGCGCGCGCATCCATTCGATGCCGATCGAGCCGCTGCCCGCGCCGACGTCCCACAGCAGTTCGCCGGGCGCGGGCGCGAGACGCCCGAGCGTCATCGCGCGCAGGTCGCGCTTGGTGAGCTGGCCGTCGTGGCGGTACGCATCGTCGGGCAGGCCGGGCGTGAGCGCGCGGCGCGGTGCGTCGGGGCCCGCCCGGCAATCGAGCGCGACGAGGTTGAGCGCGGCGGTTTCGTCGACGTGCCAGTCTTGCGCGAGGCCATCGATCCGTCGCTCGAGCGGGCCGCCGAGGTGTTCGAACACGCTGACGCGCGTCGGCCCGAAGCCGCGGGCGGCGAGTTCGGCCGCGACGGCGGCCGGCGTGCGGCCGTCGGCGCTCAGCACGAACAGGCGCCGGCCCGGCAGCAGATGGCGGGCCAGCGTCGCGAGCGGACGCCCGACGAGCGAAACCGCGCCGACGTCCTGCAGCGCCCAGCCGAGACGCGCCGCGGCGAGCGACAGCGACGACGGCGCGGGCAGTACGCGCCATTCGTCGGGAGAAAGCTGGCGGGCGAGCGTCGCGCCGACGCCGAACAGCATCGGGTCGCCACTCGCGAGCACGCACACGGGCGCGCCGCGGCGGGCGAGCAGCCCCGACAGGTCGAACGGCGACGGCCATGCTTCGCGCGTCGCCCGCAACCGCGCGGGCAGCATGTCGAGATGCCGGGTCGCGCCGACCACGTGCGTCGCGTCGAGCAGCGCGCGCCGCGCGTGGCGTCCGAGCCCTGCGTAACCGTCGTCGCCGATGCCCACTACCGTCAGCCACGCCGTCATGCACCCTTCCCCATCGTTCGATTCCATCGTGTCGCCGCGCGGCCGCGAAAGCGCCGGTGCAGCCGTCCGCATTGCGAAAAACGGCATGGTACCGTGTTCCACCCGGTGTTTCACCTGCCGGCCCGCCCGCACCCGATCGTTGCCCGACCGCTGCCCGCTTCGCCTGCCGCGAACGGCCGACCGGTCGCGAATCGCGGCCGAAATCGGGTATCCTACGGCCGTTCGTTCGCCGGTGCCCTTCGGGGCCGAAGAGGGAACACAGGGCGCCCCCGCGCCGCTGTGGCTGCCCCCGCAACTGTAGACAGCGAGCCGAGCTCCCCCTCATGCCACTGGTTTCACCGGGAAGGCCGGGAGCCGGCGCCGACCTGTCAGCCAGGAGACCTGCCGGCCAGAAAGTGCGTGCGTGCCAGTCGGCGTCGGGCGGGGTGTACCGATGCGTTGGCCGCGGCGCCACACACTGTCCCGGTATCCCGTTGAATTCCGCCCCCGCTTCGATTCCTGCGTCGCCCGTCGTGCGCCCGTCGGCCTGCCCGGGGCTCGTGCGCGTGGTCGCGGCCGCCGACGGCAGGCTGTGCCGGATCAAGCTGCCGGGCGGCCGGCTCGACGCGCGCCAGGCGCACGCGATCGCCGCCGCCGCGCGCCGGTACGGGTCCGGCGCGATCGATGCGACCAATCGCGCGAATCTCCAGTTGCGCGGCATTCGCGACGACGCGGCCGATGCGCTCGCGCACGCGTTGCTCGACGCGGGGCTCGGCCCGCGCGCAAGCGCCGACAATGCCGCCTTCGATGCGGCCGCGCTCGCGGCGAGCGACGACGTGCGCAACGTGCTGCTCAGCCCGCTCGCCGGGCACGACCCGGGCGCGCTCGTCGATAGCCACGCACTCGCCGTGCCGCTGCTCGACATGCTGGCGAGCGAGCCGCGTCGCGGCGAACTGTCGCCGAAATTCTCGATCCAGCTCGACGGCGGCGAAGCAGTCGCGGCGCTCGATCATCCGCACGACATCTGGCTGGCCGCATGGCGCCGTGGCGACGGCGCGGTACGTCTCGCGGCGGGGCTGGCCGGCTGTCCGCCGGTTGCGTGCGGCGACCGGCCCGCTGCGGTCGACGTGTCGCCGGAACAGGGCCCCGCACTGGTGCGCGCGCTGCTGCTCGCGTTCCTCGATCTCGCGCCGGCCGACGTCACGCGGATGCGCGCGTTGCTGGCGACGTGCGACGAACGCACGCTGCTCGCGCGCGCCGCGCACTACCTGCCCTTCCCGCTCGCGGCCGATCCGGCGCTTGCCGACTGGCGGCGCACGCGTACCGCCCCCGCCTTGCGTTTCGGCGCGGTTCCGTCGCGCGACGCGGCGCGCTGCAGCGTCGGCGCGCAATTCGCGCTCGGGCGGCTCGACGCGGCGCAACTGGAGCGGCTTGCCGCGCTGGCCGAGGCCGACGGCGACGGCACGCTGTCGATGACGCCGTGGCAAGGCGTGTTCATGCACGGCGTGCCGAACGAACGCGCGGCGGCGATGCGCGAAGCACTCGCGTCGCTCGGCCTCGTGTGCGCGGCGTCCGATCCGCTCGCGACACTCGTCGCCTGCACCGGCAGCGCCGGCTGCGCGAAAGCGCGCGCCGATACGAAACACGATGCGCTCGCGCTCGCCGCGCGCGTCGGCCATCCGCTCGACGTGCACCTGACCGGTTGCGAGCGCCACTGCGCGCTGCCGCATCCCGCCGCGCATACGCTCGTCGCGGTGGCGCCCGCGCACTACGACCTTTACCGGCGCGACGCGGCCGCGGGCCTCGGCGCCCCGCTCGCGCGCCATCTGACGATTGACCAGGCCGCGGTCCGACTCATGGACGCGCGGCACAGCCAGGACACCACCGATGCTTGACTACATTCGCGACGGGCAGGAAATCTACCGCCAGTCGTTCGCGACGATCCGCGCCGAGGCCGACCTGTCGCAGGTTCCGCCCGATCTCGAGAAACTCGCGGTGCGCGTGATCCACGCGTGCGGGATGGTCGACGTCGTGTACGACCTGCGCTTCTCGGCCGGCGCCGGCACGGCCGGCCGCACGGCGCTCGCGGCCGGCGCGCCGATCCTGTGCGACGCGAGGATGGTCGCCGAAGGCATCACGCGTGCGCGGCTGCCGGCGGCCAACCGCGTGATCTGCACGCTCGGCGAGCCGGAGGTGCCCGACCTCGCGCGCGACCTCGGCAACACGCGCTCGGCCGCCGCGCTCGAACTGTGGCGCCCGCATCTCGCGGGCAGCGTCGTCGTGATCGGCAATGCGCCGACCGCGCTGTTCCACCTGCTCGACATGATCGATGCGGGCGCGCCGCGGCCCGCGCTGATCCTCGGTTTCCCGGTCGGCTTCATCGGCGCGGCCGAATCGAAGGCGATGCTCGACGCCGACAGCCGCGGCGTGCCGTACGTCGCGCTGCTCGGCCGGCGCGGCGGCAGCGCGATGGCCGCCGCCGCGGTCAATGCGCTTGCAACGGAGGTCGAATGACGAGCGTGCGCGGACGGCTGTTCGGGGTCGGCGTCGGCCCCGGCGATCCCGAGCTGATGACGATCAAGGCGCTGCGCGTGCTGCAGGCGGCGCCCGTGGTCGCGTATTTCGTCGCGAAGGGCAAGAAAGGCAACGCGTACGGCATCGTCGAAGCGCACCTGCTCGACGGGCAGACGCAGCTGCCGCTGGTCTACCCGGTGACGACCGAGGCGCTGCCGCCGCCGCTCTGCTACGAGACGGTGATCGCCGATTTCTACGACACCGCGGCCGAGATCGTCGCGGCGCACCTCGATGCGGGCCGCGACGTCGCGGTGATCTGCGAAGGCGATCCGTTCTTCTACGGTTCGTACATGTACCTGCACGACCGCCTCGCACCGCGTTACGACACCGAGGTGATCCCCGGCGTATGCGCGATGCTCGGCGGCACGGCCGTGCTCGGCCAGCCGCTCGTCTATCGCAACCAAAGCCTGTCGGTGCTGTCGGGCGTGCTGCCCGAGCATGAACTGCGCGAGCGGCTCGCGCGGGCCGACGCGGCCGTCGTGATGAAGCTCGGCCGCAATTTCGACAAGGTGCGGCGCGTGCTCGACGAACTCGGGCTCGCGAAGCGCGCGCTGTACGTCGAGCGCGCGACGATGGCGAACCAGCGCATCGTGCCGCTCGACGAGGTCGATCCGATGGCGTCGCCGTATTTCTCGCTGCTCGTCGTGCCGGGGGAAAAATGGCAAGGATGACGACCCCGCCCGCGATCGTGATCCTCGGCGCGGGCGCGCTCGATACCGCGCGACGCATTCAGGCGCGTTACCCGGGCGCCCGTGTGCACGGTCTCGCGTCGCGCGTCGACGCCGACGTGCCGTTCGACGAACTCGGCGCGCACCTGCGCGAACTCTATGCGCGCGGCCTGCCGATCGTCGCGCTGTGCGCGGCCGGCATCGTGATCCGCTGCCTCGCGCCCGCGCTCGCCGACAAGGGCGTCGAGCCGCCGGTGCTCGCGGTCGCGGAGGACGGCTCGGCCGTCGTGCCGCTGCTCGGCGGGCTGACCGGCGTCAACGTGATCGCGCGCGAAATCGCCGAATGCGTCGGCGTCGCGCCGGCGATCACGACGAGCGGCGAACTGCGCTTCGGCGCGTGCGTGCTCAATCCGCCGGAAGGCTATGCGCTCGCCGATCTCGCGCAGGGCAAGCGCTTCGTGTCCGACCTGCTCGCGGGCGCGTCGACGCGCGTCGACGGCGCGGCGCCGTGGCTCGACGACGTCGCGCTGCCGCGTGATACCGCGGCTGCGCACGCGATTCGCGTGACGCCCGATGCGTGGCGCGGCGCGCGCGACGAGCTCGTGATTCATCCGCGCAGCGTGGTGGTCGGTGTTGCCGCGGATGCCGTGCATGCAGGCGAAGCGCTTGCCGCGCGCATCGAAGCCATGCTCGACGCACAGGGCCTCGCACGGCTGGCGCTCGCGGCCATCGTCGCGCCGGCGTCGGCGATCGGCGAACCCGCATTGGAAGAAGCGGCGAGCACGCTCGACGTGCCGCTGCGTTTCGTCGATGGCGATTTCGTCGATAGCGACCGCTCCGTGCCCGCCGACGCCGCCACGCTGCTCGGCCGTGCACTGCGCGTCACCCACACGATGCGCGCGGCATCGCACGGTCTCGCGTGCGCGGTCGCATCGCAGCCGGTCGACCCCGCCGCGCTCGGCCGCGCGCGCGGCCGCCTGACGGTGCTCGGTCTCGGCCCGGGCAGCGCCGCATGGCTCACGCCGGCCGCGCGCGCGGCGCTCGCGGACGCGACCGACATCCTCGGTTATACGACTTACGTGAACATGGCCGGCCCGTTTCGGGCGGACCAGCGCGTGCACGGCACCGACAATCGCGAGGAAATGCAGCGCGCGCGCCATGCGTTCGAACTGGCGGCCGAGGGCCGGCGCGTCGCGGTCGTATCGTCGGGCGACCCCGGCGTCTTCGCGATGGCCGCGGCCGTGCTCGAAGCGCTCGACGAGGCGCGCGACCCGCAATGGGCCGCGGTCGACCTGCGCGTGGAGCCCGGCATCTCGGCGTCGCTCGCCACGGCCGCGCAGGCCGGCGCGCCGCTCGGCCACGATTTCTGCGCAATCTCGCTGTCGGACAACCTGAAGCCGTGGGACGTGATCGAGACGCGCCTGCAACACGCGGCGCAAGCCGATCTCGTGATGGCGTTCTACAACCCGATTTCGCGCGCGCGGCCGTGGCAGCTCGACCGTGCGCTCGACATCGTGCGCGCGCATCGCGCGGCCGATACGGTGGTCGTGCTCGGCCGCGACATCGGCCGGCCGGGCGCGACGCTTTCGACGACGACCCTCGGCGCGCTGCGCGGCGACCAGGTCGACATGCGCACGATGGTGATCGTCGGCTCGTCGACGACGCGGCGTTTCGCGATCGGCAACGCACGCGAATGGGTCTATACGCCGCGCTGGTATCGCTGAACGCCGCGGCGCGCGTATCGAATTCGGCGGTGCTCACGTGAATGCGCGATGCGCGCGAGCCGTCAATCGGCGTGCCGGTGTATCACCGGCGCGTCGGAACCGGTCCATCCGCGCGCCATGGCGCGAGCAGCCGGAAAAAGTGCCCGCTCCGCGTTTCGCAACGCGACCGAATCGGCAAGATCGTTACGTATCGGGAATCGAATAACAAAAAGAAGTATCCCTAAATTCCCTATTCGACGCGAATACTCCAAGATAGGCACGCCGCCGACGGGACAGGTGCCTGCCCATCGGCGGCGATACGCAGGCCAGCGTATCCCTCTTCCACTTGGAGAACACAGAATGAACAACAATGTGTTGCCGCGTTTCGTTCCGCGTGCGTTTGCCGCGGGTTGTCTGCTCGCGATGGCGAGCGTGTCGCACGGTGCCGGCGTGTATGCACCCTATGTCGACGTGACGCTCTATCCGACACCGTTGGTCGACCAGATCGGCGTGCGCCAGGGCATCCAGCAGTTCACGCTCGCGTTCGTGGTCGCGGGCAACGGCTGCGTGCCGTCGTGGGGCGGCGTGCAGCCGATCGGCAACGGCGCGAGCGGCGGCCTGCTGACCGCACTGTCGACGTCGATCGCGAGCTACCGCGCGAAAGGCGGCGAAGTCGCCGTGTCGTTCGGCGGGGCGAACGGCACGCCGCTGATGCAGGCGTGCTCGACGGTTCCCGCGCTGAAGAGCGCATACCAGACGGTGATCGACACGTACGGCCTCACGCATATCGACTTCGACATCGAAGGCGCGTCGCAGCAGGACACGGCGGCGGTCGCGCGCAACTTCCAGGCGGTCGCGCAACTGCAGGCCGACTACGCGGCGAAAGGCAAGCCGCTGCACGTGACGCTGACGCTGCCGACGATGCCGACCGGGCTCACGCAGGACGGCGTGAACGTCGTCAACGCGGCCATCGCGAACAAGACCACGTTCGATGCGGTGAACGTGATGGCGATGGATTACGGCCCGGCGAACATCGACATGAGCGCCGCCGCGATCAGCGCCGCGCAGGCGCTCTACTCGCAGCTCGACACGGCGTTCAAGTCGGCTGGCCAGCCGAAGACCAACGCGCAGCTGTGGCAGATGGTCGGCGTCACGCCGATGATCGGCGTGAACGACGTGCAAGGCGAAACGTTCACGCTCGCGAATGCGCAGACCGTGCTGAACGCGGCAATTGCGAACGGCTACGGTTTCTTCGGCAACTGGTCGGTCGGCCGTGATCAGGCGTGCCCGTCCGGCGGCACGTATGCGTCGCCGACCTGCTCGGGCGTCGCGCAGCAGCCGTACGCGTTCGCGGCGATCTTCAAGAAGCTCGACGGCAAGTGGGGCGCGGGCGTCACGCAGGACCCGAACTACGGCGGCGGCTCGGACAGCGGCACGCCGCAGCCGGGCGCACCGTGGGCGGCCGGCCAGGTCTATACGGCCGGCGCGACGGTCACCTACCAGGGCACGACGTATCAGGCGCAGTGGTGGACGCAGGGCGACGTGCCCGGCCAGGCGGCCGTGTGGAAGCCGATCGGCGGCGGCACGCCCGCATGGTCGGCGACGACCGCCTACCAGGGCGGCACGTGCGTGACGTACCAGGGTGCGAAGTATTGCGCGAAATGGTGGACGCAGGGCGACAACCCGAGCGCGGGCGGCGTGTGGGTGAAGTCGTGACGTTGCGACGCGCTCGCGCGTGACGCGCGGCGGGCCGTTTCCGGCGTGGCAGGACCGAACGCCGGGTCGGCCCGCTGCCGACGCCGGCGCGCGCCGTTGCCCTACCCGCGCGCGTGCTCGGCCAGCAGCCGTGCCTTCGCGTCGACGAGCAGCGCCGCGTGCTTGTCGCGATGCTGGCGAATCCGCTCGGTCGGCCCGACGACCGACAGCCCGTACCAGTCGCCGTCGAGCGTCAGCGCCACCGCGAGCGCCGACAGCTCGGGCGCGCTCTCGCCGAAGTTCTCGGCCCAGCCGAGTTCGCGAAACCGCGCGGTCTGTGCGACGAGCGCCGCGAGGTCGGCCACCGTCGCATCGGTGAAGCGTTCGAACGACAGCTGCGCGCCGAGCGCCTGCTGCGCCTCGCTCGCGAGTTCCGCGAAGATCGCCTTGCCGATCGAGTTCGCGTGCAGCGGGCGCAGCTCGCCCGGCTGGCGCGTATAGCGGATCGCCTGCTCCGATTCGACGACGTCGAGATACGTGACCGACACACCCTGGATCTTGCCGAGCACGGCGGTTTCGCGGCTCGCGTCGCGCAGCGCGACGAGGTGCGGACGCACGATGTCGACGACCGGATCGGTCGCGTCGATCGCGGCGGCCACCGTCTGCAGGCGCCGCGTCGGGTAGTAGCCGCCGCGCTTACGCACTTCGTACAGGTAGCCGCGGCTCACGAGCGTGCGCGCCATCGCGAGGCAGCTCGACGCCGGCACGTCGAGCAGGCGCGCGAGTTCGGTGAGCGGCAGCGGCCGCCGTTCGGCGGCGAACAGCTCGAACAGGTCGAGCGTGCGGGCAACGAGTTTGACGTCCATGACGAGCGCTTGATTCGGAACGGGAAACCGCGCGCCGGGCGGGCCGCCGGGTCGCTACGGTCAGTACGACTTCGGCAGCCCGAGCACCTTCTCCGCGATGTAGCACAGGATCAGTTGCGGACTCACGGGCGCGAGCCTCGGAATCATACACTCGCGCAGATAGCGCTCGACATGATATTCCTTCGCGTACCCCATCCCGCCGTGCGTCGCGATCGCCGTCTGGCAGGCCTGGAACGCGGCTTCCGCGCCGAGGTATTTCGCCGCGTTCGCCTCCGCGCCGCACGATTGACCCGCGTCGTAGCGCGTCGCGGCCTTCATCACCATCAGCCACGCCGCCTCGAGCTGCATCCACGCCTGCGCGAGCGGATGCTGGATCGACTGGTTCTGCCCGATCGGCCGGCCGAACACCACGCGCTCGCACGCATACTGCGTCGCGCGGCGCAGCGCGGCCTGCCCGAGCCCGATCGCCTCCGCGGCGATCAGGATGCGTTCCGGGTTCAGCCCGTGCAGCAGATAGCGGAAGCCGTCGCCTTCGTTGCCGATCAGGTCGTCGCGCGACACGCGCAGGTTGTCGATGAACAGCATGTTCGAATCGACCGCCTTGCGGCCCATCTTCTCGATCTCGCGCACCTCGACGCGTGAACGGTCGAGGTCGGTATAGAACAGGCTCAGCCCGTCGGTCGGCTTCGCGACCTGGTCGAGCGGCGTCGTGCGCGCGATGATCAGCATCTTGTTCGCCACCTGCGCGGTCGAGATCCAGATCTTGCGCCCGCTCAGCACGTAGTGATCGCCGTCGCGGCGCGCCTGCGTGGTCAGGTGCGTGGTGTCGAGCCCGGCGTCGGGTTCCGTCACCGCGAAGCACGCCTTGTCGCGCCCGGCGATCAACGGCGGCAGGAAGCGCGCCTTCTGCGCGTCGTTGCCGAACACCTGCACCGGATTCAACCCGAAGATGTTCATGTGGACGGCCGACGCGCCGGACAAGCCGGCGCCCGACGCGCTGATCGTGCGCATCATCAGCGCCGCCTCGGTCATCCCGAGCCCGGCGCCGCCGTAGGCCGGGTCCATCGCGATGCCGAGCCAGCCGGCCTCGGCGAGCGCCGCGTGGAAGTCGGCCGGAAATCCGCCCGCGCGATCGCGTTCGAGCCAGTAGTCGTCGCCGAAGCGCTCGCAGATTTTCTCGATCGCACTTTCGATCGCGCGCTGGTCGTCGGTCAGGTCGAACTGCATGGACTGCTCTCCCGAAAAAGCGTGAACGGCCGCGCCGCTCACAATGGAAACACGCCCGTCGCGACCGCGGCGAAGACCATCAGCACGGTGGCGGCGAACAGGAACGGAATCGTGAACTTCTGGTGCTCGGCGAGCTCGACGCCGGTCAGCCCGACGATCAGGAACGTCGCGGGCGTGAGCGGGCTCACCGGAAAACCGGTCGTCATCTGGCCGAGCAGCGCGGCCTGCGCCATCTGGATCGGCGGCACGCCGAGCAGCTTGCCGCTCTCCGCGAGCACCGGCAGCACGCCGAAGTAGAACGAATCGGGATCGAACAGCAGGCTGAGCGGCATCGACAGCAGCCCGAGCACGAACGGCATGTGGCGCGCATGCTCGACGGGCACGTGCGCGACGACGACCTCGGCCATCGCCTTCAGCATCCCGGTGCCGGACATGATGCCGGTGAACGCGCCGGCCGCGAGCAGCACGCTCGCCATCATCAGCGCGGCCTTCGCATGCGCGTCGATCCGTTCGCGCTGCGCCTGCACGTCCGGGTAATTGATCACGAGCGCGGCGACCGTGCCGAGCATGAACATCACCATCGGGTCGACGATGCCGGACACCAGCGTGACGAGCACGACGAGCGTGAGCGCGACGTTGATCCCGAAGCGGCCCGGCCGGCGCAACGCGCGTTCGGCGTCGGTCAGCTCGCGCGGCGCGATCGCGAGCGCGGCCGCGCCGGCGCGGTCGAGCCCGAGCCGTTTCGCCTCGCGCACGCCAAGCACCCAGGCGGTGCCGAACACGAACGCGAGCCCGACGATCTGCACCGGAATCATCGGCGTGAAGATCGCCGAGCCGGGAATGTGCAGCGCCGCCGACGCGCGCAGCATCGGCCCGACCCATGGCAGGAAGTTGACGCCGGCCGCCATCGATGCGACGCACGCGAGAATGCGGCGATCCATCCCGAGTCGCGTATAGAGCGGCATCATCGCGGGCAGCGTGACGAGAAACGTGACGGCGCCCGAGCCGTCGAGATGGATCAGCAGCGCGAGCAGCGCCGAGCCCATCACGATGCGCGGCGGATGGCAGCCGATCACGCGCAGCACGCCGGCGATGATCGGGTCGAGCATCCCCGCGTCGGTGAGGATTCCGAAAAATAGAATCGCAAAAACGAACATCCCGGCGATCGGGCCGATGTTCTGTACGCCGTGCACGACGAACTTGCCGGTCTGCAGCCCGAAACCGGCCGCGAGCGACGCAGCGACCGGCACGACGATCAGCGCGACGAGTGGCGACAGCCGCTTCGTGATGATCAGGCCGAACAGCGCGACGATGGCGACCGCGCCGATCCATGCGAGCATGATGCGTCTCCTCTTCAGCCGGCGCGCATCGAGCGGCGTGTCGATGCGCGGGCCGGCGTGATGTCCGAATGATGGTGTGCGCGGCGCGTGGCCGGGCGCCGCAATGCGGCACGGTCGGCAGCCGCGATGCCGGTCAGGTCCGGCGGTTGTCGTTGTCGTCGTGGTCGTCCGCGAACACCTGCGCCGCATGTTCGTTCAGCGCGGGCGGTGGACGCCGGTACGTAGCCGGCGTGCGGCCGAGCTTGATCGGCGACGCGATGCCGCGATGCCGGCCCAGCTCGACCTTCATCCGCCGATGCGCGACATGCGGGTGGTCGAGCGCCGCATCGAGCGCGAGCACGGGCGCGCACGGCACGCCGCGGCGCATCAGTCGTTCGGCGAGCGTCGCGCCGTCGTGCGCGGCCAGCGCCGTTTCGAGCAGCGTGCGCAGCGCGGCGCGGTGCTGGCTGCGCGCGCGGTTGTCCGCGAAACGCGGATCGTCGAGCCAGTCGCGCGTGCCGAGCACGTCGCACAGCGCGGCGAACTGCCCGTTGTTGCCGACCGCCAGGAAGATGTCGACGCCCGCGGTCGGAAAGCTGTCGTACGGCGTGATGTTCGGATGCGCGTTGCCGGTGCGCACGGGCGCGTTGCCCGAATGGAAGAAGTTCGGCGTATGCGGATGCAGGATCGACAGCGCGCAGTCGAACAGCGTCGATTCGACGAACTGGCCGCGGCCGCTGGCGTCGCGTTCGCGCAGCGCCATCAGCACGCCGAGCGCCGCGTTCAACCCCGTGACGAGATCGACGATCGGCACGCCGACCCGCAGCGGCGCGCCACCGGCTTCGCCGTTGACGCTCATCAGCCCGGCGAGCGCTTGCACGGCCGCGTCGTAGCCCGGCAGCCCGCCGAGCGGGCCGTCCGCGCCGAAACCCGACACGCGGCAATAGACGAGGCGCGGAAACCGCGCATGCAGCGCGTCGAAGCCGAGCCCCCAGCGCTCCATCGTGCCGATCTTGAAGTTCTCGACGAGCGCGTCCGCGTGTTCGAGCAGCCCGAGCAGCCGCTCGCGATCGGCCGGCTGCGTCAGGTCGAGCGCGACGCCGAGCTTGTTGCGGTTCACGCCGAGGAAGTACGACGCGGTGTCGCCGTCGAATGGCGGGCCCCATGTGCGCGTCTCGTCGCCGGACGGCGGTTCGACCTTGATCACCTCCGCGCCGTGATCGGCGAGGATCTGGGTCGCGTACGGGCCGCCCAGCACCCGCGACAGATCGATGATGCGCAATCCCGCCAGCGCGCCCTGCTGCTCGTGTTCCGCCATGCGTCTCGCTCCTGGTTCCGGTTGATCGGACTGCCGGTTCCGGCGGCCCGGCGCTTGCACGCGGCTTCCCGGATTCGACGAATAATTCTTGTGTGTGAATTTATATTCACACCGAGGAATTGTGTTGTCAAGCCCGGACGGACCCGGCCGCCGCGCGGAGAACGTCGCCGCGCGCAAGCGGGGACGACATCGAACACGGGCCGGTTGCGGTCGCGCCCCGCCGTTCGCTAAGCTGGCGGCACGGTTCATCCCCATCAATGACAAGGCGAAATATTCATGAAACGGTTGTGGCTGGCGGCCTTCGTACTCGCATCGACGCTGGGCGTCGCGCACGCGCAAAACCAGACTTTCCACTTCGGTGAAGGACAAACCGGGGTATCGGGCGCGGCGCCGCACGCTGCCGCGCCCACCGCCCGGCCCGCGCCTGCACGCCGGCACGTCACCGCGCCGTCGCCGCATCACCGGCGTGCCGTTCACAAGCGTCGTCATTCGCGCCACGCGAAGCCGGCGCGCAGCGGAATCTATACGCACGCGTGAGCCGTCGTCCGTGGCACGACCGCGGTGCACGGAACTGTCACGAACGGCCGGTAACATCGGCGCGGCGGCCTGCATGCCGTCGCCGTCTGCTGCCGGCCCCCGCATGGCCGGCGCCGGTTTTTCTCCACGATTCAGCACCTGTTTTGCCGAACATGAGCACCGGGCCGGATACCCTCGCCGTCATCAAGGAACGCGCCACGATCGTGTGCCGCCAGCGCAGCAGCGTGCTGCTGGTCGCGCGCACCGCGGCGCGCTGGTCGCTGCCCGGCGGCACGATCCGGCGCGGCGAGACGCCGCTTGAGGCCGCGCAGCGGGAACTCGCGGAGGAAACGCAGCTGGAGGGGCTCGCGCTCGACTACGCGGTGCAGTTCGGCGGACTGACGAAGCTGCATCACGTGTTCGTGGCCGACGTGCCGGCGCACCTGACACCGCGTGCCAGCAACGAGATCGCCCGCTGCAAGTGGTTCACCGTCGACCGGCTCGACACGCTGCAGGCCAGCGTGCCGACGCGCAAGATCATCGAGCTCCTGCGGCTCGACTGTTTTTCTGCGTTCGCGAGCGGGCCGCTGCGCTGAGATCAATGTCGGCTCGGGCACCGATTGCGGCGATTACGCGCGCAGGAACGGGCCTGCCTTGCGTTCGAGCAGGGCGACGAGTTCGGGCTGCATGAATGCGTAGCGGTCGGGAATGTCGAGGCAGACGATCTTCCGGTGCTTCAGATGCGCGCCGAATTGCGCCGACAGCCTGGCCCGGTGCGCGCGCTCCATCACGAACACGATGTCCGCCCAGTCGAGTTGCTCGACGGAGAGCCGCACGTCCGCGTCGGGCGCGAGGCCCGCGGAGTCGGTTTGGATGCCGGGCCACGCGGCGAACACGGCTTCGGCCGTCGGGCTGCGCAGCCGGTTGCGGCTGCAGATGAACAGTGCGCGTGTCATGTCGCTGCGCGGCGCCCGAGGGGCTCAACCTTGCGGAATCGTGCCCGGCCGCACGTACGCGAGCATGTGCGGCACGTAATCGGCCTTGCCGAGTTCGACGCCGTGATGGCGCAGGATCGCGTACGCGGCGATCGCGTGGAAGTAGAACTGCGGCAGCGCCCAGTCGCGCGCATACTGTTCGCCCGTCATGTCGAACGCGATCCCGTTCGGCAGTTCGAGCGCGATCGGCAGCGCGGCGCCGCCGTCGAGCGCATCGGGGGCAAGTTCGCCGAGAAAGGCGAGCGTGCCGGCGATGATCGCTTGCGCATCGGCCGGCGAACCGGGTTGCGCATCCGCGTTCCAGCCCGCCTCGCGCAAGGCCAGCAACGCCGCCGGCAGCGGTTCGCCGCGCAGCCGGTAAACCGGCTCCATCGCCTGGAAACACGAGAAGCGAACCTGGGCGGAGAGCGGATACATGTCGGGGGCGAGCCTCAGCGTCATCGCCGCGTCGGGTTCGTCGCCCGCGGCCCGCCGATGGGCGACCGCCTTGTCGAGCCACGCGGACTGCGCGCGCAACATCTGGGTGTAGGTCGGAACGAGAAGTTGGGTGGGTGACACGCATGCGCTCCTGTGTTGGGGTTCTCGCCCCACGATAGCAGCGTCGGCGCGAACCTGCATCCTGGCCGGGCGCCGACGTGTGCCGTTACGGCTTGCCGTGCCGCGCCAGGAAGCGGTCTAGCTGCGACGCGAACGTCTTGCCGTCGCGCGCGCTGAACGGCGCCGGCCCGCCCGTATCGATGCCCGCGCTGCGCAACTGCTCCATCATCGCGCGCGTCGACAGGCGCTCCTCGATGTTCTCGCGGCTGAACCAGTTGCCGCGCGGGTCGAGCGCATGCGCGCCCTTGTCGAGCACGGCGGCGGCCAGCGGGATGTCGGCGGTGATCACGAGATCGCCGGGCTCCGCCAGCTCGACGATGCGCGCGTCGGCCACGTCGAAACCGGCCGGCACCTGCACGGCCTTGATGAACGGCGACGGCGGCGTGCGTAGAAACTGGTTCGCGACCAGCGTCACGCAGATCTCGGCACGACGCGCGGCGCGGAACAGCATGTCCTTGATGACGGCGGGACACGCGTCGGCATCGACCAGTACTTGCATGACGGGGGTTTCCAGTGAGCGGAAGCAGAAGCGGCGATCATAGCGCACCGCCGGCCGGCCATCAGCCGGCGAGATCGGTGCGAAGCGCGTCGGCCGTCATCCACTGCGCGCCCCACGCCGCGGCGAGCCGCGCGCCCTGCCCGATCCGCACGGCCGCGTCGTCGAAGTCGACGAACACGACGTGATCGGCCGCCGCCGGTCTGGCCGGCATCTCGCGCGTGCGCCCGTCGGACAGCACCCACAGCCAGCGCTGCTTGCCCGGCTCGCGGCGCGCAGCGCTGGCCAGCAAGCGTGCGGCGGCCGCGATGCCGTCCGCGAGCGGCGTGCCGCCGCCGCCGTCGACCGGTTCTAGCCAGCGCGCGTTCCACCAGCGCGGCACGGCGGGGCCGAAGCGCCGCGCGGCGCCTTGGCCGCCGAAGCAAATCAGCGCGGTTTCGACCCGCTCACGCGCGGCCTGATCGAAATACGCGACGATCAGCCCCTTCGCGAGCGCGAGCCGGTCGTGCGACAACATCGACGCCGAACAGTCGAGCACGAAGCAATGCAGCGCACGCGGCGTGCCCGCGCGTTTCCCGAAGCGCAGATGCCCGCGATGCAGCGGGCCGCCGCGTTTCGCGGCGAGCGTCGCCGGCCACGCGACGGCCGTGCCGGCGCGCACCGTGCCCTGCACGCGCGCGGCCGCGCCTGACTGCCATCGAGGACCGCGAATCGCGTTCGCGGCGGCGCCGGCTCGATGGCTCAGCGTTTTTTTAGCGGCAGCGGTACCACGCTTTTCACGTCGCGCAGCCCCGCCGGTTCGGGCGGCAAGTAGCCCCAGTCGCCCTGCGATGCGGACGCGTCGGCCTTCGTGTCGTCCTGTCGCTTGTCAGGCTGCCGTGGTGTGTCCGACCGCGAACGATCGTCGCGTTCGCCACCGTGTTGCGACGACGACTGCGACGGCGGCGGCCCCGCGTGGCGCCGGTGCCGCAGCACGGCTTCGGCCACGCGCGCCACATGCGATACCGTCACCGCGTCGTCCTGTTCCAGTGCGGCCAGCGCACGCGCGGCGCGCAGCATCACGAGATCGGCCCGCAACCCGTCGACGGCCGCGTCGATGCACAGTGCGCTGACGTGCGCATGGACCGCATCGTCGAAATCGAGCGCCGGCAGCCGCGCGCGCGCCGCATGAATGCGGTCCGCGAGTTCCTGCTGGGCCGCCGCATGACGCGCGCGAAACGCATCCGGATCGAGATCGAACGCGAGTCGCGCCTTCACGATCCGCTCGCGCTGGGCGGCGTCGAAGCAGTTCTCCAGCTCGACCATCAGCCCGAAGCGGTCCAGCAACTGCGGGCGCAACTCGCCCTCCTCGGGGTTCATCGTGCCGACCAGCACGAAACGCGCATCGTGCGCATGCGACACGCCATCGCGCTCGACGATGTTCACGCCGCTCGCGGCGACGTCGAGCAGCGTATCGACGAGCCCGTCGGCAAGCAGGTTCACTTCGTCGACGTACAGCACGCCGAGATGCGCGCGCGCCAGCAGGCCGGGCCGAAAACGCACGCCGTTTTCGGCCAGCGCATGCGCGAGATCGAGCGTGCCCGTCACCTGCTCGTCGCTCGCCGACAGCGGCAGCGTGACGAACTGCCCTTCCGGCAGCAGCTCCGCCAGGCCGCGCGCGGCCGTCGATTTCGCGGTGCCGCGCGGGCCGCTGACGAGCACGCCGCCGAGCGACGGATCGATCGCGGCAAGCAGCAGCGCCTGCTGCAACGCGTCCTGCGCGACGAGCGCCGCAAACGGAAAAACCGCGCGGGCGCGGTGCGTGGTCGGATCGGTCATGGCCGTCCTCCTTCCTGGCGTTGTTCGCTGGCGAGCCACACCGCTTCGATCCGCTCGCGATAGGGGCCGGGCTGCTGCCACAGCCCGCGCTGCATCGCTTCGACGAAGCGTTCGCAGATGCCGTGCAGCGCCTTCGGGTTGTGCCGTTCGAGGAACGCGCGGGTGGCGTCGTCGAACAGGTACGCGTCGGCGACGAGCGCGTACTGGTGATCGGACAGCACGCGCGCGGTCGCGTCATAGCCGTACAGGTAGTCGACGGTCGCGGCCAGCTCGGCCGCGCCCTTGTAGCCGTGACGCTTCACGCCGTCGAGCCATTTCGGATTGACGACGCGCGAGCGGATCACGCGGGCGATCTCCTCGCGCAGCGTGCGCATCTTCGGCGCGACCGGGTTCGCATGGTCGCCGTGGTAGATGCTCGGCTGCTGCCCGGACAGGTGCCGCACGGCCGCCGTCATCCCGCCCTGGAACTGGTAGTAGTCGTTCGAATCGAGGATGTCGTGCTCGCGGCTGTCCTGGTTCTGCACGACGACGTCGATCGTCGCGAGCCTTTCGCCGAACACGTCGGGCGCTGCATCGCCCGCGCTGTTCTGCGCGTACGCATGGCCGCCCCATTGACGGTAGGCATCCGCGAGATCGGCGTCGGTCTGCCAGCGGCGCTGATCGATCAGGTCCTGCAGGCCGGCGCCGTAGCTGCCCGGCCGTGCGCCGAACACGCGCCAGCCGGCGCGCCGGCGCGCTTCGTCGGGCGCCACGCCCTGCGCGATCCACTTCTCCCGTTCGCGCTCGATGCGTGCGCGAATCGGATTCAGCTCTTCGGGCTCGTCGAGCGCGGCGACGGCCTGCACGGCCGCGTCGAACAGGTGCATCAGGTTCGGGAACGCGTCGCGGAAGAAACCCGACACGCGCAGCGTCACGTCGATGCGTGGCCGGTCGAAGATCTCGATCGGCAGGATCTCGAAGTCGGTCACGCGATGGCTGCCGTGCGCCCATTTCGGCCGCACGCCGATCAGCGCGAACGCCTGCGCGATGTCGTCGCCGCCGGTGCGCATCGTGGCCGTCCCCCACACCGACAGCCCGATCGCGCGCGGATAGTCGCCGTGATCCTGCAGATGGCGTTCGATCAGTTGTTGCGCGGATTTCAGGCCGAGCGACCACGCGGCCTGCGTCGGCACCGCGCGCGTATCGACCGAGTAGAAGTTGCGGCCCGTGGGCAGCACGTCGGGACGGCCGCGCGACGGCGAGCCGCTCGCCCCCGGGGTACGAAGCGGCCGTCGAGCCCGCGCAGCAGCTGACGCATTTCCTCACCGCCGCACGCATCGAGTGCGGGCAACAGCGTCGAACGCACGCGTTCCAGCACCGCGAGCGTATGCGGCCATGCGCCGGGCGGCGGCATGTCGATGCCGAGTTCGTCTGAAGCGCCGCCGCACACGGCGTCCAGCCAGTGCTGCGCAAGCCGTTCGAGCCGCTCGCGCGTATCGCCGGCATGACGCCACGGCGACGCGTCGAGCGCCTGCAGCACGGCCGGCCGCGGCCCGGTCCACGGCGCGGCCCAGTCGGCTGCGAGCGGATCGAAAGCGTCGCCGAGCGCGAGGTCACGCGCGAGTGCGCCGATCAGCCCGGCCCGTTCGCCCTTGCCGTCGCCGACCGGAAAACGAGCCAACGCGAGCAGCGTGTCGCGCCGCTGGCGCTCGACCGGCGACGCGCCGAACACGTGCAGCCCGTCGCGAATCTGTGCTTCCTTCAATTCGCACAGCCACGCGTCGACGCGCGTGAGCAGCGCATCCTCGTCGCCCGCATCGCGCGGCGGCGACACGCTCAGCTCGTCGTGCAGCCGATGCTCGGCGATCGTCGCGAGGATTGTCTTGCGCAACAGCTTCGCGCGCCGCGCATCGACCATCAGCGCTTCGTAGTATTCGTCGACCTGCCGTTCGAGATCCTGCAGCGGGCCGTAGTTTTCCGCGCGCGTGAGCGGCGGCATCAGGTGATCGACGATTACGGCTTGCGCGCGGCGCTTCGCCTGGCTGCCCTCGCCCGGATCGTTGACGATGAACGGATACAGGTGCGGCAGCGGCCCGAGCGTCAGGTCGGGCCAGCACGCGTCGGACAGCGCGACGCTCTTGCCCGGCAGCCACTCGAGATTGCCGTGCTTGCCAAGATGGATGACCGCGTCGACGCGATACGCATCGCGCAGCCAGAAATAGAACGCGAGATACGCGTGCGGCGGCACGAGGTCGGCATCGTGGTAGCTCGCGTAGTCGTTCTCGCCGCGCGAACGCGACGGCTGGATGCCGACGAACACGTTGCCCGCGCGCCAGCCGGCGATCGTGAAACGCCGTTGCCGCAGCGTCGGGTCCGCTTCGGGCGGCCCCCAGCGTGCGTTCAGCGCGTCGCGTACGGCCGCCGGCAGCCGCGCGAAACGCGCGACGTAGTCGGCCAGCGCGTAACTCTGAAACGCGGGACGCAGCATGCGCACGGCGGGATCGTTGGTCACGCCTTCGGTGAGTCGCGCGATCAGCGCGTCGCCGTCGGGCGGCAGGTCGGCCACCGTGTAGCCAGCGTCGCGCAGCGCCGCGAGCACGCACAGCGCGGAGGCCGGCGTGTCGAGCCCGACGCCGTTGCCGATCCGCCCTTCGCTTTGCGGATAGTTGGCGAGAACCAGCGCGATGCGCTTGTCGGTGTTGTCCAGCGTACGCAGCCGGCACCAGCCGCGCGCGAGCGCCGCGACGAACGCGATCCGCTCCGCATCCGGCTGGTAGCGCACGACGTCGACCTCGGTATGCGGGCAGCGATACGCGAGCCCCTTGAAGCTCACCGCGCGCGTGACGATGCGCCCGTCGACTTCGGGCAGCGCGATATGCATCGCGATGTCGCGTGCGTGCAGGCCCTGGTTGTCGGCCACCCACGCATCGCGATTGCCGCCGGACAGGATCACCTGCAGCACCGGCGCGTCGCCCGCGAGCACGTCGTGCTCGGGGCTGTCGATCGCGCCGGCCGCGAACGCGGTGGTATTCAGCACGAGCGCGACGCCGTGCGTATCGCAGAGCTGCGTGATGACCTCGCGGCTCACCGCATCCTTCAGCGACGTCACCGCGATCGGGAGCGGGTTCAGCCCTTCGTCGATCAGTGCGTCGGCCAGCGCGTCGAACACGGCCGTGTTCGCGGCCTGCCAGTGCGCGCGATAGAACAGGATCGCGACGACCGGCGCGCCGGGCGTCCAGCGCGGTCGCCAGTCGTCGACGCTCGCGCGGTCGCGCGCCGGGTGATACAGCGCGGCGGCCGGCAGCGGGCGCGGCGGTTCGGGTTCGTCGCCGAAGCCGAACGTGTGAAACGCGATGCTGCGCAGCAGCGCGTCGGCGTTGTGCACGCCGCCTTCGCGCAGGTAGCGCCACCACAGTCGGCACAGCTCGGGCTTGACCGTGCTTTTCGCGACGAGATTCGGGTCTTCCTGCAGGTCGCCCGAGAACATCGCGAGCTGCTGCCCGCGCTTCGATGCGAGCGACACGGCCTGCTCGATCCCGTACGGCCAGTACGCTTCGCCGCCGAGATGATCGATCACGACCGTCTTCGCGTGGCGCAGCACGTCGTCGACGTAGAAATCGACCGACGCCGGCTGCCGCAGGAACGTGACGTTCGCGAGCCGCACGCTCGGGAACCCGGCGGGCAAGTGCGGCACGACGCTCGCGAGCAGCGACAGCGTCGTGTCGGCCGAACTCAGGATCACGATGTCGGCCGGCTGCTGGTCGATCCGGACGACGCCCTGCGTATCGTCGACGAAGCCGCCCGGCGTGGTGCGCAGCAGATGCATCGTGCGTTACGCCTGTTGCGGCTCGGCCGCGCACGCGGCGTCGAACGCACGTTGCAGCGCGGCCGCGTCGAGATCTTCGCCGATCAGCACGAAGCGGCTCGCGCGCGTTTCGCCGTCCTGCCAGCGGCGGTCGAAATAGCTGTCGAAGCGGCGGCCGACACCCTGGATCACGAGCCGCATCGGCGCGCCGGGCAGCGCGGCGAAGCCTTTCGCGCGATAGATCGTGTGCGCTTCGACCACGCACTGCAGCGCGGCGATCGTCGCTTCGCGCGTGCCCGCGTCGCCCGATACCACCACCGAGTCGAAATCGTCGTGATGGTGATCGTGATCGCCGTCGTCGGCCGAGCCGTGATGGTCGTGACGCAGGTGGATCGTTTCCTCCGATGCCGATTCCAGCCCGAGCAGCAGCGCGAGGTCGAGTTCGCCGCGCGTCGCGCGCACGATCTTCACCTGCGGCGGGATTTCTTCGCGGATCGCGGTTTCGATCCGCGCGAACTCGGCGTCACCGACGAGGTCGGCCTTGTTCACGATCACGAGATCGGCGGACGACAGTTGATCGGCGAACAGTTCGTGCAGCGGCGATTCGTGATCGAGGTTCGAATCGGCGCGGCGCTGCGCGTCGACGGCCTGCGGGTTTTCCGCGAACTGGCCGCTCGCGGCGGCCGGCCCGTCGACGACGGTCACGACCGCGTCGACCGTGAAGCTGTTGCGGATCGTCGGCCAGTTGAACGCCTGCACGAGCGGCTTCGGCAGCGCGAGGCCCGACGTCTCGATCAGCACGTGGTCGATGTCCGCGCGGCGCTCGACGAGCGCCTCCATCACCGGATAGAACTCTTCCTGCACGGTGCAGCACAGGCAGCCGTTCGCGAGTTCGTACAGTTGGCCCGATGCTTCGCCCTGCGCGCCGTCGGCATCGTCGCAACCGATGCCGCAGCCCTTGAGGATTTCGCCGTCGATGCCGAGCTCGCCGAATTCGTTGACGATCACCGCGATGCGGCGGCCTTCGGCGTGCTGCAGGATGTGGCGCATCAGCGTCGTCTTGCCGCTGCCGAGAAAGCCCGTGACGATCGTGACGGGAAGCTTGCGTAGGGTCATGGTAGGTCCGGTGTCGAAGAGGAAATCAGGACGGGATCGTCGCGTCGGCGGCGGCGCGGCAATTCAGCGGGCGGTACGCGGGAAGCTCGCCGCGTGATCCGCGCGGACTGCCGCACGGCGGGCGGAACAACAAATCGGACATGGTGCTTCCTTGCGAACGGTCGACATTGTGAATGCCAACACGGCTGCGGCGTGCCCCGCCCGTGCCGCGCCGTTCGCCGTGCCGGCCCGGGCGCGTTCGCGCGGAGGCAGATCGGAGGAGACAGCAGGAAACACCGGGCGTCGGGCCGGCTGCGGCCGTGGACGATGCGCCGCCTCCCCGCGGCGCTGAACCCCAACGTTTAGGCCGGTATCCGGGCTGACGAACACGCCGCTTCGCCTTCCCGGATACGCGCGGCATCCAGTGGCGGTCGTCCGCATGCGCGTGGCATGCGGCGAAGCGGCGGTGCGTGGCGCTTGCGCGCGACGCGTTCGCTTACCGTTGCGGGGGCAGCACAGGTTGGCTCGACTGCGGCGCAGGCGGGCTCCCTGTTTCCCGTTTAACTGCGCACGCCGGAGCGGCGCGCGCGAGCACCAAAACGCGTGCGAGTGTAGGCGGCAGGGCCGGGAGCGTCAAGGCGAGCGGCCGGCGATGAACGCGAATGATTGTCGTTTTCAACTTGGCGAGATAAACTTCGCTCGATAACGCAAACAACCGCGCAACGGCCATGTGAGGCAATCACTCAGTCATCCTCAAATTTCCATGTCGAAACGACAGATATCCGGGCGACGCTTTCCTGTGCTGGCCCTGTCGCTGTGCTCGATCGCCGGCGTTGCCTCCTTCCCTGCCCCGGCGGCCGAGTTCGACGACGAACTGCCCGCGGTCGAAGTACGCAGCCGCCGTCATCCGAACGATCCGCGCGTCGAGAGCGTGAGTACGGCGACGCGCACCGCGAGCGATCCGCGCGACGTACCGCAAACCATCGACAGCGTCCCGGTAGAGGAAACGCTGTCCTATGGCGGCCGCACGCTGGCCGACGCGTTGGCCGGCGTGCCCGGTGTGTCCAATACGTCGGACACGCGCTTCGATGCGTTCCGCATTCGCGGCTTTTCCGCCGCGGGCGACCTGCTGCTCGACGGCATGCGCGACGATGCGCAATACGTGCGCAGTCTCGGCAACATCGAACGCGTCGAAGTGCTGAAGGGGCCGGCTGCCGCGCTGTACGGGCGCGGCAGCGGCGGCGGCGTCATCAACCGGATCACCAAGCAGCCGTTGCCGGAAAACTTCGGGCATGTGTCGGCAGCGACCGGCAGCTATGGACGGCTCGGCGCGTCGGTCGATCTCAACCGCATGCTGTCGAGCGCATGGAGCGTGCGGTTCAATGCCGGACGCGAACACGCAGGCAGCTTCCGCGACCACGTCGACGGCACGCGCCAGTACGTCGCGCCGTCAATCAAATGGCGGGACGCGCGGCGAAGCTGGCTGCTGCAGTTCGAATACGACGCGTACCGGCGCGTGCCCGATCGCGGCATGCCGGCGCCGGTCGCCGCGGTCGACGCGGCCGGCAAGCCGTTCGCGTTCTCGCTGCCGTCCGCGCCACGCGCGACCTTCTTCGGCGCGGCGGGCCGCGACACGATCCGCGACGAGAACATGAACTGGCGCTCGGTCTTCACGCACGCGCTCGACGGCGACTGGGAATTGCGCCATACGCTCGGGGTGCTGAATTTACGCAGCACCTTCGACAATACCTACGTCACGCAAAGCTACGTCGCGAAGCCGCGCGACTACCGGCGCGTGCAGCGGGCGCGCTACCTGCAGGACATGACGCATCTCAACGTGCAGACCGGTGTCGAACTGGGCGGCAAGGTCGCGACCGGTCCGGCGCTGCATCACCTGCTGTTCGGCATCGAATACGGCTGGCAGAAACGCACGCCGACGCTCTGGCAGGCCGACGCGGCGCCGATTCCGGTGACCGGGCCGGATCGCTTCGCCTTGGTCGGCTCGACGCCGCGCCCGTACGCGATGAACCGCCACCGCGTCAGCGACTACGCGATCTTCGCGCAGGATCGCGTCGACCTCGGGCGAGCGTGGAAACTCCTCGGCGGCCTGCGCGGGGAACGTTTCGACGTCGATTCGACCAACGCGCTGAACGGCCTGCATGCACGGCGCACGACGGCGGCATGGAGCCCGCGGCTCGGCGTCGTGTGGTCGCCGGTCGGCGCGCACAGCCTGTATGCGTCGTACAGCAAGAACTTCGCGCCGGTCGGTGGCGACCTGATCGGCATCACGCCCGATGCGCGCGGCAACGCCAACGATCTCGGCCCGCAATACACGCGCCAATACGAGATCGGCGTGAAAAGCGACTGGCGCGCCGGCGCGCTGAGCACGACGCTCGCGCTGTTTCAGCTCGACCTGTACAACCGCCGCATCGCCGATCCGGTTCGCCCGGGCTTTTTCGACCTCACCGGCCTCGAGCGCAATCGCGGCCTGGAACTGGGCGTCGCCGGCCGGCTCGCGGGCAACTGGTTCGTCCGCGGCGGCATCGGCTGGCAACATGCGCGGGTGGTCGACGCCGAACCGAAGTACGCAGGCAAGCGCTCGGCGGGCGTGTCGGCGTCGAACGGCAGCCTGTTCGTCAGCCATGCGCCGCTACGCGGTTTTTTCGCGGAACTCGGGGTGGTGTACGAAGGCGCGCGTTACGCCGATCGCGACAACCTGCTCGAACTGCCCGCGTACGTTCGCTGGGACGGCAAGGCCGGCTATCGCACGCGCGACTTCGAGGTGACGCTGGCGGCCGTCAACCTGACCGATCGCGATTACTACGCGAATGCGACGGGCCTCGCGCAGATCATGCCCGGTACGCCACGCACGTTCACGCTGACGGCGGCATACAAGTTCTGACCTCGCGGGTAGCGCCGACACCCCGCGCAGCCGGCCCGCCGGGCGGCTTGCGGGTTGCACGCCTGTGCTATCGTATGCGCCGCGTTCGGTGCTCGCATGCGCATTCCGCGCATGCAGTTAAACGGGAAACAGGAGGCGGATCGCCGCCCGGCCTGTGCTGTCCCCGCAACGGTACGCCGCCCGCGCAACGCACTTCCCCGCGCTGCGCCCAGGCCGCCCGCGATGCCACTGCCCTTCGACCGGGCGGGAAGGCTGCGGCCTGGCAAGCGGCCAGCCCGGATACCGGCCGACGCAAGGGGCGAGCGCGCTGCTCGCCGAACGCCCGATCCGCGGGGGACGGATGGGGTGCGCATTCCACCCGCGCTCGCGCGGGTTTCGCCCGATCCGCCATGCACTGCCTGTCCGCCGGCCGCCGATGTGCCGCCCGCCTTCCCTGTTCCACTGTTTCGACACGGTGCGCGCCGTGCCGCGCACGATGAGCCGCGCCTGGCTCGTCGGCGCCGGCCCCGGCGACGCCGACCTGTTGACCCTCAGGGCCGTGCGCGCGATCGGCACGGCCGACGTGCTGCTCGTCGACGATCTCGTGAACCCCGACGTGCTGCGCCATGCACGCGCCGATGCGCTGATCGAGCACGTCGGCAAGCGTGGCGGCCATGCGTCGACGCCGCAGGAGGCGATCGTCGCCGCGATGCTCGCGCACCTGCGCGCGGGCCGCAGCGTCGCGCGGCTCAAGGGCGGCGATCCGTTCGTGTTCGGCCGCGGCGGCGAGGAACTGGTCGCGCTCGGCGCGGCGGGCTTTCCGGTGGAAGTCGTCAACGGCATCACCGCGGGCATCGCCGCGCCGGCCGCGCTCGGCATCCCGGTCACGCACCGCGGCGACGCGCAGGGCGTGATCTTCGTCACGGGCCACGGCGCGGGGGCCGACGAGCCGGACTGGCGCGCGCTCGCAGCCACCCGCATGACGATCGTGATCTACATGGGCATCCGCCGGCTCGACGCGATTGCCGCGGCGCTGCGCGATGGCGGCCTGCCCGACGACACGCCGTGCGCGGCGATCGAGAACGCCACGCGAGCCGGACAGCGCCACGTACTCGCGACGCTCGATACGCTCGTCGCGCGCGTCGGCGAGGCCCATATCGGTTCGCCGGCGATCGTCGTGATCGGCCGCGTCGCGGCGCTCGCCGACGATCCGGCGGTGCGCGCGGCGCTCGGCGGCCACGCATGATGCGCGTCGCGCTCGGTGTCGGCTTCCGCGCGGGCGTCACGGCCGCGCAACTCGATGCCGCGATCCGCGCCGCGCTCGCGCGCTACCCGGCCGCCGAACCGGCGCTCGTCGCGACGCTCGCCGACAAGGCATGCGCCCGTGCGCTGCGCACGCTATGCGCGCGCCGTGGCTGGCCGCTCGTCGCGTTCGAGGCGGCGCAACTCGCGAGCCGTCCGGAACTGGCCGCGAGCGGCCCGTCCGACGCCGCGCTGGCCCGCTTCGGCGTCGCGGGCGTGGCCGAGCCATGCGCGCAACTCGCCGCGCCGCACGGTCGGCTGCTCGGCGCCAAATCCATGCTGGGCGGCGTGACGGTCGCGCTCGCCGGCCCGCTCTGAACCCAATGTTTCGCTTTCGACAGGACGATTCCCGATGAAGACCGATTCCGAATCCCATCAGCGGATGGCCGAACGCCGCCGCGCCGGCCACGAGAAGAAGCAGGCCGCGGCCACTCAGGAAAAAGGCCTGCTGATCGTCCATACCGGCAACGGCAAGGGCAAGAGCACGGCCGCGTTCGGGATGGCCGTGCGCGTGCTCGGCCACGGCATGCGGCTCGGTGTCGTGCAGTTCATCAAGGGGGCGCTGCATACGTCCGAGCGCGACTTTCTCGGCGCGGTCGCGGAATGCGATTTCGTGACGATGGGCGACGGCTATACGTGGAACACGCAGAACCGCGACGCCGACATCGCGACCGCGCGCAAGGGCTGGGACGAGGCGCGCCGGATGATCGACAGCGGCGACTACCGGATGGTGATCCTCGACGAGCTGAACACCGTGCTGAAGTACGAATACCTGCCGCTCGACGAAGTGCTCGCGACGCTCGTCGCGCGTCCGGAGTCGGTGCACGTCGTCGTCACCGGGCGGCATGCGCCCGATGCGCTGATCGATGCGGCCGATCTCGTCACCGAAATGCGGCTCGTCAAGCATCCGTACAAGGAGCAAGGCGTGAAGGCGCAGCGCGGCGTGGAGTTCTGAGCATGCCGGCCTGCCCCGCGCTGTTCGTCAGCGCGCCCGCGTCCGGCCAGGGCAAGACGTCGGTGACGGCCGGCCTCGCGCGGCTGCACCGGCGGCTCGGCCGCCGCGTGCGCGTGTTCAAGACCGGGCCCGATTTTCTCGATCCGATGCTGCTCGAACGCGCGAGCGGCGCACCCGTGCATGCGCTCGACCTCGGGATGGTCGGCGGGGCCGGTTGCCGTGCGCTGCTCGCCGAAGCCGCGCGCGACGCGGACCTGATCCTGATCGAAGGCGTGATGGGCTTGTTCGACGGCACACCGAGCAGCGCCGATCTCGCGGCCGCGTTCGGCGTGCCGGTCGTCGCGGTGATTTCGGCGAAGGCGATGGCGCAGACGTTCGCGGCGATCGCGTTCGGGCTCGCGCGGTTTCGGCCGGGGCTGCCGTTTCACGGCGTGCTGGCCAACCGCGTCGGCTCGGCTCGGCACGCGGAGTTGCTGCAACAGGCGTTGCCCGACGACCTGCGCTGGCTCGGCCACGTGCCGGCCGATGCGGGTATCGCGCTGCCGGAACGGCATCTCGGCCTGCATCAGCCGGCCGATATCGATGATCTCGACGCGCGGCTCGATCGTGCGGCCGATGTGCTCGCGCAAACCGCGCTCGCCGAATTGCCGCCTGCCGTCGCGTTCGCGGAACCGGACGTTGCGGCGCCGCTGCCGCGCGCGCTCGCCGGCAAGCGGATCGCGGTAGCGCGCGATGCGGCGTTTTCGTTCATCTATCCGGCGAACCTTGTGCTGCTCGATGCGCTCGGTGCGGTGCTGCGGTTCTTCTCGCCGCTTGCCGACGAACCCGTGCCTGACGATTGCGACGCGCTGTTTTTGCCGGGCGGCTATCCGGAACTGCATGCGGCGACGCTGGCCGCGAATGCCACGACCGCACGGACGATTCGCGCGCATGCGGCAGCCGGCCGGCCGATCGTCGCGGAATGCGGGGGATGGTGTATCTGTGCGAATCGCTGACCGACGTGGATGGGTCGACGACGCCGATGCTTGGCCTGCTTCGGGGCCATGCGACGATGCAGCGCCGGTTCGCGGCGCTCGGCATGCAGCAGTTCGATACGCGCACCGGGCCGATGCGCGGGCATACGTTTCATTATTCGCGGCTGGATACGCCGCTGGTGCCGGTCGCGACCGCCGCCCGCCCCGATGGCTCGGAGGGCGGCGGCGAAGCCGTTTATCGCGTGGGCGCGATCGTCGCGACGTACATGCACATGTACTGGCCGTCGAATCCGGATCTGGTCGTGGCTTTGTTCGGTGGGGAAGTGTTCGAGACATGAGCGGCCAGCTTGCCGAGCGGCCGACCTTCGACGGTACGACGCCAACGATCTTCAGGATTCGGGGCAGGAATCGCGTGACCAGACGTGACCGGCCTTAGCCGCAACGCGTTGCGCCCGCATGCGAGCCAGGAAGGTTTCTCCGTCGAACGTATTGGGATGACCTGAGGCCTCCCCGGCGTCCAGCGCGTCCTGCAACGCGCGCACCTGCGCGTTGCGTGATTCGAGCAGCCGCAATCTCGCTCGCATGGTGTCGCTGTCGGAGCATCGCTCCGACAGCCCGTCGGCGTCGACGTACTCGGCAACGTGATCGTCTTGGGAAACAGGCACCTTTCTCGACATGGTTCACTTCGTTTGGTTTGAACACGATGGGCATATACCAAATACCAAGGCAAGGTACATGCCGTCTGTCATGGTTGGGAGCGGATTGTGAATTCCCGGCTCCAACCTCACGCCGCATCCTCCGTCACACCAGAAACGCCTCAGTTAACTTCACCCAATACGACGCACCGGTCGGCAACGCCGCGTCGTTGAAGTCGTAGCCGGGGTTGTGCACCATGCAGCCGCCCTCCCCGTCGCCGTTGCCGATGATCAAGTAGCACCCCGGCCGCTTCTCGAGCAGGAACGCGAAATCCTCGCTGCCGGTGAGCGGCACCATGCCGTCGATCAGATTGGCTTCGCCGACCCATTCACGGGCCACGCCGCGCGCGAACGCCGTCATCTCCGCATCGTTCACGAGCACCGGATGGCGGCGCTGGTAGTCGATCGTCGCGGTCGCGCCGTACACGGCCGCCTGCGCATGCACGACCTCCTTGATGCGCGTTTCGAGCAGGTCGCGCACGTCGGGCTTCAGCGCGCGCACCGACAGGCGCATCTGCGCGCGATCGGGAATCACGTTCGGCGCCTCGCCCGCGTGAATCGCGCCGACCGTGACGATCGCCATGTCGAGCGGCGACACGTTGCGCGACACGATGGTCTGCAGCGCCAGCACGATCTGCGCGCACACGACGACCGGATCGATCGCCCGGTGCGGCACCGCGCCGTGGCCGCCGCGACCCTGCACGTCGATGACGACGGTATCCGACGACGCCATGAACGAGCCCGGCAGGAAACCGAATTTGCCGGTCGGGAAGCCCGGCATGTTGTGCATCGCGAAGATCGCGTCACACGGAAATTGCTCGAACAGCCCTTCGTCGAGCATCTTCTTCGCGCCGCCGAGCCCTTCCTCGGCCGGCTGGAAAATCAGGTTCAGCGTGCCCGAGAAGCGGCGTTCGCGCGCGAGGTGCTTCGCGGCCGCGAGCAGCATCGCCGTGTGGCCGTCGTGGCCGCACGCGTGCATCTTGCCCGCGATCGTGCTCTGGTACGGCAGCCCCGTCGCTTCGTGGATCGGCAGCGCGTCCATGTCGGCGCGCAGACCGAGGCGCCGCTTGCCGTCGCCCACTTTCAACTGGGCGACGACGCCGGTGCCGCCGAGCCCGCGATGCACGGCGTAGCCCCACGACTGCAATTGCTCGGCGACGAGGTCGCCCGTCGCGAATTCCTCGAAACCCAGTTCGGGGTGGGCATGGATGCGGTGCCGGATCTCGATCATTTCGTCGGCGAGGCCGGCGGGGATCACGCTGTGCGTCACGGTATCGTCTCCTGTGTGCTGTAAGTGTGCGGGCAAGGATAGTCCGACGAACGGCAACCGAATAGACAGAAAGTCGTCACGATGGCAACTGGCGATTGCCAGCCGATCGCACGGCGCGAGGCGAAGCGCGGCTGCCGGGAGGGCTATCCCGTCCGGACGACTGCCGCTGGCGAGCGGCACGCCCGACACTGTGTGTTAAGGCTCGATTTTCACGTGGAGGTTATCGTTGGCGTCAGCTCAAAATTCCGGAATAATTCCTTTTTATCAAAGGGTTGAGAGCATTTGTTCATTTTTTGACGGTTGTACATTTTTTGTGTACGCTGACAAAACAGTGAACAATCGATCCTCCGTGATGCCGGCGAACGTCCCCCTCCCCCTATCGGAACAGCACGTGCTCGACGAGGCCTGTGCCGCGTTCGGACGCGCGACCCGGCGCTTCGCTGCGCGGCCCGTGCGTGTGCCGGCGGCGTACCAGGCGCGCGCCGACGCAATGATCCGCTTCGACATCGCCGGGCAGCGCTTCGAGATGCCGGCGGCCGTGAGCGTCGGGGTCGAATCGCTGCAGGCAGCGCTGGCGGCGCTGCGTCGCCGCGGCGGCACGCCGGCGCCGGGCGCGCGGCCGCTTATGCTGGTCGCGCCTTATTTTTCCGCCGAACTGGCCGCCCGCCTGATCGAGCACGACATCCCGTTTCTCGATACCGCCGGCAATGCGAGCCTGATCCAGCCGGAGGCCACCCTGATGATCGCCGGCCGGCCGAAACCTGCGCGCACGCCGCGCCGTCAGGCGTCGCGCGCGACCACGCCGAAGGGGCTCGCCGTGATGTTCGCGCTCGCGACGCAGCCGGGCCTCGTCGCGCAGCCGTACCGGGCGATCGCCGCCGCGTCGGGCGTCGCGCTCGGCACGGTCAACCTCGCGATGGACGACCTGATCGCGCGCGGCCTCGTCGCGCAGCGGCGCAACGGCGAACGGCTGATGCCCGACTGGCCGCGCTTCCTGCAGGAATGGGTCGCGCTGTACCCGAGCCGCCTGCGCGCGAAACTGCCGGCCCGGCGGTTTGCCGCGATCGCACCCGACTGGTGGCGCGGCTTCGATTTCGCCGCGTTCGATGCGCGGCTCGGCGGCGAAGCGGCGGCCGATCTGCTCACGCACGACCTGAAGCCGGCAGCGATCACCGTCTATACGCACGGCGCCATGTCGAATCGCCTGCTGCTGCAAGCCCGCCTGCGCCCGGACGAGCATGGCGACGTCGAGCTGCTCGAAGCGTTCTGGCCGCCGTCGCCGGCGCTCGACTGGCGCGAGCAGGATGTGCCGCTCGTGCCGCCGCTGTTGGTCTACGCGGATCTCGTCTCGTCCGGAGACAGCCGCAATCTTGCCGCCGCCGAACACATCCATGACCGATACCTCGCCCAGCCGCCCGCTTGAAATCGACGCGCGCCGGCCGCTCGAGCCGGCGGCGGTCGCGTTGCTGCAGGCGGTCGGCGCGGCCTGCGCGCGGCTCGACGCGGCATTCGTCGTGGCCGGCGCGACCGCGCGCGACATCCTGATGTGGCATGTCCACGGCATCCGTCCGGTGCGTGCGACGCGGGACGTCGACGTCGCTGTGTGCGCGGTCAACTGGCCGTTTCACGAGCGGCTCGTCGATGCGCTCGTCGCGACCGGGCAATTCGCCCGCGCGCCGAAGCATCGGCAGAAACTGCTGTTCGACAGCGGCTCGCCGGGGTTTCGCACCGAACTCGATCTGGTGCCGTTCGGGCCGCTCGAAACGCCGCCCGGCGAAATCGCATGGCCGCCGGGCGGCGACTTCGTGCTGAACGTCCTGGGGTTTCAGGAGGCGGTCGATACGGCGCTCGCCGTGTCGATCGGCGCCGGCATCACGGTGCCGGTGGCGAGCCTGCCGGCGCTCGCGCTGCTGAAGCTGCTCGCGTGGAAGGACCGGCGCGCGCGCCAGAACAGCGACGCATACGACCTGCTGTTCCTGCTCACGCATTTTCACGATGCGGGCAATCGCGAGCGCATCTGGGACGTTGCGCCCGACCTGATCGAACAACATGGCTTCCAGCCGGAGCTGGCGGCAGCGGCGCTGCTCGCACGCGACGCGAAGCAGATTGCGTCACCGCACACGCACGATGCGATCCGCGCACTGCTATCCGACGACGCGACTTACGCGATGCTCGGGCAGGATCTGCAGGCCCGCGCGTTCGCGCTGTTGCCCGGGGAATTCAACGACGACGCGGACCGGTATCTCGACGCGTTCCGCGGCGGCTTCCTCGCGGGTCCGCTCGTCCATCGGGCGTGACATCAGCCAGTCACGCCGTTTTCACCGTCCTGCCCGGGTCGGCTCGACGAGGAAGCTGGAATCGGCGAGCGGCTCGTTTGCAAAGGACAGCCACGTCAGCCGCACCGGCGCCGCGCACCCCCACCCCCGTCACGGCAACCGGAAAGTGTCAAAGAACGTATCGCGCTCGATCACCGTGAGCGCCGCGCGCTTGTGCGGGAAATCGAATTCCTTCAGCGTGTAGAAGCCGAGCCGGTGCATGTACGCGATGTGCCGCACGTGATCGACCCGCGGCTCGCCGACGAGCCGCTGCGTGCGCGGTTCGTCGACGAACATGTAGTGCAGCACCCCGCTCCACCACGCATGCAGCTTGCCGGCGCTCTGGAACCGCGAGTCGCCGATCAGCAGGTGCAGCCCGCGATCGTAGTCGTGCGCGTCGTAGAACGGCGCGAGGCGATCCTCCTTCGCCCAGTAGAACTCGAAATAGCCGAACGGCGTGTCGTCGAAATAGCCGATCATCGGGTGCATGTGCGGATCGGCCAGCCGTTCGGCCAGATACGCCGCGTGCTCGTCGCGCGTGCCGCGCTGATCCCAGAAATGCGCGACGCGGTCGAGGTTCATCCAGCCGCTGAAGAGATCCGCGTGTGCGTCGATGTCGACGGTGCGCAGGCTGAACGTCATCCCGACCTGCGGCATATGGCGCGCATAGATCTCGCCGGCCGGCGACGGCGGCCGCACCGGATGCCGATGGCCGTTCGTGATCGCGTAGCGCAGCGGCATCCCGCCCGATGCGCTCGCCTTCAGCCACGGCCGCGGGTTCTGCCAGAACGTCGTGCGCGACACGGTGAGCCGCAGCGTGTCGCCCGCGACCTGCGCGCCGTCGATCACGCCTTCACGCACCGCACGCGTGACGTACGAGGCCACGGCCGCCGCATCGGCGCCGCCGCGCGGCACCGTGATCGTCGCCGCGTCGTGCCGCGTGTCGGTGTTGAACAGCGCGACGAACGTCGCGAGCAGCGCGTCCGGCGCGTCGTCGGGCCGCCAGGCATCGAGCGCATGCTCGACGACGGCCGCCGCTTGCCCGTGCGCGGCGCCATCGAGCGCCGCGGCCACTTCACCTTCGACAGCGTCGGCGACGCCGGCCGGTTTCGTCAGCGTGTCTTGCATCACAATGCTCCCGCGTCGTGGCGGTCGGCGAGGACGTGCAGCCCACGCTCGAGCGCCGGAAACAGGCTGCGCTGGAAATTGTTCCAGCGCAGTTCGAGAATCGTGTCGTCCGGCGCGATCGGCGTGTCGAGCACGTCGCAGATCACCTCGCCGGAATCGATACCGTTGTCGACGTAGTGGAACGACGCGCCCGTCATCGTCACGGGTTCGATCGACGACGTCGCGCCGGTGACCCAGTCGACCCGCTCGCCGCGTGCGCCGTGCAGCGCGTCGAGCGTCGCCCACGCGCCGCGCCGCTGATACGGCGAGTCGTCGGCCGTAATGCCCGGATGGATGTTCGCGATGCGCCGATGAAAACGCGCGCCCGGCCGCACGAGTTCGTCGAGGATCACGAGCAGCCCGTCGAGCACGACGAGGTCGGCATCGAGTTCGAGCAGGCGCTCGAGCAGGCGCCGCTCGAATGCCTGTTTGCCGGCCACGCGCTCACGCGCGTCGCGCGGCAGCCGCCGGTACGTCGACGGGATCGAACAGAACAGCGCGTCGACCGGCCGGCCTTGCACCGTCAGGCCTTCCGGCAAAATCCACGGGCGGCCCGGCGTGCGCGCGAACCCGTAATCGGCGACTTTCGCGCGGTCGGCGGGCGAGCCTTCGTCGTCGTCGACGATCACGCCCTGGAGCGTATAGCGTTCGCCGAGCGGCGAATCGTTCAGGCGCTCGACGAGGAATTCGAGCGGCGCCTTCATGTAGCGCGTGCCGCCACGATAAGCGACCGGCTGGCCGGCACGATCAGCGGCGCCGTTGCGCAGCGACTGGATGTAGACGAGATTTTTCTTCGGCATGGAGGCGTCGTGGAAAAAGCGGACGAAGGCGCCGCGGCCGGCCCGCGCCGGCCATGAAGGCCGGCCGGCGAGCCGCGGCGCGCGACGTCACCAGTTGTATTTCGCGGTCGCGATCACGGTGCGGTCGGTCCCGAAAATGCAGACGTTGTTCGACTGGCAGCCGCTGATGTAATGGCGGTTGAACAGGTTCGTCCCGTTCACGGCGAAGCGCCAGTTACGCGTGTCGTAATGCAGGCCCGCGTCGAACAGCGTGACGCTCGATACCGTCAGCGAGTTGTCGGCCGCACCGGCCGACGCGCTCTGGTAGCGAATGCCGCCGCCGAGGCCGAAGCCGGCGAGCGGCCCCGTGTACCACGTCCAGTCGGTCCACAGCGACGCCATCTGGCGCGGCCGCGGAATGTCGACCGGCCAGTTGTTCAGCGAGACGTCGTTGGCCTGCACGTTCTTCACGTCCTGATAGACGTACGACGCGATCACCGACAGGTTTCGCGTGACCTTGCCGGTCGCGCTCAGCTCGATCCCGCGCGAGCGCACTTCGCCCGTCTGCACCGACTTCGTGCCGGTCGGGTCCTGGCTCGGCAGCGCCGACGTGAGCACGTTGGTCTGGTTGATCTGGTAGATCGCCGCGTTCAGCATCAGGTTCTTGCCGGGCGGCTGCCAGCGCAGGCCGGCTTCGATCTGCTTGCCGCGCGTCGGCTGCGGCAGCCCGCCGCCGACCAGGTTCACGCCGATCAGCGGATTGAACGACGTCGCGTAGCTGACGTACGGCGACAGCCCGTAGTCGCCCTGGTACGTGAGGCCGACGCGGCCGGTGAACGCCGTGACGTCGGCCTTCGTCGACGTACCGGCCGCGCGGTCGTCCATCCGCATGTTGACCCAGTCCTCGCGGCCGCCGAGCGTCAGCGTCCAGCGGTTCCACTTGATCTGATCCTGCGCGTACAGGCCGAACGTGTTCATCGTCGTGTACGTGTTGGTGCGGAACGTCGCGTCGGGCGTGAACACCGCCGTCGTGACGGGCTGGTAGACCGGGTTGTAGATGTTCAGCGGCGGCGCGGCGGCGAGCCATTCGCTGTCGGTCGCGGTCTGGCGGTTGTACTGGAAGCCGAGCAGCAGCGTGTGCTGCAGCGGGCCCGTCGCGAAGCGGCCCTCCAGGTTGTTGTCGATGTCGAAGCGGCTGTAGTTCATCTGGAACACGCCGGCCCAGCGCGACACGTCGGTCGTGCTGCCCTCGACGAAGCCGTTGCCGAACACCGAGCCGTTGTCGAGCGACAGGTGCATCAGCCGCGTGTTCTGGCGGAACGTCCAGGCCGGCGTCAGGTTGCGCTCGAACTGGTAACCGACCGACCACTGCTTCTTGCGGTAGTAGTTGAAGTTGCCGTCGCCTTCGTAGACGTCCTTGTTGATCTGGCCGTTCGGGTTCGGCAGCACCGTGCCTTGCGCGGGCAGGAAGTTCGACGAGATGTCGCCCCAGTCCTGCAGGTAGGTCGCGGACAGCGTCAGCGACGTATCCGCGTCGGGGCGCCAGCGGAACGACGGCGCGAGCGCGACGCGCTGGTCGTTGTTCGGGCCCGTCAGCGCGTTGCCGTCGCGCGCGACGCCGACGAACCGGTACGCATACTTGCCGTCCGGGTCGAGCTTGTCGCCGACGTCGATCATGAACTGCTTGCGCGCGTAGTTGCCGATCTGGACGCCCGCTTCGCGCACGCGCTCGCCGTCGGCGAGCTTGGTGTGCACGTCGATGATCGCGCCCGGATCGCCCGCGCCATACAGCACCGAGGTCGGCCCGCGCAGCACGCTGATGCTGTCGATCATGTACGGATCGACGCGCCAGCTCGCGAGGTTGATCGTGTTCGGCACCTGCAGCCCGTTCACGTAGGCGGTCGGCGTGAAGCCGCGCAGCGCCGCGTACCAGTCGGAGCGGTTGTCCGACCCGTACGACGAGAAGCCCGGCACGTAGCGCAGCGCCGCGTTCACGTCGGTGGCGCCGGTCATCTCGATCTGCTGCGCGGTAACGACGTTGATCGTCTGCGGGATCTCGTTGAGCGGCGTGTCGGTCTTGGTGCCGGTCGTGCTGCGTTTCGCGACGAGCCCGACCGTGCCGTCGCCGGCCGAGGCCGCGTTGACGGTGATCGCCGGCAGCGTGCCGTTTTGCGCGCTGGTCGACGTCGTCGCCGTCGCGCCGGTTTGCGCACTGCTGGCCGACGCCGTGGCGCCCGCGTTCACGGCCGGCGCCGTCTGGGCGTATGCGTGCCCTGCCGCCGCCGTACCGAACGCCACGCTTGCCGCGGCTGCGATCGCACGCAAACGCGTGCCTGTTGCCCACTCCATCTTCTTCTGCTCCACTTTTTTCATGCGGTCTCCGACCGCGCCTTTGTCAAAGAGCGAAAGCCATGCGGCTCGCGCTCACCCCGTCGTTCGGTCGTTTTTCATGCGTGGTCCGGGCCGCGCCTTCGTCATGCGCGGGCGCGATCCCGTCTTCGAGCGACGCGCAGATTTCGTCCGCGCGGCGCGCCAGTACCGACAGCAGCGTGTCGGACAGGCCGTGGCTGTCTTCGCAGCAGCCTTGCAGGTAGATGCGCGGCGCGAAGTGCTCTGGCGTCGCGAGCAGGTAGTCGCGTGTGACGTCGCCGCGCGTGAGCGCATCGCCCAGATGCGGCGCAAGCCCTTCGAGCAGCGCCGAATGCGTGTCGCGGCGGTAGCCGGTCGCGAGCACGAGCGCATCGAAGCGCTCGACGCGCGTCGCGCCGCTCATCCGGTCGCGCAACGTCAGCTCGATGCGGCCGTCGGCGGTGCGCACCGCGGCCTCGATCGCGCTGTTCGCGAGCAGCGCATGACGCGGCGTGCCGTCGATGCGCTGCAGGTACAGCATTTCGTAGATCTGCTCGATCAGCGGCCGGTCGACCACCGCATAGTTCGTGTCGCGATAGCGTTCGAGCAGCGCGCGGCGCGCGTCGTGCGGCTGCGCATAGACGACGTCGGTGAATTCGGGGCTGAAGATTTCGTTGACGAACGGGCTGTCGTCGGCCGGCTTCAATGCGCCGGCACGCATCACGAGGTTCGCGTCGACGTGCGGGAAACGGCGTGCGAGGTCGATGAACACTTCGGCCGCGCTCTGCCCCGCGCCGATCACCGCGACACGGCGGCGCTCGCCGTCGGGCGACGCGACGAGCCGGTCGATGTCGGTCAGGTACGACGACGAATGGATCACGCGGTCGCGGCCGAGCGCGGCGAACGCATCGGGAATCGCCGGCGTGCCGCCGACGCCGACCGACAGCGCGCGCGTGACGCGCTGACGCTCGTGGCCGGCCGCATCGCGCGACAGCACGCGCAGCGCGTCGATCCTCGCGCCGTCGCCGCGCACCGGTTCGATCCCCAGCACGGTCTCGCTGTAATGGACGCGATCGTCGAACGCATCGGCCACCCAGCTCAGGTAATCGTGGAATTCGACGCGGGTCGGATAGAAGTTCTTCAGGTTGACGAATTCGTTCAGCCGGCCGCGTTCGAACAGATAGTTGATGAACGTGTAGCGGCTTTTCGGATCGCGCATCGTGACGAGATCCTTCAGAAACGAAATCTGCATCCGGCAGTCGTCGAGCAGCATCCCGCGATGCCAGCCGAATTCCGGCTGACGCTCGATGAAGCAATGGGCGAGCGTGTGCGCGCTGCTGCGCTCCGCGAGGCGCACGGCCAGCGCCAGATTCGACGGCCCGAAGCCGACGCCGATCAGGTCGAATACGGTTTCTCTCTGCATGTCTCAGCTTCCTTGTCGGTGAATCCGGCCCGTCAGACGTGACGGCCGGAGAAGAACGTCTCGCGCAGCGTGCGCATCCACAACGGCTGCGCGTCGGCCAGCGCGAGACGGCGCTGCCGCGCGAAGCCATGCCGCGCGAGATGGTCGGCAACCCGCGTGTGGCCGGCCGGAACGGCACAGCCGACCGCTTCGGTACGCAGGTCGTCGAGAAACAGGTAATGCACGACGGACGGCAGCCAGCCGGCCACGCGATGCGCGCCGCGCCAGCGCGGCTCGCCGACCAGCATCCGCAGCCCGCGGTCGTAGTCGCCCGCCGCGACGTGCGGCCCGAGCGCGTCCTCCTTCAGCCAGAACACCTCGAAATACGCGAACGGCTCGCCGTCGAAACAGCCGACCAGCGGCGTCACGTGCGGATCGGTTTCCTGCGGGCCTTCCGTGCCGCGGGGCGCGGGCTGCGCGCCCGGCCAGCCGTCGCGCACGCGCGGCTCGTCGAACCAGCGCACGAGTCGGTCGGTGTCCTCCGCCGGCTGCCAGCCGCGCAACGTGAAGCGCACGCCGAGCGCCGGCAGATCGCGCGCATAGACATCGCCGCGCGGTGCGGGCGGCCGGCGCGGATGACGCCGGCCGTCGGTGATCGTTGGCAGCGTCGCGCACGGCAGAGGCGGGTCGACGCGCCACAGGTCGGCCTGTTGCGCCCAGCCGTCACGCAGGCAGCGGCCGCCGTCGGCGAGGACGCCGCTCGCGCGCAGCGCATCCAGCGCGACGGCCGGCCATGCGGCCGGGTCGAGCCGGATCGCCGCGTGGCACGCGCTGTCCGAAAACGCCGCGGCCAGGGCGGCCAGCAGCGCCCGTCGCTGGTCGGCCGGCGCCGCTCGATGGTTGTACGCGACGAGGCGCAGCGCGCCGTCGTCGCCGAGCTGCGCGCGCAGCAACTGCGCGCCGATGCCGTCGCCCTGCGCGACGCGGATCTCCACGCCGTCGCGCACGGCGAACAGGCCGTCCGCGAACGCGAGACGGTAGGTATCGAGCATCGTGAATCCGTCCGGACGCACTTCAGCCAGCATGGCGCGCCTCCTGCCCCGTTTCCGCGTGCGCATCGAGCCGCGCGCCGAGGGCCGCGAGCGTCGGTGCCGCGAACACGTCGGCCACCGTCAGCGCATGGCCGGCACGGCCGGCCGCGTCGACGAAGCGCACGACGTCGAACGACGTCGCGCCGGCTTCGAACAGGTCCGCATCGGGCTCGGGGGCGGCCGTCGCGAACGTGTCCGACCACAGCGCGGCGAGCACGGCGGCGGCAGGCGAAGGCGTTGCGTTCGGCCGGGTCGCGCCGTTGGCGCGCGCGTCGAACGCAGTGTGCTTGGCTGCGTGCGCATCCGGTGCACCCAGCGCCGCTTCCGACGCACCGGCGAAACGCGCGACTTCGTCGTGATACAGATCGACGAGCGCCTCGACGAAATCGCGCGCGAGCAGTTCATCCGCATACGAAAACGCGGCGCTCACGCGGCCGTCCGGATGCTCGACGACGTCCAGTTCCAGCGTGAACACGACGCGATGGCGCACGTCGTCGAATTCGGCCAGCGACAGGCCGGCCCAGTCGCGTGCGGCCGCGCCGGTCGGGCGCAGGTAGTTGAACATCACCTGGAACAGCGGATTGGCCTGCGCGGCGCGCGGCGCGCGCAGCGCGGCGACGACGTCGGCGAACGGCACGTCGGCATGCGCATACGCGGCGAGCGCCGTGTCGCGCACTTGCGCCAGCACGTCGGCGCGGCGCGCGGCCGGGTCGATCCGCGTGCGCACGACGACCGAGTTGATGAAGAGGCCCAGCGCGGTACGCGCCGCGTCGCCCGTGAGCTCGCGCGTCGACGCGAGCACGCCGACCGGCTGGTCGGCCACGCCCGTCGTGCGGAACAGTGCCGTGTTGAGCGCCGCGTGCAGCAGCATCGGCAGCGTCGCGTGCGAGGCCGACGCTGCGTCGCGCGCGGCGCGAATCAGCTGCGTATCGAATTCGAACGCGATGCGGGCCGCACGCCATTGCGGCACGGCCGGCGCATCGGTGCGCTGCGGCAACACGCGCGACGGCAGATCGGCGAGCGCATCGCGCCAGTACGCGACGCGCGCCGGATGGCACGGCGCGGGCAGCACGAGCGGCTGTGCGGCCGGTTCGACTGCTTCGTCGACCGGGGCGGCGCCGCGCTGCACGCGGGCGACATAACGGGCACGCACCGCGTCCAGCCACAGCTCGATCGATTCGCCATCCGACACGATGTGATGGATCGTCACCGACAGCACGTGATCGTCCGCCCCGAGCCGCAACACGCGGGCGCGCCACAGCGGCGCGTCGGCCGCGAGGTCGAACGGCGCGAGCGCATCCTCGTCGGTCAGCGCGGCCGCGCGGGCCAGCACATCGGCGTGCGCCGACAGGTCGATCACCGGCAGGTCGACGGCAACGTCTGCGTCGATCCGCTGGCCCGGCAGCGCGCCGTCGCGTGCGACGAGCCGTGCACGCAGCGCCGGATGCATGGCTGCCGCATCCGCGAACGCGGCGCGCAGCGCGTCGACATCGAGCGGGCCGCGCACACGCAGCGCGACCGGAATGTTGTACGCGGCGCTGTCCGGCTGCGCACGCCACAGGAACCACAGGCCGAGCTGCGCGGGCGACAGCGGCCACACGCCGTGCGCGTCCGGTTTGGCCACCGCGACGCCCGGCGCCGTGGCGCCGGTATGTGCGGCGCGCGGCGCATCGGCCACCTGCCGCGCGTATTGCGCGAGCACGGGCGCCTCGAACAGCGCGCGCACCGGCACGTCCCGGCCGAGCCGTTCGGCCACGCGCGTCGCGACACGCACGGCGGCGAGCGAATGACCACCGAGATCGAAGAAGTGGTCGCCGCGGCCGACCCGCTCCAGGTTCAGCACGTCGCACCAGATCGCCGCGAGCGCGGCTTCGTCGCCGTCGTGCGGCGCCTCGTACGCACGTTCGACGCGCACCGGCGCCGGCAGCCGCGCACGGTCGACCTTGCTGTTCGCGTTGCGCGGCAGCGCGTCGAGCACGATCAGTTGCGCGGGCACCATGTAATCGGGCAGCGTGCGACGCAGATGCGCGTCGAGCGTCGCGGCTTCGACCGGCTGCGCGGCCGCCTGCGCCTCGGCGGTCAGCTCGACGTACGCGACGAGCTGCGCGAGCGCGCCCTGCCCGTGCACGACCGCGCAGGCTTCGCGCACCGCATCGTGCGCGGCGAGCTGCGCTTCGATTTCGCCGAGTTCGATGCGCAGGCCGCGCAGCTTCACCTGGTGATCGACGCGGCCGATGAAATCGAACACGCCGTTCGCGCGGCGCCGCACGAGGTCGCCGGTACGGTACAGTCGCGCGCCCGGCGCGCCGTACGGATCGGGCACGAAGCGCTCGGCGGTCAGCGCCGGACGGTCGAGGTAGCCGCGCGCGACGCCGATGCCCTCGCCGCCCAGGTACAGTTCGCCGATCACGCCGACCGGCAGCGGATGCAGCCGAGCGTCGAGCACGTGCGCGGTGCGCGCGCCGACCAGCGTGCCGATCGGCAGATACGCGGCGTCGCCGAGCTTCGCGAGCGCGTCGCCGGGCCGGAACATCCACAGCGTCGGCGTGATGACCGTTTCGGTCGGGCCGTAACCGTTGACCATGCGTACGTTCGGCAGCGCGCGGCGCAGCATCGCGAACGCCTCGCGCGACGTCGCCTCGCCGCCGACGGTCAGCGAACGCAGCGTCGGCGGTGCGCCGTGCGCAAGCGCCCATTCCGCGAGCTGGGCCGCGCAGCCGGGCGGCACGTAGGTCATCGTCACCCCGTCGCGGATCATCATCGCGCAGGTCTGCGCGGGCGGCCACAGCACGTCGGCCGTCACCGACACGGCGGCGCCCGACATGTATTGCGAAAACCAGCCTTCGTGCGCGCCGTCGAAATTCACCGACTGGAACAACAGGAACACGTCGTTTTCACCCGCGCCGTAGCGCTCGGCGATCGCCGCGCAATGCAGCGCGAACGACGCGTGGTCGACGATCACGCCCTTCGGCTTGCCGGTCGAACCCGACGTGTAGATCGCATACGCCGCGTGACCGGGCAGCACGTCCGGCAGCGCGACGTGCGCGGCTTCGTCGAGCGCGTCGATTGCGTCCGCGCGCCAGATGCGCAGTTCAGGCAAGTCGGGCAGCGACGCGGCGCTCGCGGCGTCGGTCAGCACGTGCGCGATGGCCGCATCGCCGACGATCTGCGCGAGCCGTTCGCGCGGATGCGCCGGATCGAGCGGCACGAACGCGGCGCCCGACTTCAGCACCGCGATCAGCGCGACGAGCAGATCGACCGAGCGCTGCAGCGCAACGCCCACGCGCATCTCGTGCCGCACGCCGGCCGCCACCAGATGGCGCGCCAAACGTGCGGCACGGGCATCGACTTCGCCGCGCGTCAATGCGCGGTCGATATCGGCGACGCCGCGTGCGTCGGGCCGCGCGTGCGCATGGGCGGCGATGCGTGCATGCACCGGTACGAACGGCTCGGCCTCGGTCGCGCCCGCCGGCGCGTTCCATGCGAAGAGCTGTGCGCGTTCGTCGGCAGGCAGCCAGTCGAGATCGCCGATCGGCAGATCCGGGCGCGCGAGCGCGTCGGTCAGCAGCGTGACGAAGCGCGCGGCCAGCCGCGTGATCGCATCCGCGTCGAACAGGTCGAGCGCGTAGATGAAGGCGGCGTCGAACGTGCCGTCCGGCGTCGCTTCGACGGACAGCGTCAGGTCGAATTTCGCGGACGGCGTGCCGGACGGCAGCAACGCGGCCGACGCCGCGCCGAGGGCCGGCAGCGCGCGGCGTTCGCCGTACGCGGCCATCACCTGGAACAGCGGATGGTGGCTCGCGCTGCGCGGCACGCCGAGCGCATCGACCACCTGCTCGAACGGCACGTCCTGGTGCATCTGCGCGTCGACGAGTGCGCGCTGCGTACGCGCGACCAGCGACGAGAAATCGCCGTGCGCGGGCACGTCGACGTCGATCGCGAGCGTGTTGACGAAGAAGCCGATCAGGCCGGCGACTTCCGCGCGCTCGCGGTTCGCGGCCGGCACGCCGACGCAGATCCTGGCGTCGCCGGTTGCGCGCGCCAGCAGCGCATCGAGCGCGGCGAGCAGCACCGCGAACGGCGTCGCGCCGGATGCGGCCGCGAATGCGCGCAACTGCGCACCGATACGTGCGTCGAGCGAAAACACATGACGCGCGCCGCGCGCACTGCGACGGGCCGGCCGCGCGGTCGCGCCCGGCAGCGTCAGCACGCCGCGCTGCGGATCGAGCCGTTCGCGCCAGAACGCGAGCTGACGGTCGCGCTCGCCGGCATCGAGCCAGCGGCGCTGCCACAGCGCGTAGTCGGCGTACTGGATCGGCAGCGGCGCGAGCGGCACCGGCCGGTCGGACGCATACGCGCGATAGAACGCCGCGAGTTCTTCCAGCATCACGCCCGACGACCAGCCGTCCGACACGATGTGATGGACGGTCAGTGCGAGCCAGTGATGCGTCGCGTCGAAGCGGACCAGATGCGCGCGCACGAGCGGCGCCGTGCCGAGATCGAACGGTTCGGCTTCGTCGGCCGTCGCGACGGCTTCCGCGCGCGCTGCGCGCTGCGCGTCCGGCAACGCTTCGAGATCGGTTTCGCGCCACGGGCAGCGCAACGGCGCGTGGATCGTCTGCGCGACGCCGTCCTGCGCTTCGTCGAAGGTCGTGCGCAGCGCCTCATGGCGCGCGATCAGCGCATCGCACGCAAGACGCAGCGCATGCCCGTCGAGCGGGCCCGTCAGCGCGAGGCGCTCGGTGATGTGATACGCGTCCGGCGCATCGATCAGCCGCGCGTGCAACCACAGCCGCGTCTGCGCGAACGATGCCGGCACGCGGTCGCTGCGCGGCGTGCGCGGCGGGATCGGCAGCACGCGGAAGTCGATGCCGGCCGCGCCGAGCTTGTCGATGAAGACCGCGCGCTGCGCGTCGGGCAGTTGCGCGAAACGCGTCGCGAGCGCCAGCCAGTCGGGTTGAACCTTCGTCATCCGTCGTCCTTATTGGGTTTCCAGTTCGCCGAGCAGCGCGTCGATCGCGCTCGCCGCATCGGTCGCGCCGCGTGCCGCGCAGGCCGCGTCGATCGCTTCCGCGCAGCGCGCCAGCGTGCGCGTGTCGAACAGCGTGCGCAGCGGCAGCGCAAGCCCCCAGTGCAGGTTGGCCTGCGCGTGGGCCTGCGTCGCGAGTAGCGAGTGGCCGCCGAGCAGGAAGAAATCGCCGTCGCGGCCGATCGCGTCCACGTGCAGCACGCGTTGCCAGATGTCGGCGAGCGCGCGTTCGGTGTCGGTCGCGAGTTCGACGGCTTCGGTTGCTTCACGCACCGGCGCGGGCAGCGCATGGCGGTCGCACTTGCCGTTCGGCGTGACGGGCAACGCGTCGAGCTCGATCAGCTGCGACGGCACCATGTACGCCGGCAGTTGCGCACGCAGTGCGTCGAGCAGGGCCGTACGGTCGAGCGGGCCGGCGTCGCCGCGGGCGACATAGCCGATCAGTTGCTCGTCGCGCACGATCACGACCGCATCGTTGACACCCGGCGCCGCGCGCAGCAGCGCCTCGATCTCGCCCGGCTCGATCCGCTGGCCGCGCAGCTTCACCTGCGTGTCGACGCGGCCGAGGTAGTCGAGCGCGCCGTCCGCGCGCCGTCGTGCGAGGTCGCCGGTGCGGTACATGCGGGCGCCCGGCACGAACGGATCGGGCACGAAGCGCTCGGCGGTCAGCGCAGGACGGCCGAGATAGCCGCGCGCGAGGCCCGCGCCCGCCAGATACAGTTCGCCGGTCGCGCCGGCCGGCACCGGCTGCCATGCGGCGTCGAGCACGTGCAGTTGCAGGTTCGCGATCGGATGACCGATCGGCACCGCGACCGCATGCGCGTCGTCGGGGCCGCAGGTCCAGTGCGACACGTCGATCGCGGCTTCGGTCGGCCCGTACAGGTTCACGAGCGTCGCGTTCGGCAGCAACCGCGCCATCTTCGCGACGAGTTCGGGCGCCAGCGCCTCCCCGCTCGCGACGATCAGGCGCACGCTGTCGCATTGCGCGGCGGCCGAGAAATCGTCGAGATGCGCGGCGAACGCGGCAAGCATCGACGGCACGAAATGCAGCACCGTCACGCCGTGCGCGTGGATCGCGGCGGCCAGACGGGCTGGGTCGCGGTGGTCGCCGGGTGCTGCGATCGCGAGCTTCGCGCCGATCGCCAGCGGCCACACGAATTCCCACACCGACACGTCGAAGCCGAACGGCGTCTTGTGCAGCACGACGTCGTCGCGCGTCAGCCGGTACGCATGCTGCATCCACGCGATCCGGTTCGCCAGCGCGCCGTGCGTGTTGCCGGCACCCTTCGGCTTGCCGGTCGAGCCGGACGTGTAGATCAGGTACGCGAGCTGCGCGTCGTCGATCGCCGCGGTTTCATCGGCGATATCGCCCGCTTCGTCGGCCAGCAGATCCGCGACCGTCAGCAGTTGCGTGTCGGCGCCCTCGCCCAGCGCGGCCTCGACTTGCTCGCGCAGATGCGCCTGCGTGATCGCGACGGCCGGCCGCGCGTCGCGCAGCAGGTATGCAATGCGCTCGGCCGGATAGTCGGGATCGACCGGCAGATACGCGGCGCCGGCCTTCAGTACGCCGACGAGCGCCATCACCATGTCGAACGAGCGTTCGACGCATAGCGCGACCGGCGTGTCGGGCTGCACGCCGCGCCGGCGCAGCGCGGCCGCGATGCGCGACGTGGCGGCGTCGAGTTCGCGGTAGGTCGCGCGCTGCACGCGGCCGTGCGCGTCCGCATACTCGAGCGCGATCGCGTCGGGCGTCGCCCGTGCCGCGTCGGCGAATTGCAGATGCAGCGGCTGGCGTTGTTCCATCGGCCAGGTCCGTGCGGTGTCCTGCGCGCGCACCAGCGCGTCGCGGGTCGCCTCGTCGGCGATCGACAGCGTGCCGAGCAGCGCGTCCGGCGTGCGGGCCAGCGCATCGAGCGCGCAAGCGAACGCGCGGTGCCAGGTCTCCACCTGACTCGCATCGACGCGAGCGGTGTCGTAGCCGTAGTCGATCGTCAGTTCGGCGCCGCTCTCGATCACGAGCGTCAGTGCGAAATCGGTCGCTTCGATGCTGCGTACGCCGCTCAACGCCAGCGCGTGCGGATCGGCGTCACGCGCGGTGTCGTCCACCGGATAGTTCTCGAACACGACCAGCGTGTCGAACAGTGCGCCGCCCGACCCGCGCGCCCAACGCTGGATGTCGGCGAGCGGCGTGTGTGCGTGTTCGGCGGCCGCCGCGTTCTCGCGTTGCAGCGTTTGCAGCCAGTCGGCCGCGCGTTGCTGCGGCGCCGGCGCGGTGATGACCGGCAGCGTGTTGATGAAGAGACCGAGCACCGAGTCGACGTCCGCGAGCGCGTCGGGGCGGCCGGCGACGGTCGCGCCGAACGCGACGGCCGGCTGGTGCGTCATCCGCTGCAGCGCGAGCGCCCAGGCGCCCTGCACCAGCGTGTTGACGGTCAGCTTCAGCGCGCGGGCGGTCTGCGCGACGCGCGCCGTCGTGTCGGCATCGAGCGTTGCGCGCCACGTGACCATCTCGGCATCCGCGCGGTCGGCCGTGCGTTCCGCGATCAGCGTCGGCGCATCGAGCCGTGCCAGGCGCCCGGTCCAGAAGCGCTCGTCGGCATCGCGGTCGCGCGTGCCGAGCCATGCGATGAAATCGCGATAGCGCAGCGCCGGACGGCTCGCGAACGGCGACACGGCGTCCGGGTCGCGGTAGTCGCGCAGCACGTCGGCGAGCAGGCGCGCGGTGCTCCAGCCGTCGAGCAGCACGTGGTGACGCGTCCAGACGACCCGCCACGCGTCGTCCGTCACGCGGATCAGCGTGAGCCGCATCAGCGGCGGCTCGCGCCAGTCGAAACCGCGCGTGCGGTCGGCCGCGAGCCATGCATCGAAATCGGCATCGAGCGTGTCGCCGCGCGTGCGCCAGTCGAGCTGTTCGACCGGCATGCGCGCGTGACGATGCACGCACTGCAGCGGCGCGGCTTCGTCCGGCATCACGCTCGTGCGCAGGATGTCGTGACGGGCGACCGACGCGTCGAACGCGGCCGCGAGCCGGTCGGCGTCCAGCCCGGTGGCGGTCGCGACGAGCTGGTTCACGTAGCTCGCGTGGCCGGGCGCGAACAGCGCATGGAACAGGATGCCCTGCTGCATCGGCGACAGCGGATACACGTCGTCGATCGTGCGCCAGTCGAGCGGCGCGCGTTCGATCGCGGCCTGCGTGAGGCCGGCGGCCTGCGCGAGCGGGAAATCGCCCGGCGTCGCGCCGGCGCCGCGATGCGCGACGCGTGACGCACATGCATCGACGAGTTCGCGCAGCGCGGTGGCGAAGCGTTCGGCGAACGCATCGATCGTCGCGCGTTCGAATTGCGGCGCACCGTAGACCCAATGCACCTTCAGCGTGCGCGCGCCGTCGCCGTCCGTGTCGAGGTACGCATGAATCGCGAGCGCGTTGCCGAGCGGCCCTTGGGGATCGCGCTCGACGCCGGTGCCGCCGAAACGCGGCACGAGCGTCGCATCGCGCGGCGCGTCGAACTGGCCGAGATAGTTGAACGTGACGCACGGACGCGGCACGGCAGCCAGCGCCGCACGCGTGGCCGTATCGCCGAAGCGCGCGAGCACGCCGAAGCCAAGCCCCTTGTGCGGCACCGCGCGCAGCGTGTCCTTGACCGCGCACAGCGTGTCGCGGGCCGTCGCTGCGACCGGCAGCGTCACCGGGTAATGGCTCGTCAGCCAGCCGATCGTGCGGCTGGCATCCGCGTCGTCGAACAGCGCTTCGCGGCCGTGTCCTTCCAGTTCGACCCGGCACGATGCGGCGCCGCGCGCGCCGGCCAGCGCCAGCGCGAGCGCCGCGCCGAGCAGCTCGATCGTCTGCGTGCGATAGGCCGCATGTGCGTCGGTCAATGCGGCACGGGTCAATGCCGCGTCGATCGTCTGCACGACGACGCCGGCATCGGCGTTCGTCGCCGCTGCGCCGGGGTGATCGGGCACGATGTCGTCGCCCTGCGCCATGCCGGCCCAGTAGGTGACTTCACCTGCGAACGGCGACGCCGGTTCCGTTGCCGCGCGGGCGAGCCGGGCGGCCCATGCGTCGGCGCGCAGGCCCGGCTGCGACAGGCGGACCGGCGTACGTTCGCATGCCGCGCGGTAGGCGCCGTCGAGGTCGTCGAGCAGGATGCGCCACGACACGCCGTCGACGATCGCATGGTGAATCGCCAGATAAAGCCGCGTCGAACCGTCCGGCAGCCGTGCCGCGCACGCGCAGGCGAGCGGCCCGTTGCCGAGGTCGAGACGGCGTTGCAGCGCGTCGAAGCGTGCCAGCGCGTCGGCTTCGTCGCGTGCGGCGACTTCGACGAACGGCAGCGCGTCGTACGGCTTCGCCGCATCGCTCGCGTGCCACGTGCCGTCCGCGCCGCGTGCGAAGCGCTGGCGGAATGCGTCGTGATGCATGAGCAACGCGTCGAATGCGCGTGCGAATGCATCCGCGTCGAACGCGCCGCGCACATCGAACGACACCGATTGATTCCAGTGGCCGCGGTGCGGGATATCGAGCGCGAAGAAGCGTTGTTGTGCGGGCGTCAGGATCGGAGTGGCGGCCGGCGTGACCGTTGCAGGCGCAACCGCAGGGTTCGAGGCAACTGCCGTGTCATCCGTTTTCGCGATCCGCGCGAGTTCGGCGACGGTCGGCCCGTCGAACAGTTGCTTCGGCGTGAAGCGCACGCCGCGCTTGCGGGCACGGGCGATCACCTGCAGCACGAGGATCGAATCGCCGCCGAGTTCGAAGAAATTGTCGTCGCGGCCGACCTTCGGCGCCTTCAGCACGGCCTGCCAGACGTCGGCGAGCACCGTCTCGACCGCGCCCTGCGGCGCATCGCTGGACGCGACCGCGACCGGCACCGCTGCCAGTTCGCGCAATGCCGCGCGATCGATCTTGCCGTTCGCCGTCACGGGCAGGCGCATCAGCGCGACGAACTGCGCGGGCACCATGTAATCGGGCAACGTCGCGGCGAGCGCAGCGCGCACTGCCGCTTCGTCGAATGCCACGCCGTCGCGCATCACGACGAACGTCGCGAGCCGCAGGCGGCCGTCGTGCTCGATCGCGAGCGTTTCGGCCTGCGCGATCGGGCCGGCCGCGCGCACGGCGGCGCTCACCTCGCCCGGCTCGACGCGGTAGCCGCGAATCTTCACCTGATCGTCGATCCGGCCGAGGAATGCGAGGCGGCCGTCCGTGCGCAACCGCACGCGGTCGCCCGTGCGATACAGCCGCGCGCCGGGCGTGAACGGATCGGGCACGAAGCGCTCGGCGGTTTGCGCGGGGCGGCCGAGGTAGCCGCGCGCAACGCCCGGCCCGCCCAGATACAGCTCGCCGGTCGCGCCGGCCGGCACGCACGCGCCGAACGCATCGAGCACCAGCGCGCGCGCATTCGGCAGCGGCAGGCCGAGCGGCACGCCGCTCGCGGGATCGCGCGCGTCGGCGGCAATCGACGCCGTGTCGCACGCGATCGCGCCGACGGTCGCTTCGGTCGGCCCGTAATGGTTGATCACGCGGCAGGCCGGCGCGAGCGCGGCCAGGCGCGCGACGAGCGCCCACGTGAGCGTTTCGCCGCCCGTCACGAGCGCGTGGCGCGGCAGCACGTCGGCCGGCACGCGCGCGTCGAGCAGCGCTTGCAGATGGCTCGGCACGATCTTCAGCACGCCGACTTCGCGGCGGCGCATTTCGTCGGCGAACAGGTCCGGATCGAATGCGCACGCAGCCGGCAGCAGGTGCAGCGTGCGGCCCGCGCACAACGCGCCGAACAGCGTCGTGTGGCCGAGATCTGCCGCGACCGTCGAGACCATCGCGAACGATGCGTCGGGCGCGAACGCGAGTTCGTCGAGCATCCCCTGCACGTAGTCGGCCAGTGCGCCGTGCGACACGACGACGCCCTTCGGCGTGCCGGTCGAGCCGGACGTATAGATCAGGTATGCACCCTGTTCCGGGTGCGGCGCGACGCGCACGCCGGCCGCGTGGGCGAGCGTCGCGTCCTGCGCCAGCGCGTCGACGTCGAGCGACTGCGCGTCGAGGCCGGCCGGCCATGCGGCCGGCTCCGCGACGAGCGCCCAGCGCGCGCCGCAGTCGGCGGCGGCCGCGGCGAGACGCGCGGCCGGCTGCGCGGGGTCGAGCAGCACGGCCAGCGCGCCGGCTTTCAGCGCGCCGAGCAGGCCGACGACGAACCGTGTCGAGCGCTCGATGCAGACGACGACGGCCGCTTCGGCGGCCACGCCGCGTTGCGTGAGCGCCCGTGCGATGCGGTTCGATGCGTCGTCGAGTTCGGCGAACGTCAGCGAAATCGATGCGTCGGAAAGCGCGACGCGATGCGGATAGGCGGCTGCCTGCCGCGCAAACGCGGCGACGATGTCGGCATGCTCGATACGCAGCGCACGGCCGTCGCGCGGCTGGCGCGACGCAGCCGACGCATCGCACGGCAGCGCGGCCGTCGTGGCGTGCGGTTCATGGGCGGCGGACGCGACGAGTGCCGCATAGCTGTCGAGCCACGCACGTGCGGTGTCGGCCTCGATGCAGTCGGTCGCATAGGCCGCGACCAGTTCGATCCCGTTCGCGTCGTCGGTGAAATCCAGCGCGAAGTCGAAGCGCGCGGCGAGATCGGGCCCCGGCGTCGCGACCGCCGTCGCGCCCGGCAGCACGCTGTCGTGCCGTGCGTCGAACTGCTGCGCGAACTTCACGCGCAGCCATTCGTCGCCGCGCTTGACGGGTGGCTTCACCGCGTCGACGACGCGCTCGAACGGCACGTCCTGGTGCGCGACCGCGTCGAGCGCCGCGGTGCGCGCCGCATCGACGAGCGCACGGAACGGCAGCGTCGGCGCCACGCGCACGCGCAGCGCGACCGTATTCAGGAACAGACCCAGCAATGCGCGCGTTTCAGGACGCTGGCGATGCGCGACCGGCACCGCGACGACGACGTCCGTTTCGCCGGTCAGGCGCGACAGCCATGCGTCGAGCGCGGCCAGCAGCACCGTGAAGACGGTCGCCTGCGCGTCGCGTGCGAGTTGCCGCACGTCGGCCGCGACCGCATCGGGCAGGCGCACCGATACACGTGCGCCATGCAGCGTGCGCGTGGCGCCCGGCTGGCGGTCGACCGGCAGCGCGAGCGGGCCCGGCACGTCCCGCAACGCATCGCGCCAGTAGTCGAGCTGACGCTCGCCCTCGCCGCCGGCCAGCATGTCGCGCTGCCAGTCCGCGTAGTCGGCGTACTGGATCGGCAATGCGGGCAGCGACGGTTCGCGGCCTTCGGCATACGCGCGATACGCAGCCGACAGTTCGTCGAACGCGCAGCGCGAGCTCCAGCCGTCGGTGATCGCGTGATGCGCGGTCAGCAGCAGGCGGTGCCGGTCGTCCGCGAGCACGACCAGCGTCGCGCGCAGCAGCGGGCCGCGTGCGAGGTCGAACGGCACGGCCGCGTCGCGCTCGGCGAGGCGCGCGGCTTGCGCATCGCGGGCGGCCTGCGGTTGATCGCGCAGGTCGACCGCGGCGATCGATACCGGCAGATGCGCGTGAATCCGTTGCATCACGACGCCGTCGTCGTTGTCGACGAGCGTCGTGCGCCACGCTTCGTGACGGCCGATCACGTGATCGAGCGCGCGCTGCAGCGCGTCGCGGTCGAGCACGCCGTCGATCGTCCAGTGTGCGGCGATGTGATACGCGGCGCTGGCGTCGCGCGTTTGCGCGAGCACCCAGAAGCGTTGCTGCGCGAGCGATGCCGCACGATCGACGTACGGCGCGTCCGATGCGGCAGCATCGGCCGGCGTGCGGCGCGCGGTGATCGTGACCAGCGGTTCGCTGGTTTCGCGTTCCGCGCCATCGACCGTGTCGGCCAGCTCGGCGAGCGCCGGATCGGCGAACAGCGTGTCGAGCCGCAGGTTCACGCGCACGGCGGCACGGATCGCGGCCTGCAACTGCATCGCGGCGAGCGAATCGGCACCCAGCGCGAAGAAACGATCGTCGCGCGACGGCATGACGTCGAGACCAAGCAGCGTTTGCCAGAGGCCCGCGATCTGCTGTTCGGTCGGCGTGCGCGGCGCATCGCCGGCGGCTTGCGACGTGTCGCGCGCGGCGGCAATCCGCTCGCGCAGCGCGGCACGGTCGAGCTTGCCGTTCAGCGTGTACGGCAGCGCATCGCAACGCACGAACCGGTGCGGCTGCCACGCGGCCGGCAGTTGTGCGGCCACGTGCGCCTTCAACGCGGCATCGTCGGCCGTCGCGCGCAGCGCGACGCACGCGATCAGCCGCGTCGGCCCGTTGGCGGTGTCGGCGATCACGGCCGCGTCGGCCACGGCCGGATGCGAGCGCAGGCACGCGGCGATTTCCGCCGGCTCCACGCGTACGCCGCGCACCTGGACCTGATCGTCGAGGCGGCCCAGATAATCGTATGCGCCGTCGTCGCGCAGGCGTGCAAGGTCGCCGGTGCGATAGACGCGCGCGCCGGGTTCACCGTCCGCATCGGGAACGAACCGTTCGGCCGTGAGCGCCGGGCGGCCGTGATAACCGCGTGCGACGCACACACCGCCGAGCAGCAGTTCGCCCACTCCATCGGCATCGGCGTCGTCGATGCGTGCGACCCGCGGGCCGATCACGCGACCGATCGGCAGCGACGCATACGCGTCGTCCGCGGCCAGCGCCGGTGTCTCGCCCGGCTCGACCGGCCACAGCATCGGCGAGATCACGGCTTCGGTCGGCCCGTAACCGTTGATCAGGCGCACGGCCGGGAACGTGCGGCGCACGAATTCGAACGCCTGCTGCGGCAGCGCTTCACCGCCGAAAGCGAGCACGCGCAACGCCGGCGGCACGCCGTCGCGCGCGGCGACGGCCGCGAATTCGCGCAGGTAGGGGGGCGGAAACGCGGCGACGTTGACCGCTTCGCGCACCATCAGCGTGTGAGCGTCGACCGGCGCGAACGGCTGCGGCGGCGCCACGACGATGCCGGCGCCGACCGCGAGCGGCGCGAGCCAGCATTCGTGCGCGGCGTCGAAGTTGACCGACGCGAAATGCAGCAGACGGACGCCGGCCTCGATCGGCAGCGCGGCCGCGAGCGCGTCGCAATGCGCGGCGAGCGGCCCGTGCTCGACGACCACCGCCTTCGGCGTGCCGGTCGAGCCCGACGTATAGATCATGTAGGCGGCCGACCGCGGATGCACGGCCACGGTATCGTCATCGAACCCGTGATCCTGCGCGACGCCGGATGCTTCGGCCGTCACGTCGAACACGTGTTCGAATGGTGTGCCGAGCGCCGCGCGGCCGGCGGCGTCGACGATGCCGTGCCGCAGTTGCGCGTCCTGCACGATCCAGTCGAGGCGCGCGGCCGGATGACGCGGATCGAGCGGCACGAATACGCCGCCGGCCTTGAGCACGGCCAGCAGCGCGACGAACAGTTCGCCCGAACGCTCGACGCACACGCCGACCCGCACTTCGGCGCCGACGCCGGCCGCGCGCAGTTGCCGGGCGAGCTGCGACGCACGCGCATCGAGCGCACCGCGCGACAGCCGCAGGTCGTTCTGGAAAGGCACCGCGATGGCGGGTGCGTCGGGCGCGACGCGCGCCAGTTCGCGGATTCGGTGATGCAGCGCAGTCGGGAAACTCGTCATGTGCATGAAGTCCTTCGGTCCGGCCGCTTCGGCCAAGTCTCGGGGCCGCTTGGGGCGGCTTCACTGGTGTGACGAACGGCGCGGCCGATTTTTTACCGTTTTGCGCGCAAAGTACGTGCGGCCGCTTTTTTTGCCGATGGGACTAAATATTTGCGCGGCCCGTTCGTCTATCAGGGAGGAAAGCCGGAATGGGCTCGCCCCGCCGCTTTCGCGTCAGATTTGCCGTTTCCGCGTTATTGCCTGCCTTCCCTTTACCGACGTTGCCGATGACAGCCGCCCACGAGCCTTCTTCCCCGCCGTCCCTCGACGCTTCCCCCGGCCGCCCCGCGGCGCGCCTGATCCTTGCGCTGCTGCGCGAAAGCCGCGTGTCGCTCACGCTGGCGCTCACCGCATGCGTGCTGAACGGCGTCGCGAGCGTGCTGCTCGTCGCGACGCTGAACCGCGCGCTGTCGCAACCGGGCGCCGCCGACGCGGCGCTCGCGTGGCGCTTCGCCCTGTGCGCGGTGATCGCGCTCGTCACGCGGATCGTGTCGGGCACGCTGTTCGCCCGCCTGTCGCAGGACACGATGGCGCGCTTGCGCGTGCATCTGGCGCGGCGCGTCGGCGCGGCCGAGCTGCGCGACATCGAGCGGATCGGCGCGGCGCCCGTGCAGTCGGTGCTGACCGACGACGCGACCAACGTGTCGATGCTGTTCTTCGCGCTGCCGAACCTGGTCATGCACGGCTCGATCGTGTTCGGCTGCCTCGGCTATCTGGCGTGGCTGTCGTGGCCCGTGTGCCTGCTGGCGCTGGCCGCGATCATCGCCGGCTCGCTCGGCTATCACACCGGCGATCGCCGCGCGATCGCGGCGCTCGAAGCCGCCGGCCAGGCGCAGGACCGCCTGTTCGGCTATCTCGGCTCGCTGTTCTCCGGCGCGAAGGAGCTGAAGCTGCACGACGCGCGCGCCCGCCAGTTCGTCGACGGCCAGCTCGGCGCCGCGATCGGCGAAGTGCGCGACCACCGCCGCCGTGCGTTCAGCGCGTATGCGGTCGGGGTCGGCTGGATCATCTTCCTGTTCTACGTGTTCCTCGGCGTCGCGTCGTTCTGGCCGCAGCTCGGCGTGCATGCCGATCCGGCCACGGCGGCCGGCTACGTCGTCGTGTTCCTGTTCATGCTCGTGCCGCTCGACGGCCTGCTGAACAACCTGCCGACCGTCAATGCGGCGCGCGTGTCGCTCGGGCGGATCGAAGGCGTGATGGCCGAATTCGGCGCGCTGCGCACGGTGCCGCCCGCGGCCGATGCGCCCGACGTGCCGCCGGCCGGCGCCGTCACGCTGCGCGGCGTCACGCACGCGTATTTCCACGAACGCGACGAACGGATGTTCAGCATCGGGCCGATCGACCTGACGATCAAGCCGGGCGAGCTCGTGTTCATCGTCGGCGGCAACGGCAGCGGCAAGACCACGCTCGCGAAGGTGCTGACCGGGCTCTACGAGCCCGAGCAAGGCACGATCGAGGTCGACGGCCGCACGATCGGCTGGCGCGAGCGCGCGGCCTACCGGCAGCGCTTCAGCGCGGTGTTCAACGATTTCCACCTGTTCGATGCGCTGCTCGGCATCGTCGACCCCGACGATCCGTCGCGTGCGCAGGCCGATGCACGGGCGAACGCGCTCGTCGCGAAACTCGCGCTCGATCACAAGGTGAAGGTGGTCGACGGCGCGTTCTCGACGCGCGCGCTGTCGACCGGCCAGCGCAAGCGGCTCGCGCTCGTCGTCGCGTACCTGGAAGATCGCCCGTTCTACCTGTTCGACGAATGGGCGGCCGACCAGGACCCGTCGTTCAAGGCCGTGTTCTACGAGCAACTGCTGCCGGAGCTGCGCGCGCGCGGCAAGGCCGTGATCGTGATCACGCACGACGACCGCTACTTCAACCTCGCCGACCGTCTGCTGAAGCTCGACAACGGGCGCATCGTCAGCGATACGCAACCGGCGCGCCTGCGTGCGCAGGATGGCGTCGATGCGCTGAGCGCGTAACCTGACGACAGTCGATAAAAAACCGCCGGCACGCTGCATGGGCAGTGTGTCGGCGATCGTCGTTTTCAGCGGGGAATTCAGCAGCTGACGTGTGGCGAAAATGAAAGGCGGAAGCCACGCGTCGTCGTGCCGGTCACGACGCCCTGCCCGTCAACGCGGCATCACCTGCTGCTCGAAGCACGCCGCGCTCAACGCACGGCCGGCAGCTTCAACATCGTGTCGGTCATCACGTCGGCCAGCTTCAGCGCCGACATCGGCCCGCCGAACCCCCAGATGTTGCGCTCGATCAGCGCGATCCGGTGTTCTTTCAGTGCGGGCACGAAGCGCCACACCGGCGAATCGAGTTTCGCCGACAACGGCACGTCCATCCCAGACGCGGTCACGAACAGCACGGCGAGGTCGCGCTGCCGCAGCAGATCGGCCGACGTCACGTACAGCGTGCCTTCCCGCGTCGGCTTCTTCGGCCACGGCTCGAGCCCGAGCGCTCGCGCGAGGCCCGCCGACGTGCTGTTGCCCGTATAGGCCCAGTAACGATCGGGCAAGCCGAGATCCTGCAGCAGCGCGACGCGCTCGCCGTGGCGGCCCGCGGCCGCGAGCCGCGTCGCGTTGCGCGCGATGCCGGCGTCGAGTTGTGCTTCGACCGCCTGCGCGCGCGCGTCGCGCCCCGTCACCGCGCCGATCGTCCGGAAAATCTGCCGCATCCAGTCGAGCTGCGTGACCGGCACGCCGTCTTCCGACACGTTCGGGCTGAACTGGAACAGGATCGTCGGCGCGATCCGGTCGAGTGCGTCGAAAATCGGCGCGTGCCGGAAACCGACGCCGATGATGAGATCCGGCTTGACCGCCGCGATCGCCTCGAGCCCTGGCTCCTGCCGCGAGCCGATGTCGGTCACGTGCGCGAGCTGCTCGCTCCGATAACCGAGCCAGCCTGGGTAGAACGCCGTATCGGCCATCCCGACCGGCACGAGGTCGAGCGCGATCACGCTTTCCGCGAACATGAAGTCGAGCGCGACCACGCGCTGCGGCCGCACGGGCATCTTCGCGCTGGCCTGCGACACGACGGGATTGCCGGCCAGCGACACGGCGCGTTGCGAACCGCCCGCGCCCCCGGCCACGGAGGCGGCCGCCGCCGATGCGGAAAACGCGCCGCAGCACGCGGCGCCAAGCGCTGCCGCGAGTGCACCGAGCGCGTGCCGGCGGCCGGCGTGCGTCACCGGATCGCGTCCTGCTCGGCCAGCGCCGCGTCGTCCATCGTCAGTAGCAGGGGGCAGCTTCCACACAGTTGCGTTTCTCCAGGAATTTCGTAGCGCAGGCAGCACACGCGGCGCGCGCGAAACGGCGTCGGCAGCAGCGGCGAGCGCGGCACGGCATCGCGCACCGGCATGCGCAGCGGATTCGATTCGCCGCGCACGCAGGTCGAACCGAACAGCCAGTTCGCGTCCCCCACGGGATCGGCCGCGCACGGCAGCGAACGATACGTCTCGAGCAGATAGTCGAGCAGGTTGCCCGCGTTGCTCCACAGCACGCGCGGCGTGACGCGGCCCATCGCCGCGAGCAGGTCGATCACCGCGCCGAGATGCGCGATGAGCCCCGCATAGCGCGGCGCGGGATCGTCGCACGGCGCGCCGAGCGCATCGCTCGCGAAATACAGCGCGGCCGGCATCCCGTCGTCGAGCGCGACGAACGTGCGCTCGGGCGTCATGTCGAGCGGCCGGCCGAGCGTCAGCGCGGCGACGACGCCGGCCGGCGCCGCGCGGCCGAAATAATATTTGCTCCATTGCGACATCAGCGCGCGCGCATGCTGCGCCGGATCGCCGCCGTAATGGTCGACCATCGCGCCGAGCACGGCGTCGCGGTGGGCGGGCAACGCGCTGACGGGCACGACGACGCGGCCCGGCGCGTGCACATCGTCGGGCATGCCGAGCCAGACGACGTCGAGGTGCTCGGCGAACGGTTGCGGCGCGAACGCCGAAAAGCGCGTGGCGCGCGCGCCGTCGAGCGCCGGCGTCATCGCCCCGCGCGCCGGGCGCGGCGCCCCTCGAGAATCAGCAGACCGAGCAGGTACGGCGCGCCGATCAGCGCGGTCAGCACGCCGGCCGGCACCTCGCGCGGCGCGACGACGGTGCGCGCCGCGAGATCCGCGACGCCGAGGATCAGCGCGCCGCACGCCGCCGCGAGCCACAGCCGCGTGCGATGCCGGCGCGCGCCGAGCATCGTCGCAACGTGCGGCGCCATCAGCCCGATGAAGCCGACCGGCCCGACCGCCGCGACGGCCGCGCACGCGGCGAGCGTCGCGATCGTCAGCGCGAGCGGCCGCAGCGCGGCCACCGGCAGGCCGAGCGCGGCCGCCTGGTCGTCGCCGAGCGCGAGCATGTCGAGCGGTTTCGCGAGCCACGCGAACACCGGCACCGCGAGCACGCACCACGGCAGCAGCATTGATACCTCGCCCCAGCTGCGGCCATACGTGCCGCCGACGAGCCACACGACGAAACGCGCGGGTTGCACGCTTTCCTGCGTGATCAGCCATTGCGCGAGCGTGGTCCACAACGCGCCGATCACGATGCCGGTCAGCGCGACCGCGAGCGGCGCGTAGCGATGCCGGTGATTCAGCGCGAGCGTGATCGCGAGCGACAGCCCGCCTCCGATCAGCGCCGCCGCCGCAAGCGTCACATGACCCATCAGCGGCCACGTCGACAACGCGAACAGCGTGACGAGCCCCGCGCCCTGCGTGACGCCGAGTACTTCGGGGCCCGCGAGCGGATTGCGCACGACGCTCTGCATCGCGACGCCGCTGACCGCCAGCAACGCGCCGGCGAGCAGCGCGCACAGCAGGCGCGGCATGCGCAGGTCGATCAGCATGCGCGCGAGCGGATCGTGACCGGACAGCGCCGCCGACCAGCGCGCCGGCGACAGCCACTCGGGGCCGGCGGACACGCCGACGAAAACCACCAGCACGCCCGCCATGACGAACAGCACGGTGCGCAACGGCCAGCCGAGCCGTTCGAGCCAGCCGACGAGCCGCGTCGAGCCGCCGCCCGTCGCGCGTTCGGCATCCGCATGCAGCACGCCCGACCACGCGGCGCCGCGCCGGATCATCGCGAGCATCAGCGGCGTGCCGACCAGCGCGATCGCGACGCCGGTCGACAGCGTCGCGTCGAGGCCCGACGCGAGCACCGCGCTGTCGGTGACGAGCACGAGCGCGCCACCGGCAAGCGCCGACAGCGGCACCAGCACGCCGAGCCGCGCCGCGCGCGCGCCGCGCACCTGGCGCAGCAGGTTCGGCGCGACGAGGCCGACGTACGACAGCGGGCCCGCGATGCTGACGGCCACGCTCGTGAACGCGACCGCGACGATCGTCGCGGCAAGCCGCGTCGCATCGACGCGCACGCCGGCCGCGGCCGCCGCATCGTCGCCGAGCGTGAGCGGATTCAGCGGCCGGATCACGAACGGCAGCGCGGCGAGCGGCACGACGAGCCAGCGCGCGGCGAGCACGAGGCCCGTCGCGCCCGGCTGGTACAGGCTGCCGTTGGTCCACAGCGCGGCGCCCGCGATGTTCTGCTCGAAGAACGCGAGCACCAGTGTCGACAGCGCGGCGAACAGCAGCATGCATACGCTGCCCGCGAGCACGAGCCGCAACGGCGTCGCACGCCAGCCGCCCGCCGCGACGATCGCGCACGCGGCCGCGACGAGCCCGCACACGAACAGCAGCGGCACCGTCGCGACGCCCGCCAGCGCCGGCACCAGCATCGCCGCGAGCAGGCCGAGCTGGGCGCCGCCCGTCACGCCGAGCAGGTCGGGCGACGCGAGCGGATTGCGCGTGAGCGACTGGAACAGCGCGCCGGCGATGCCGAGGCAGCCGCCCGCGACGAGCGCGGCCGCCACGCGCGGCAGATTCAGGTCGAACAGGAACACGTGCGCGAGCGACGCGGCATCGCTGCCGGGCGCCGCGTCCCACCACACGCGCAGATCGGGGGCGATCCGCAGCGCCGCGAGCAGCGCGATCAACGCGACGAGGCCGAACGCGATCGCGCCGGCTCGCCCGCGGGTCGCCCCTCTGCCCGTCGCCGCGAGGCGCTTGCGCATCGCGAACGTCGTCATACGGCGAGATCCCGATCGAACACGCCGGCCGCCTGCGGCGCGGCGTCGGTCGACGGCCCGTAGGCCGGTACGCACATCGGCGCGCCCGTCTGCGGATGCGCGAGCTTCAGCATCTCGACGCCGAACGCCGCGCGCAACCGCGCCGGGTCGAGCATCGCGTCGGGCGTGCCTTGCGCGACGAGACGGCCCGCGCGCATCAGCACGATCTCGTCGCTGTACGCGGCCGCCTGGTTCAGGTCGTGCAGCACCCACACGATCGTCAGTCCGCGCGCGCGGTTCAGCGCGCGCAGCGCATCGAGGATGTCGAGCTGGTGATGAATGTCGAGATAGGTCGTCGGTTCGTCGAGCAGCACGATCGGCGCCTGCTGCGCGAGCGCCATCGCGATCCACGCGCGCTGGCGTTCGCCGCCCGACAGCGCGCCGACGTCGCGCTCCGCGTCGCCCGCGAGGCCGCTCGTGTCGAGCGCCTCGTCGATCGCCGCATGATCGGCGCGCGACAGGCCGCGCAGGAAACCGCCGTACGCATAGCGCCCGTACGCGACGAGCTCGCGCACGGTGAGCCCCGACGGAATCTGGTTGAACTGCGCGAGCATCGTCAGCTCGCGCGCGAGCGCGCGACGGCGAAACGACGCGAGCGGCTGGCCGTTCACTTCGACATGGCCGGCACGCGCGGGCTGCAGGCCGGCCAGCGTGCGCAGCAGCGTGCTCTTGCCGCAGCCGTTCGGTCCGCACAGCGCGGTTACGCGGCCGGCCGCGATCGACAGGTCCAGCCCGTCGATCACGACATGGTCGCGATATCCCACCGACAGCCCGCGCGCGGCAAGCGCGGCGGTACTACGCGTCATCAATCCTCCGTTCGGTCGCGCGGGACCGTGTAACTCTGCGCCATCGCGACGACGACCTTGCGCGGCCCCTCGAACGGGTCGCGGGCATGCGCGGTCAGCATGTTGTCGAGCATCAGCACGTCGCCGGTGCGCCACGGGAACACGATGCGCTGCTGGTCGAGCACGCCGCGGATCTGCGCGAGCGCATCCGCCTCCAGCGGCTCGCCATCGCCGTAATACACGTTGCGCGGCACGTTCTCGAGCCCGACCGCGTCGACGAGCGCTTCCTGCATGTCGTCGTCGAGCGCCGACAGGTGAAACAGGTTTGCCTGGTTGAACCACACGCGCTCGCCGGTGCGCGGATGACGCGCGACGGCCTGGCAGCGTTCGCGCGTGCGCAGCAGCAGCTCGCCGTCGTCGTCGGTGCGCCACGCACATTCGATGCCGCGCGCCGCGCACATCCGCTCGACCTCGGCCGGCTCGTCGGTGCCGAACGACTGCTGCCACGGCAGATCGAGCCCCTGCCCGAAATTGCGCACGTACAGCAGCTCGCGCCTCTCGAAGCGCGCGACGAGCGCGGGATCGAGCGCGCGATACACGGCACGGCTGTCCGCGATCGGCGTCGCCCCGCCCTTCGGCGCGGCCAGCGCGCAGTGGAACCAGATCCGCAGCGGCCATTCGCGCGTGTACGACTGCTCGTTGTGCAGCGGAATCGCGCGGTGCGGCGGGTATTCGGTCGACGTGTAGACCGCGCCTTCGACCTGGCTGCGCGGCGTCGACGCGTATTCATAGCCGATCAGCGGATCGCCGAACGAGGCCGCGAATTGCTGGAACGCGTCGATCGACGGCACGTGAAAGCCCGTGAACAGCACGCCGCCCGCCCGTTCGAGCGTGTCGGCCGCGATCTCGCGCGCCAGCGGCGCGACGTCGTCGATCGACATTCCATCGCTGCCGCGCGGCGACACGACGGTGGGCAGCCCCGGCTCGATACGCAGGTCGTCGAGCGTCGGCAACGAAAGCAGGGTCATGCAACGTCCTCTTCAGGTGGTGCGCCGCACACGCGGCGCAACGGGTCACGACGCGCGCGTGGCGCGCTCGCCGTCCATCGCGCGGCGCAGGCTCGCGGGGCGCATGTCGGTCCAGACGGTCTCGATGTGCGCGAGACAGTCGGCCTTCGGGCCGCTCACGCCGACTTCGCGCCAGCCGGCCGGCACGGGCCGGAACGTCGGCCAGATCGAATACTGTTCTTCGTCGTTGATGACGACCGTATAGACGAGATCGTCGGTGTCGGCGGAAGGCGTCGGAGCTTGCGTCATGATCGGAAATCGCTGGGCGGTTGAAGGAGGCGAAGCGGCGAATTCGGCCGCTCCTGTCTGATAGACGGTTGGCCGGCGCGTTTTTTTACCGCCGCCGCGCGCGGCCGCCCAGGAACACCGGGCAAGCGACGCCGCGATGGCACGCGTCGAGGCATTCCGCGCAGTGACGCTCCGCGTCGCGCACCATGAAATGCACGAGCGTCTGCGACACGTTCAGCGCGCGCGCCGCGGTCTGCAGCGTCTCCTCGCGCAGCCGCACCATCTCGAACGCCGCCCGGCTGCGCGCCGGCAGGTCGTCGAGCGCGGCCCACACGCGCCGCAGCGTATCGCGCGTCATCAGCGCGGCTTCCGGCGTCGGCTCGGGCGACGGCACGTCGAAGCCGTCGTCCTCTTCCGTGTGATAGACGTTTTCGAGGCTTTGCCGGCGGCACGCGTCGATCGACGCATTGCGCACCATCCGCGTCACGTACGCGACCGGCTGGCGCACCGCGTCCTGGTTCGGGAATTCGACGAGCTTCACGAACACGTCGTGCACGACGTCTTCCGCACGGCTCGCGCAGCCGACGAAGCCGCGCGCGACGTTGACCAGCATCGCGCGATGCGAGATCAGCACGTCGAGCAGCGCGCCCTGCGCAGCGGGCTGGGACGCCCGGCGCGCACGCGGCGCGGCGCGCGGCGGCAGGTCCGGATAACTGCCGAGAAACGGGTTTGCCGCTGCCGCCGCCGGTCGGTCGAGCACTTCCGCCATGGCCATCGATCTGCTCCGTCAAATTCCGAGATAGCGCAATCTAACGTAAACGCAAATCATTCTCAATCTGATTACAGGATGCCCCTTTCGGTTGTCGGGATTTGTCTGAACAATTGCCGGAATCGTTGCCCGGGCGGACGCGTACGCGTCCGGGCCGCGCGCACTGCCTTCACTTCGCCGACGCAGGCTTTCACGCTGCTGACGACGGGCTTGCACGTGTCATCGGCGGTAGCAACTTCTTACCACGTGAAATTTCGGGGGCTCGTACGATCGACTTGCCGTTTCCAAGGGAGAACAACATGAAATCCATCGTGTTATCCGCCGTCATGGCGGGCGCGCTGTCGAGCGTGATGCTCACCGGCTGCGTCGCCTACCCTGGCCCGGCCGAAGTCACGATTGGCTGGCATGGCGATCGTTACTGGGACGGAAATCGCTACTGGGAGCGCCGCGACTGGGAAGCCCGGCATGCCGGCCCGCGTGACGACCGCCGCGACGATCGCCGCGACGAACCCCGGCCGCAGTGGTGATGCCGCTGCGCACCCTTGATCCATCATTGAACGACAGGACCTCGACATGAAGACGCTACTGAAAACCCTCACCGCCGCCGCCGTGGCCGCTGCCGTGCTCGTGCCGGCCATCGCCGAAGCGCATCCGCACCGCGTGTGTCACTTCGAGCATCACCATCACCGGGTGTGCCACTGGGTGCGTTGAGCATCGCGCGGCAGACGCGGGAAAGCGCCGGCACGCCGGCGCTTTTTTCGTTTTGGCGGCTCGAATTGCGCGGATGCCGCCGTATCGGGATTCACGCGCACGGCGTCGCGAGCGTCAGGCCGGTGCCGGTGGAAGCCGATCCTGCTTTCGCGAACACGCCGCGCCATCCGTTCCCCGGATGGCGGGCCACGCGGATGGATGTGGCCCGGGCATCGCCCTCGATATCAATAGATGAACAAGCGGATCGTCGCCGTCGCGTCGAACCGGCCGATCTTCGGCGGCCCGAACGACTTCAGCACCGCGTCCATCAATACGCTCTGGTTCATGACGTTGGACGGGAATTGCGCGAGGTTGAACTGTTCGTTGAACGGAATCGCCTTGCCCTGGCTGTCCTCGATGCCGATACCGAAATTGCTGTCCTTCGCGGGAACCAGCAAGCCGTTTTGAACCGGATAGCTCGTTTCGAAGTACCCGTCCACCCGCACCGCGACGTTGCACTTCTTGGTCAGCGACAGCGAAAAGCGCTTGCGCGGCACCGCCGGCAGGAAGCCGTTGCCGACCGCCTGCACCTGCCCGAAATTGACGATGCCCGGTTCGGGCGTCACGAGCACGTCGACGAAGCACGGCGTCGGCTTGAGGTTGCGCAGGCCGCTCAGACGGTACTGGAAGCTCGTGCCGAACGCATTCAGCCCGAACTCGCCGTCGAACTGGAACACCGTATAGATATCGCTCGGCGGCTGGACCCAGTTGCCTCTTTTGCGCACGACGACCTGATAGTCGATGCTGATGCTCGTCCGCTGGCAACGCCCGCGGTCGAAGTCGTACCTGCTGCACGGCGGCACCGAATATCCGGTAAACACCCCGCCGCCGCGATTACTGGTCTTGTCGAAATAATCGACGCCCTTGTAGCGGATGCCGATCTCGAGCCCCCATGCGGCGGGGTCCGTGCGATTCGGATTCGCATAGAAGTAAATGTTGTCGACGACCTTCAGGCTGCCGGCGTCACCCAGGTCCTTGTAGCAATACCCCGACGTCGTGCGTACCGGCGACACCCAGATCACGTAGCCGTCCGGCGCATCGGTCGGATACGACGCCACGCCGCCGATCGGCTCGGTCAACGAGGTCGCGCCGCTGTTGGTCAGGCAGCGCAGCGCCCACGCGGGCTGAACCGCCGCGAGCAGCATCGCCAGGACGACCCAGCGCAGCCACGCCGCGAGCGGTGCGTTGCGTTGTCTCGCGGCCCCGCTCATTTCTTCACGCTCTTGCACGCACCGGCCTCGCACGCATACTCGACCGCCACCTGGCCGCCGTAGTCGTCGATGTGCGTGACGAACAGCGTCGACGGCGTCGCGGCCTTGAACGGCACGTCGGCCGTGCTCATCGGGCTCACCATGACCGGCTCGATCGGCACCGGCGTCTTCTGCGCGCCCGCGCTCACGTCGACCACCGTCACGTGGTAAGGCGTCGGATTGTCGAACACCAGCTTGTGCGCGGCCGCATCCACCCGCAGCGTCATCGGCAGCGTCCAGTCCTCGTCGCGCGCGGGCTGCACCGCCTTCGGCCGGTAGAACAGCTTCATCTGCGTGTGCAGCGCGATCTGCAGCGTGTTCGGCGTATCCGTCTTCGGCGGCACTTCGCGGATGTTCAGGTAGAACACCGTTTCGCGATCGGCCGGCAGTTGCGTACCGGGCAGCTTCGCGATCCGCAGCACGTTGCGCTCGTTCGCCTCGACCCGCTGCAGCGGCGGCACGACCATCAGCGGCGACGTGATCTTGTTGCCGTTCGCATCTTCGAGCCACGACTGCACGAGATACGGATACGTCGTGCTCTTGTTGGTGATCGTCACGATCGCGGCCTGTTCGCCTTCGTTGAAGATCACGCGCGTGCGATCGGGCACGATCGCCGCATGGGCGGCGCCGGCAAGCAGCGCACCGACGGTCGCGAACGCGCACAGCGCGCGCCGCGGGGAGGAAAGGGAAAAGGAATGCTTCATCGCTGGGTCCGTGAAATCATCGTTCGCCCCGCGCGGCCGCTGCATGCGACTCGCCGGGCGGCTGGCACGTCACCGGGATCGGCGTGCCTTCGAGTTGAAGCTGGTTCGGCAGTGCGTCGACCGTGCAGAGCGTCCGTTCGCCCGCCCGCACCGCCAGCGTGGATTTCGGCTGAACCTGGGTCAGGAACGCCGCACCGCTCTCGCCGACGATGCCGAGTTCCTTGCCGTTCGCCGCGTCCTGCACCGACGCGCCGAACGGCAGCGGCTTGCCGGCCGCATCGGTCAGCGTCAGGTACAGGTTGCTGCCGCGCGCGGCGGAGAACTTCACGAAGCCGATCGCGCCGTCGGTCAGCACCATGCGCTGGATCGGGTTCGTCACCTGCACTTCGAGCGGCAGCTTCTCGACGTTGACGGTCGCGTCGTACACGTTGTACGGCGAGATGCCGTCGAGCACCGCGTAGCCGCGCGAATCGGTGTGCGTGAGCGTGCCGGACAGCGGCACGTCGGGCACGCCGTCGGTCGACACCAGCAGCCGCGTATCGCCCGCATTGCCGTTCGCGTGCGCGGACACGCCGTACTGCGTCGCGACGAACGAGCCGTCGACTTCGAGCGACGCGGCCGCATACGCATTGGCGAGCGTCGACGCCTGTGCGTTGAGCTGGTACGCCGACGTGCGCTGGCGGAAGCTCGCGTTCGCCGACGCGCGGCCGTCGGTCGCGCCCGCGTTGACCTGATAGGTGCGGCCGGCCGAATCGTCGTAGATGTAGCCGGCGTTCGCGCTGGTGCTGCCGTTGCCCGTCGTCAGGTTCGACGTGACGGTGTGGCGGCCGCCGATCGGCAGCGTCGCGGTGACCGAGAACTGGTTACCGCTCGCGCCCGCGCTCTGCGTGCGGAATGCCGACACGCTGACGTTCAGGTTGCGCAGCGTGCCGATCGAGAACGCACGCGTGAGCGTCAGGCCGACCCGCTGCTCGGACGAACGCGCCCAGTAGGTCGTCTGGTCGTACGAGAAATAGGTCGACGTGTCGCCGAAGCGCTTCGACATCGTCGCCGAATAGCGCTGCTTGCTGTTGGCGAGGCCGTATGACGTCGGGTCGCCGGAGAACTGCGCGAAGTTCGTATATTCGCGCTCGGAGAAGCGGTAGCCGAAGAAGCGCACGTCGGCATCGAGCCCGTCGAAGTGCTTCGAATAGTTGATGCGGTACGAGTTGCCGTTGCGCGTCGCGCCGCTCCACCACAGCTTCGCCCGCGCGTGCGTGACATCGGCCGACACTGCGCCGAACGCGCCGAAATCGCGACCGACGCCGAGCGCGACCGACGTGTAGCCCGACGCGGCGATGAAGCCGCCATAGGCGGTGATGTCGAACGGCAGGCCGTACGCGATTTCGCCGAAGCCGAAGAACGGCGTGATGCCGCCGCCACCGAACAGGCGCGGCTTGCCGACCGCCGCCTTGTAGCGCAACTGGCCGGTGCGGGCGAGGAACGGCACGGCGGCCGTCGTCACCTGGAAGCGCTGCACGCTGCCGTCTTCTTCCTCGACCGCCACGTCGAGCGTGCCCTGCACGCTCGTGTTGATGTTCTGCAGCGCGAACGCGCCCGGCGACACGCGCGTCACGTACAGCACGCGGCCGGCCTGCGACACGGTCACGGTCGCGTTGGTGCGCGCGACACCCGAGATCAGCGGCGCATAGCCGCGCAGCGACGGCGGCAGCATGCGGTCGTCGCTGCGGATCGACGCGCCCGTCAGCGCGAACGTGTCGAAGATGTCGGAGGTCAGGTAGTCGTCGCCGAACGTCACCGTCGACTGGATCGACGGCAGCGCGCGAAACGCATAAAGCCGGCTGAAGCGGAACGTGCGGTCCGCGTACGCCGTGTTGCCCACGTTCGATTGCGCCTGGTAGTCGCCGCGAAAACGCCACGCATCCCAGTTCGCGCCGATCGTCCCGTAGGCCTGGATCGAATTCGTCTGCCCGCCGCCCGCCCCGAAGTTGCGATTCGTGTTCGCGATCACGCGATAGTCGAGCATCGCACCCGGAATGCCTTCGGACCAGCGCGACGGCGGCAGGTAGGTCGAATCGGTGAACTCGAGCGCGGCCTGCGGAATCGTGATCTTGAGCCGCCCGTCGCTTTTCAGGTAGCGCACGGTCGCGCCCTCGATCGCGCCGAGATCGACGCACCGCCCGCCCTGGAAGCGCGGCAGGTCCTTCGCGAGCGATGGCTTCAGCCCGAACTGCGCGACGAGTTCCGGCCGCAGGCACGGCTTGCCCGCGCCCGATGCGTCGAGCGCGATGAACTCGATCGCTTGCAGCCCGTAGAACAGGTCGTTGACCTGCACGTCGAGCATGTACTCGCCGGGCAACGTGAAGTCCGGCTGCGAGAACTGCGACAGATCGACGTTGCTCGTTCCGTCGATGTCGAGGAACGACGAATTGAATTCCGTCGCCTGGCTCTGGCTGCCGACGACCAGCACGGAGACGCAAAGGAAGGAATGTCTGATTCGCACGCGGCGCTACCGGGAGTCCAGGAAGAAGGAAAACGGGAGGAAAGAGGCAGGAGGAAGGGATGCACGCATCCCTCCTCCGGTACGGACGCTTACTGGTAGCGGACCGTGAAGTTCGCGACGCCGTCGGCGGTACCCGGCGTCACGCCGGCTGCCGTCGCTTCGTACATCGCGGCGAAGCGCGCGGTGTTCGTGCCGTTCTGCAGCAGCGTCGGGGCCTTCTGCTCGGCGCCGTTGTCGAGGTATTCGCCCGACGCGGCTTGCAGGCGGATGCCGACGTTGGTGGCCGAACCTATCGTGGCGAGCAGCTTCGGCTGGCCGGCGCTCGACGTGCCCGTGAACGTGAAGTACGCGTTCTGCGCGATGCTGGTGTCGCAGTCGGTCAGCTTGATGTCGAACGACACCGGGTCCGACTTGTCGCCGGCTTGCTTGAACTTGTTGGTCGGCACCTTGCCGAGCTGCACGGTCTGGTTGACCGAGTTCGAGTCGATGCCGCATGCGCCCGCGACGATCTCGCCCGTGAAGTTGATCGTGCCGGTGCCCGCTGCGAAGGCCGAGGTGGACAGGGCCGCGAGTGCGACGGCGGACAGGATGGATTTTTTCATGACGTTTCCCGTAAGGAGTGCGATTGGAATGGACGACGTGGCGGACACAAACGGCAGCGCATGGTGGCCCCGTCCGACACGAGGCGGCATTATCGAGATAACCGTGAAAGATTTCTGTAAATCATTGTCAAATGATTCTGACAATGTTCGATTCAGCCCTCTAAAACCCCATTCCTTCCTTTTAATTTTCAATCACGGAATTTTTATCCGCAGTCCTTTTTTATTTTTCGGAACCAATTGAAGATTAAGGGAATTTCTTGCCGATAATCGCCACCGCCCCGCTCTCCCTTGCCGGTATTGGCTTGCGCAGCCCTGCCTCTCAAAAGACAAAATATTGTCCAATGCCGCCATCGTTGTCCGATTACAACGTGAGCATCGATTCATTTTCAACTGACACGAAATGAACGGCGACATTCATGCGATACGGGTTTATCGCGCAAACGATTGCGAAAGCATACAAACGTTTTACCGCGACATTTTGCCGCCGCCATTAATTCCAATACATTGATTAATTGGATCGTCAATTGCAGCTATGCATGCGCGGCCTCTGGAACGCGGCTGACATGCCGGATCGGGCGAGATGAAAAAGCGGAAGAAGTGCGGCACACGTTAGCGCCGACGGGCGGCACGATCGGTTTGCGGATGTGGATGCGGGTGCGGCGAAAGCCACCCTTTCGCGGTGCTGCTGGATGGGAACGCGACGAGCGGATGTGCTGAACAGCGAAAGAAAGCGCCGATGACGATCGGCGGTACGACGGGCAGCATGCCCCGTCGAAGCGGCGGCCGCACGTCGACGCGCGCGACCGCCGTCATGCCACCCGACACGCCGCGGCGTCGGGCGACGCATCGCCCGTCACGCGGAAGCCGCGGCCTCCGCCGTGGCCGGCGCCCAGCCGCCGCCGAGCGCGCGATACAGCGCGATCGCATTCGCGAGCCTGAGCTGCCTGAGCCGGATCAGCTCCTGCCCCGACTCGTACGTGCTGCGCTGCGCGTCGAGCAGCTCGAGATAGGTCGCGACACCGCCCGCATAACGACGCTCCGCGAGCTTCAGCCGCGCGCCGTCCGCCGCATACACGTCCTGCTGCGCGACCAGTTGCCGGTCGATCCAGTCGCGCGCGGCGAACGCATCGGCCACTTCGCGAAACGCGGTCTGCACCGCCTTCTCGTATTCGGCGACCGCAATGTCCTTGCGCGCGTGCGCGACGTCGAGGTTCGCGCGATTGCGTCCGCCCGCGAAGATCGGCAGCGTGATGCGCGGTGCGAACGTCCATACGCTCGTGCCGGCCGCGAACAGGTTCGAGAACGCGTCGCTCACCGAGCCGTAGTCGGTCGTCAGCGCGATGCGCGGGAAGAACGCCGCGCGCGCCGCGCCGATGTTCGCGTTCGCGGCCTTCAGCCGTGCCTCGGCCTGCCGGATGTCCGGCCGCCGTTCGAGCAACTGGCTCGGCGCACCCGGCGCCACGGGCGCGATCGACAGCGAATCGAGCGCGGTCGCGTCGTCCGGCACGTTGCGCGCGAAATCGCCCGCCAGCAGTTGCAACGCGCGGACGGCCTGCGCATGCTCGCGCTGCAGCGCGGCCTGCGACGCGCGCGCGGACGCCACCAGCATGTCGGCCGAGCGCAGCTCGATCGCGTCGCTCGTGCCGGCGGCATAGCGGCGTTGCGTGAGCGCGGCCATCCGCTCGCGCGCATCGAGCGTGCGCTGGGCGAGCGCCAGTTGCTCATGCAACGATCGTTCGGAAACGTACGCGCCCGCCACTTCGGCGATCACGCCGATGCGGACCGTGCGCTGCGCATCGGCCGTCGCGAAATAGTCGGCGAGCGCCGCATCGGACAGGCTGCGCACGCGGCCGAACAGGTCGAGCTCGTACGCGCTGACGCCGACACCCGCGCGATACAGCCCGCTGATCGCGCTTTCGCGCACGACCGGGTCGTACTGGCGCGCGCGCTCATAGCCGAGATTCGCATCGACCGACGGCATCCGGTCCGCGCGCTGCACGCCGTACAGCGCACGCGCTTCCTCGAGCCGGCCGGCGGCGATCCGCAGGTCGCGGTTGTTCGCGAGCGCCGCGTCGATCCACGCCTGAAGCGCCGGATCGGTGAAATACGCATGCCAGTCGTCGAGCAGCGCGGCATCCTGCGCGATGGCCGGTTCGGCGGCCGGCGTCGTGCCGCCGTCGACCGGCGCATAGGTCGCCGGCACCGGCGCGGCCGGGCGCTCGTACCGCGGCGCGAGCGAACACCCGGCGAGCGCGAGCGCGGCGGCCAGCGCGAGCGGTACCCTCAGCGCGCCACGTGCATTCAGCGCAAACATCATGGTTGCGAACCCTCCATCGTCGTCGGCTGCGCCCCGCCGCGCCGGCGTGGGCCGACGTCGAACAGGCGGCCGACGATCACGAAAAACAGCGGGACGAGGAACACCGCGAGCACGGTCGCCGTGATCACGCCGCCGAGCACGCCGGTGCCGATCGCCATCTGCGCGCCGGACGCGGCGCCCGACGCGAACGCCAGCGGCAGCACGCCGACGCCGAACGCGAGCGACGTCATCACGATCGGCCGCAGCCGCAGGCGCGCGGCCTCGAGAGCCGCGTCGACGAGCGACATGCGCTGCGCGACGAGGTCCTTCGCGACCTCGACGATCAGGATCGCGTTCTTCGCGGACAGCCCGATCGTCGCGATCAGTCCCACCTTGAAATAGATGTCGTTCGGCATCATCCGCAGCGTCACGCCGAGCACCGCGCCGATCACGCCGAGCGGGACGACCAGCATCACCGCGAACGGAATCGACCAGCTCTCGTAGAGCGCCGCGAGCGCGAGGAACACGACGAGCACCGACAGCGCGAACAGCATCGGCGCCTGCGCGCCCGACAGCCGCTCCTCGAACGACTGCCCCGACCACGCATAGCCGATGCCGGCCGGCAGCTTCGCGGCGATCCGCTCGATCGCGCTCATCGCCTCGCCGCTGCTGTGGCCGGCCGCGGCCGAGCCGTTGATCGTGAACGACGGATAACCGTTGTAGCGCGTGAGTTGCGGCGGCCCGAGCGTCCAGTGCAGCGTCGTGAACGCCGCGAGCGGCACCATCTCGCCGCGCGCGTTGCGCGCGCGCAGCTTCTTCACGTCGTCCGGATCAAGCCGGTGCCGCCCGTCGGCCTGCACCATCACGCGCCGCACCTGCGTGCCGTGCATGAAGTCGCCGATATAGTCGGAGCCGAACATCACCGCGAGCGTCGTGTTGATCTCGTCCATCGACACGCCGAGCGCGGACGCCTTCGCGCGATCGATGTCGAGCTTCAGTTGCGGCGCGTCCTGCGTGCCCGCGAACATCAGGTCGGTGAGCGCGCGATCCTTGCCGCCCGCCGCGAGCAGTTGCTCGCGCGCGGCGCTGAACGTCGCGTAATCGAGCCCGCCGCGGTTCTGCAGCCGGAAGTCGAAGCCGCTCGACGAACCGAGATCGGGCAGCGCCGGCGAGTTCATCGCGAACACCGTCGTGTTCGGCGTGCCCGCGAAGCGCTCGTTGATGCGCGCGACGATCGACTGCACGTGATCGCGCGTGGCCTTGCGTTCCTTCCAGTTCTTCAGCGTGACGAAGATCATCCCGCCGTTCGGCCCTTCGCCGTACAGGTTGAAGCCGCCGAGCGCATACGTATAGGCGGTCGGCTCGTCGCGACGGATGGCCGACTCGACCGCGCGCACGCTCTGCATCGTCTCCGCGAGCGGCGTGCCTTGCGGGCGAATCACCATCACCATGAAGTTGCCCTGGTCCTCGTCCGGCAGGAACGCGGTCGGCAGTTGCGTGAGCATCAGCGCGGCCGCCGCGGTCAGCGCGCCGTACACGACGAGCCAGCGCACCGGCTTCTTCAGCATCGCGCCGACCCGCGTCGCGTAGCGCTGCGTCGCCCGCGCGACGAAGCGGTTGAACCCGCCGAAGAAGCCGCGCTTCTCGTGATGGTCGCCCGACACCGGCTTGAGCAGCGTCGCGCACAGCGCGGGCGTCAGCGACAGCGCGAGGAACGCCGAGAAGCCGATCGACACCGCGAGCGACAGCGCGAACTGCCGGTAGATGTTGCCCACCGCGCCGCCGAAGAACGCCATCGGCACGAACACCGACGTCAGCACCACGGTGATCCCGACGATCGCGCCGCTGATCTGTTTCATCGCCTTGACGGTCGCGTCGTACGGTGCGAGCCCTTCCTCGACCATCAGCCGCTCGACGTTCTCGACGACGACGATCGCGTCGTCGACGAGGATGCCGATCGCGAGCACCATCCCGAACATCGTCAGCACGTTGATCGAGAAGCCGGCCGCATACATCACGCCGAACGTGCCCGCGAGCGCGACCGGCACGACGAGCGTCGGAATCAGCGTCGCGCGCAGGTTCTGCATGAACAGGAACATCACGAGGAACACCAGCACGCCGGCCTCGATCAGCGTCGTGACGACCTTGTTCATCGACACGCGCACGAACGACGACGTCTCGTACGGGATCTGGTATTTCACGCCGGGCGGGAAGTACCTGGACAGCTCGTCCATCGTCGCGCGCACGCGCTTCTCGGTGGACACCGCGTTCGAGCCCGGCGCGAGCTTGATGCCCATCCCGGTCGCGACCTTGCCGTTCACGTACGACGGATAGTTGTAATCGTTGCCGCCGAACTCGATGCGCGCGACGTCGCGCAGGAACAATGCGGAGCCGTCGGGTTGCGCACGCAGCGCGATCGCCCCGAAATCGGCCGGCGTCTTCAGCGGCGCGTCCGCGAACACCGTCGCCGCGATCGGCGCGCTGTCCGGCACCGCGCTGCGGCCGATGTCGCCGATCGTCACGCGCGCGTTGTGCGCACGCACGGCCGATGCGATGTCCGACGCGGTGAGGCCGTGCCCGGCCAGCTTCACCGGGTCGGGCCAGATCCGCATCGCATATTCGGCGCCCCAGAACTGCACCTTGCCGACACCCTCGACGCGGCGCAGCGCCTGCACCACGTTCGCCGACGCGTATTCGCCGAGCTGCACGTCGGTCATCCGGCCGTCGTCGGAGGTCAGCGACACGACGAGCTGGATGTTGTCGGCGGCCTTCTCGACCTGGATGCCGTCGCGGCGCACCGGCTCAGGCAGGCGCGCATCGACCGTCTTCAGCCGGTTCTGCACTTCGACGGCCGCGAGATCGGCGTTCACGCCCTGCTTGAACGTCAGGTACAGCGACGCAGCCCCCGCGCTGCTCGTCGCGGACGTATACAGCAGCCCCGGCGCGCCGTTCATCTCGCGCTCGATCAGCGCGGTCACCGATTCCTCGACGACTTGCGCGGACGCGCCCGGATACGTCGCATAGATGCTGACGACGGGCGGCGCGATGTCCGGGTACTGCGCGACGGGCAGCGCGCGGATCGCGAACAGGCCGCCCAGCATGATGAAGATGGCGATCACCCACGCGAAGACGGGGCGATCGATGAAGAAACGTGCCATGTTGGTTTGAACCGGTCAGGTTTGACGGGCGGCCGCCTGCGAAGCGGCCGCTGCCGGCGCCGCCTTCGACGGCGGCGCTTTTTCGACGGGCTTGACGGCCGTATCGGGCGCGAACTGCGCGACGTCGTCGACGATCACGCGCTCGCCGCCCGCGAGGCCGCGCGTGATGCGCCAGTCACGGCCGCTCATCTGGTCGGCCGTGACCTCGACGTCCTTGACCTTGCCGTTCGCGCCGACGACGCGCACCGACGTCCGGTCGGCGGTGCGCAGCAGCGCGTCGCGCGGCACCAGGATCGCCCGCTGGTCGACCGCCGTGTCGAGCGCGATCCGGACGTACGCGCCCGGCAGCAGCTCGCGCTCCGGATTGGGGAACAGCGCGCGCATCGCGACGGTATCGGTGGTCGGATCGACCGCGAGATCGCTGAACAGCAGCTTGCCCTTCAGCGGATACGCGGTGCCGTCGGCGCGCAGCAGCGTCACCGCGACGTCGTGCTGCGCGATGCCCGTCGCGCGCCCGCTCTTCACCGCGCGACGCAAGGCGTCGACGTCGGCGGCCGGCTGCGAGAAGTTCACGTAGATCGGATCGAGCTGCTCGACGGTCGTGAGCGGCGTCGCCTGGTCCTGGCCGACGAGCGCGCCCTCGGTCACGAGCGCGCGCCGTGCGCGGCCCGCGATTGGCGCGGTGACGGTCGCGTAATCGAGCTGCAACTGCGCGCGCGCGAGCTCGGCCTTCGCGGATGCAACCTCGGCCTTCGCCTGCGTATCGGCCGCGACGGCTTCGGTATGGTCGCGCTCGCTCACCGCGCGGTCGCGCACGAGATCGTCGTAACGGCGGCGCTTGTCGGTCGCCGCGAGCGCGGCGGCCTGCGCCTTCGCGAGCGCGCCCTGCGCGGCGTCGCGTGCGGCCTTCAGCGGCGCGGGATCGATGCGGAACAGCACCGCGCCCTGCTTCACTTCCTGGCCTTCCTCGTAGGTGCGTGCGGTGACGATGCCCGCGACCCGCGCGCGGACTTCCGCCTGCCGGTAGGCGTCGAGCCGGCCCGGCAGTTCGACGGTCATCGGCACGGCCGTCGGGCGCACCGTCACGACGGTGGCCTGCTTCGCGGTCTCCGGCGCGGCATCCTTGTCGCCCTTTCCACATCCGGCCACGGCCAACAGGGCCGCGAGCGCGAACGGCGCCAGCCGCGTGCGGCGCCACAGGGTGCGTTTGTTATTCATGTTCTGACCTCGGATCATTCACCGCCGATACAATGCGGCGGCTCAGGGTGGCCGATTATAATCAGTCACGACTGATTAAATACACGCGCTTTCAATCCGGCTGACACACTGTCTCAATAAAACGACAGCGAACTGTAAGGAATTTCACGACATGGCCCGCAAGACCCGGGAAGAATCGCTCGCCATCAAGCACCGGATCCTCGACGCCGCCGAGCTCGTCCTGCTCGAAAGAGGCGTCGCGCAAACCGCGATGGCGGACCTCGCCGAGGCCGCCGGGATGTCGCGCGGCGCCGTCTACGGCCACTACCGCAACAAGATGGAAGTGTGTCTGGCGATGTGCGACCGCGCGTTCGCGCGCACGTCGGAAGGGTTCGACGCGGGCGACGGCCTGCCGCCGTTCGCGACACTGCGGCGCGCCGCATCGCACTACCTGCAGGAATGCGGCGAGCCGGGCCCGATGCAGCGCGTGCTCGTGATTCTCTATACGAAGTGCGAGCAGAGCGAGGAAAACGGCGCGCTACAGCGGCGCCGCATGCTGCTCGAGCTGCAGATGCTGCGGATCACGAAAGCGCTGCTGCGTCGTGCGATCGCCGCCGGCGAGGTCGCCGCCGATCTCGACGTGCACCTGGCCGCCGTCTATCTCGTGTCGCTGCTCGAAGGCGTGTTCGCGTCGATGATCTGGACCAACCGGCTGCGCGGCAACCTGTGGAACGACGCCGAGGCGATGCTCGACGCCGGCTTCGACGCCGTGCGCACCTCCGCCGCGCTGCGCCGACGCGCGCAAAAATTGCCGGACTGACGAGAATCGTCGTAACAAATGCTGATTTAACCCGACTTACCGCACTGCGAAACGAATGAGCTGACCCTCTTTAAAATTTTTAACGTTTCGCGGAACATCGGTAGACTGACGCTGTCATCTTTCTTTAGCGTCTTCGTGATAACCGGGTTCGACCCGGTATGCACGCCGCCGTTCGAAGCGGGCACTGCCCCGCAGGTTGGGTCGAACGGAAACGACACAGGCCCCTGGCGGGGCCTGTTTTGTTGCACGCCCGCCGCCCGCCCCGTCGCCGTTTGACGGTGTGCCGCCGGCGGCCCCCGCCCACACCCCTTTGAACCGCTTTCCTGGATGTGGACACCTTGGTCAAGTCCGTCGCAACCCCTGATGCCGTCGCACCCGGTCGCGCGCAGCGCGTCGTGCGCACGCTCGTGCCGGCCGCCGTGCTCGGTGCCCTCGCCGCATTCGGCCTCGCCGCCGCGCTGCCGGCCGTGTCGCAACTGCCGGGCGCCGTCGACTCGGGCACGGCCGCGCTGCCGCAGCGCGTGCTGTCCGATACACCGTTTCCCACCGCGCAGCATTTCGTGACGAGCGAGCTCGCCCGCACGATCGGCGAGCGCAACGAACACCTCGATCGCAACGATCGCAACCTGCAGCCCGGCCTGTTCGCGCCGCTCAGCGCGCATCGCAACGACATGCTCGGCTACGCGAGCCTGTTTCAGTTCGCGGCGCCCGACCACCAGCAAGGCATGCGCGCGGGCGACATCGAACTCACGCTGTCCGATACGCTGAACCGTCTCGACGTGCCGCCCGAAGTGCGCATCCAGCTCGGCGATCTCGTCACCGGCAAGGTCGCGATGCGCGCGAGTGCGCAGCGCGGCGACTATTACCGCGTCGCGTTCGACACGAACGACGGCACGCCGCGCCTCACCGCGCTCGAGCTGCGCGTCGCCGGCCGCACGTTCGGCGCGATCTGGTTCCGCGCGCCGGGCGCCGAGCACGGTGCGTACTACGCGCTCGACGGCTCGCCGCTCGAAGCCGCCGCATTCACGATGCCGGTCAAGTGGACGCGCATCAGTTCGTTCTTCGGCGAGCGCATCCATCCGCTGTCGCAGGCGATGGCGTTTCATACGGGCGTCGATCTCGCCGCGCCGAGCGGCACGCCGGTCGATGCGGCGGCCGACGGCGTCGTGTCGTTCGTCGGCACCGATCCGGGCGGCTACGGCCGCTATGTGATCGTCGATCATGCGGATGGCTATTCGACCTACTACGCGCACCTGTCCGCGTTCGCTCGCGGGCTCAAGACCGGCGAAACGGTGAAGCAGGGGCAACGTATCGGCTCGGTCGGGATGACGGGCGCGGCAACCGGCCCGCACCTGCATTTCGAGGTGCGGGTCGCGAACGATCCGGTCGACCCGCTCGTCACGCTGGCCAGCGCGCAGACGGCGCTGTCGGACATGCAGCTCACCGCGTTCCGCCAGGAAGCCGCGCAATGGCGCTTGCGCCTCGCGTCGATCAGCACCACGCCGTTCGCGTTCGCGCAGAACGACGGCCCGCTGTGGGGCGATTTCGCGACCGGCCCGTCGACGCTGCGTGCGGTGTTCGATACGCACTACAGCGCGTCCTGACGCTGACGGACTGAAGCGTCCGGGCATCTCAGCCTCATCGGCACCACCGCGCGCGTCGCCGCTCGAATAACGGCGACGCGACCCGCTGCGGATGGTCGCACATCATCCATCCTCATCACCGAAGCGCGCGCACGCCTCGCACGCGTGCTCGCCGGCCCACCGTTACCGCGCGGGTTCCGTGCGTTCGGCCGTCGCCTGCGCCGCACGTTGCGTGCGCGGCCCCCGCGACAGCAACCACCGCGCCCCTCCATCGAGCGACGTGCACAGCACCAGATAGATCAGCGCGACGAACAGGAAGATCGGCGCCGGATACACCATCAGCCGGTTGTTCACCTGCGTCGCGACGAACGACAGCTCCGGCACGCCGACGATATACGCGAGCGACGTGTCCTTCACGAGCGCGACCCACTGGTTGACGAACGACGGCGTCATGATCCGGATCGCCTGCGGCAGCAACACGTAGCGCACCGTCTGCCAGCGCGTGAGCCCGAGCGACAGCCCGGCCTGCCATTGACCGTCGCCCGCCGCGACGATCCCCGCATGCACCGCATGCGCGAGATACGCGCCGCCGATCAGCGCCAGCGCGCACACGACCGTCGCGAGCCCCGGCACGTTCATGTGCAACAGCACGGGCATCAGGAAATACGTCCAGAAGATCAGCATCAGCACCGGAATCGCGCGAAAGAAGCCGATGAACGCGAGCAGCAGCACGCGCGCCGGGCCGCGCGCCAGCGCCATCGCGACGCCGAGCGCCACGCCGAGCACGGCCGACGCGATCGCGGATGCAAGCGCCAGCACCAGCGACAGCGCGGCGCCGCCGAGCGGGCCGTCCGGAAACGCGCCGACGAGCAGGTACGGCAGATTCGAAAGCAGCAGCGAAAGGTCCATCGTCAGCGCCCCGCTCCTAGCCGGTCGCGCCATTGCGTGGCCGCATACGCACCGGCCTCGATCGCGGCCACCGCCGCGATGTACAGCAAGGTCGCGACGCCGAACGCGGCGAACGTCTGGAACGTCTCCGTCTCGACCTGCCGCGACGCATACGACAGCTCGGCGACGCCGATCGCCATCGCGAGCGACGAGTTCTTCACGAGATTCATGTATTGGCCGAACAGCGGCGGCAGCGCGATGCGCACGGCCTGCGGCAGTACCACGTAGCGCAGCGACTGCATCGGCGTGAGGCCGAGCGCGGCCGCCGCATCGTGTTGCGCGCGCCGCACGCCGCGCAGGCCGGCTTCGCATTCCTCGGCGACGAAGGCAGCCGTATAGGCGCTCAGGCCGACCCAGCCCGCCACGAATTCGAACGACGGCCACGCGGGCGTGAACGGGCCCACGCTCACCGCATGGCGCGCATTGAGCCATGCGATCCACGTTTCGGGCAGCAACGACGCGACACCGAAATACCAGAACAGCAACTGCACGAGCAGCGGCGTGTTGCGGAACGCGACGACGTACGCGGCGGCTGCCGCGCGCGGCGCCTTGCCGCGCGCATGCCGCATCACGGCGAGCAGCAGCCCGCCGACGGTCGCGGCGACGGCCGACGCGGCCGCGAGGCCGAGTGTCAGCAGGAAGCCCTGCCAGAGCCAGGACAGATATTTGGGAGCCAACCCGAGCATGCTGAGGAGCGCGCACGACGCGCGCGGTCGGATGAAAACGAAAAGCGCCGCGCGGCCGAAGTCCCGGCCAAACGCGGCGCGCGTGCGGCAGCGATCAGGTCTTGTCGCCGATCCGGAAAATGCGCGTGAGCGGCGTTTTCGTCGTCGGCCCGAACCATGCGTCGTAGATCTGCGTCGCGCGGCCGTTCGCCTCGAGCCCCTTCAGCGTGTCGTTGACGAAGCCGAGCAGGCGCGTCTCGCCCTTCGGCACACCGACGCCCATGTAGTCGTTCGAGATCGTGAACGCCGGGATCTCGTAGTTCTGCTTGTCGGGCACGTTCGCGAGCAGGCCGATCAGCTTCGGGCCGTCCTGCGTGATGGCCTGCACGTTGCCGGCGCGCAGCGCGGCGAACGCGAACGGCGTGTCGTCGTACGCGACGATCGTCGCCTTCGGGAATTTCTCGCGCAGCGTGATCTCGTTGGTCGTGCCCTTGTCCGCACCGACGCGCAGGCCGTTCAGCTGGTCGGCCGATTTCAGCACGCCCTTCTTCGCGAGAAATTGCTGGCCCGACGAGAAATACGGGATGCTGAAGTCGACCTGTTTCGCGCGCTCGTCGGTGATCGTGAAGTTCGCGAGCACGAGGTCGACCTTGCCGGAGGTCAGGAACGGGATACGGTTCGCGGGGTTGGTCGGTTGCAGCTGCAGCTTCACGCCGAGCTTGTCGGCGAGCGCTTTCGCGTAATCGACGTCGAGACCGACGATGTGGTTGCTTTTCGCGTCGACATAACCGAACGGCGGATTGCTGTCGAACGTCGCGACGCGCAGCACCCCGGCCTTCTTGATGTCGTCGAGACGGTCCGCATGGGCGACGGTGCCTGCGGTAACGAGCGCGACCCCGACGAGCCACGTAGCGAGCGTGTTGATTTTCATGAGCACGACCTGATTTGTTATGGAGGTCGCCGCGGATCGCGCGGCGGCACGGTTCGAAGAACATCGCGACGGAGTGTGTCGCCGCGAAGCCGCTAACGTATCAGCGCGTGCGGCGAATCCGAACCAACAAATGGTGCTTTGCTCTGCGGGTTTCGTGATGAGGCAGGCGGGCTGCGGGCACGCATTGTCGCCGCGCAAAAAAAGACGCCCGCTGCAAGCAGCGGGCGCGAATCCCAGTCAAGGAGGTGTCACACGAACTACGCAGTCAGATTAAGGAAATCGCCCGCCACGGACAACGAATCGATTTCCATATCGATATGACGCGGCGCGCTCATGCCGGCACTTCGCGGGTCGAACAATGGATGCCGCCGCGCACGTCATCGCACGCCGCAAAAAAACGTCCCGCCAACCGGCGGGACGTTCGTCATGATGCGAGTACGCGCCACGCGCGGCCGATCACGGCTCGTGGCGCAGGTACCCTTCCTTGCTCGGATCGCGCATCCGCCACGACACGATCAACGAGATCGCGCACAGCACGGTCACGTACCAGTAGAAGGTTTCCTCGCTGCCGATCGACTTGAACCACAGCGCGACGTACTCGGCCGAGCCGCCGAAGATCGCGTTCGCGACCGCATACGACAGGCCCACGCCCATCGCGCGCACTTCCGGCGGGAACATCTCGGCCTTGATCAGGCCGCTGATCGACGTGTAGAAGCTGACGATCGCCAGCGCAACCGTGATCAGCACGAACGCGGCCACCGGGCTCGTCACGCCCTTCAGCGCATGCATCAGCGGCACCGTGCCGATCACCGCGAACGAACCGAACAGGATCATCGACGTGCGGCGGCCGATCTTGTCCGACAGCGCGCCGAACACCGGCTGCATCAGCATGTAGACGAGCAGCGCGACGGTCATCACGTTGCTGGCCGTCTTCGCGTGCATGCCGGCGGTGTTCACGAGGTACTTCTGCATGTACGTCGTGAACGTGTAGAAGATCAGCGAGCCGCCGGCCGTGAAGCCGACCACCGTGAAGAACGCGCCCTTGTGCTGCCACACGCCGCGGATCGTGCCGGCGTCCTTCTTGTCGCGCGATGCGCTCGTCGACGTCTCGTCGAGCGATTTGCGCAGGTACAGCGAAATCAGCGCGGCCGCCGCGCCGACCACGAACGGAATGCGCCAGCCCCACGCTTTCAGTTCGCCGGCCGACAGCGTCTGCTGCAGGATCACGAGCACCAGCAGCGCGCACAGCTGGCCGCCGATCAGCGTCACGTACTGGAACGACGCGAAGAAGCCGCGACGGCCCTTCAGCGCCACTTCACTCATGTAGGTCGCGCTCGTCCCGTATTCGCCGCCCACCGACAGGCCCTGGAACAGGCGCGCGACCAGCAGCAGCGCCGGCGCGAGCGCACCGATCTGCGCATAGGTCGGCAGCACCGCGATCACGAGCGACCCGCCGCACATCATCAGCACCGAGATCATCATCGCCGCGCGACGGCCGTGACGGTCGGCAATGCGTCCGAACAGCCAGCCGCCGATCGGACGCATCAGGAAGCCGGCCGCGAACACGCCGGCCGTGTTCAGCAGCTGCGTCGTCGTGTTGCCGCTCGGGAAGAATGCCGGCGCGAAGTACAGCGCGCAGAACGAGTAGATGTAGAAGTCGAACCACTCGACGAGGTTGCCCGATGAGGCGCCGACGATGGCGAACACGCGCCGCCGGGTGTCATGCGCGGACAGCGCAGCTTGGTCGGTCTGGACGTCCATGGGTTGGTCTGTTCCTTTTAGTGCTTTCTGGGCGAGACGGCCGGGGCCGCCGCGTGCGGTCGCACGTGGCACCGGTTCCGGCGCACGGCGCTACGGGATTTTAGCGAAATGTAAAGTAACAAGCGCTCCGGGTTCGTCCCGATGTAGAAAATTTTTCTCCCGGCGCGCGTTCGTCATATGAAAACGCCAGCCCGCAGGCTGGCGTCCGATGCAAACATTTCCGGCGTGCGGCGATCACAAGCGCACTTCGGGCGGCACGTAGCGGCACTCGTAGCGCTTGCGCACGGTGCCGGCCTCGTCGACGCTTTCCAGGTACACGTCGAACTGCCAGAGCCGCGCCATGTGCTTGAGCACTTCCTCGCTGTCGTTCGACAGGTGGCGGTTGTCGGTCATGAAGTGGCGCAGCGTGAGACTGCGGTCGCCGCGCGTGTTGACGGCCCACACCTGGATGTTCGGCTCGCGGTGATGGATGTCGTACTGCCGCGACAACGCCTGCCGCACGTACTGGTAGCCGGAATCGTCGTGGATCGCCGATACCTCGAGCGAATCGCGCATGTCGTCGTCGAGCACCGAGAAGAGCCGCATCTCGCGAATCAGGTTCGGCGACAGGTACTGCGCGATGAAGCTCTCGTCCTTGAAGTTGCGCATCGCGTAGTGCATCGCCGGCAGCCACGGCGTGCCCGCGATCTCCGGAAACCACTTGTAGTCCTCCTCCGTCGGCGCTTCGCAGATCCTTCGGATGTCGCTCATCATCGAGAAACCGAGCGCATACGGGTTGATCCCGCTGTAATACGGCTTCGTGACGGGCGGCTGGTAGACCACGTTGCTGTGCGAGTGCAGGAACTCCATCATGAAGCCGTCTTCCAGCTTCCCCTGGTTGTACAGCGTATTGAGCAGCGTGTAGTGCCAGAACGTCGCCCAGCCTTCGTTCATCACCTGCGTCTGCCGCTGCGGATAGAAATACTGGCCGATCTTGCGCACGATGCGGATCACTTCCCGCTCCCACGGTTCGAGCAGCGGCGCATTCTTCTCCGCGAAATACAGCAGGTTCTCCTGCGGCTCGGACGGATAGCGGTCGTCCTGCTCCTCCGTCAACTCGGGCTTCTTGCCCGGCAGCGTGCGCCACAGTTCGTTCACCTGCGATTGCAGGTACGCCTCACGCTCGCGCCGCAGCGCCGCTTCCTTCGACAGCGACGGTTTCTGCGGCCGCTTGTAGCGGTCGACGCCGTAGTTCATCAACGCATGGCACGAGTCGAGCAGTTCCTCGACGCGATCGAGGCCGTAGCGCTCCTCGCATTCCGCGACGTAGTTCTTCGCGTACACGAGGTAGTCAATGATCGCGTGCGCGTCGGTCCACAGCCGGAACAGGTAGTTGCCCTTGAAGAACGAGTTGTGCCCGTACGCCGCGTGTGCGATGACGAGCGCCTGCATCGTCATCGTGTTCTCTTCCATCAGATACGCGATGCACGGATTCGAATTGATGACGATTTCGTAGGCCAGGCCCATCTGGCCGCGACGATAGCTCTTCTCGGTCGCGAGAAAGTGCTTGCCGAACGACCAGTGACGGTAGTTGACGGGCATCCCGACCGACGCATACGCATCCATCATCTGCTCGGCGCTGATCAGTTCGAGCTGGATCGGGTAGATGTCGAGCTCGTATTGTTCGGCGACCTGCGAGATGTGCGTGTCGTATTCCTCGAGCAATTCGAACGTCCAGTCGGACGGGCACGGCAACGGCTTGCGTTCGGCAACGTTCATACGCGCTTCCTTTTGCCCGGAACCGGGCAAGTCGGCGGCCGGCGGCGGTTCGGCCTGCCCGCGTTGCTGCGGTGCGGCAGGGCCGGCCGTGTCGTCGCCGGAAGGGCGCGGCGCGTAGCCGCGCGACTCGTTGTGCAGATGGCGGGTCGTCATGACATTTCCACCTGCTTTTCGAACAATTCGCGAAACACCGGGTAAATGTCCGCAGCCGATTCCACTTTTTTCATCGCGAGATGCGGTTGCGACAAGGCCAGTTGCGCGTATTCCAGCCACAGATTCTGCTCTTCCGGCGCGACCTGGATATACGCGAAGTAACGCGTCTTGGTGAGGATATCCTCTTCCAGGATTTTGCGACACTTGGGCGAATCGTCAGTCCAGTTGTCGCCGTCGGACGCCTGCGCGCCGTAGATGTTCCACTCGGTCGGCGAGTAGCGCTCGTCCATCACCTTGCGCATCAGTTCGAGCGCGCTCGACACCACCGTGCCGCCGCTTTCGGTCGAATGGAAGAAGGTGTCCTCGTCGACTTCCTCGGCCCGCGTGTGGTGGCGAATGAACACCACTTCGATGCGCTCGTAGTTGCGCTTGAGGAACAGGTAAAGCAGGATGAAGAAGCGCTTCGCGAGGTCCTTGCGCTGCTCGTCCATCGAGCCCGACACGTCCATCAGGCAGAACATCACGGCCTGGCTCGACGGTTGCGGCTGCTTCACGCGGTTGATGTAGCGCAGGTCGAACGGATCGATGAACGGAATCCGCCAGATACGCCCTTTCAGGTGATGAATCTCGGCCTCGAGCGTCGCGATTTCCGCGCGGCGGTCCTCGGGGTCGCTCTTCAGCGCTTCGAGCTGGGCCTCGAGCTCGCGCAGCTCGTTGACGAGCGGCGAGCCGAGCGCGATGCGCCGGCCGAGCGCGCTGCGCAGCGAACGTACGACGTCGATGTTGTTCGGCGTGCCTTCCGCCGACCAGCCCGCGCGCACGTTCTTCCAGCTCGGCACCGTCAGCAGGTGCGTCTTCACGAGGCGCGGCAGTTCGAGATCGTCGAAAAAATACTGCATGAACTCGTCGCGCGACAGCTCGAACACGAAGTCGTCCTGCCCTTCGCCCTCGTTGCTCGCCTGACTGCCGCCGCCGCCCGAGCCGCCCTGCGGGCGCGGGATCTTGTCGCCGCGCACGTAGTCCTCGTTGCCGGGGTGCACGTACTCACGACGCCCGCCCGGCGCGTGCCGGAAATTCGGCTCCGCGATGTCCTTGCGCGGGATCGTGATGCTCTGCGTGCTCTGGATATCCTTGATGCTACGGTCGCGCACCGCGTCGGACACGGCACGACGAATGTAGTTCTTGACGCGACGCAGAAAGCGTTCGCGATTGGCGATGCTCTTGTTCTTGCCGGCCAGCCTGCGGTCGATGATTTGATGAAGCACTCCCGGTCTCCCGCTCGAAAGTCGATCTGCCGGGGCACTCGCCGCGCATGCCGTCTGCCGTCATGCGGGCGGCGCCTCTGAAAGCACCCGTACGGACTCGCCGTACGGGCGCGATACCGCGCGTGTCATGACGACTTGCGCACGCGCAGGTACCAGTCGCAAAGGAGCCTCACCTGCTTCGGCGTATAGCCCTTCGCGACCATCCGGTTCACAAAGTCCTCATGCTTGCGCTGCTCCTCCGCCGAACCCTTCGCGTTGAACGAAATGACCGGCAACAGTTCCTCGGTATTCGAGAACATCTTCTTCTCGATCACGACCCGCAATTTCTCGTAGCTCGTCCACACGGGGTTCTTGCCGGCGTTCGCCGCCCGTGCGCGCAACACGAAGTTCACGATCTCGTTGCGGAAATCCTTCGGATTGCTGATTCCGGCCGGCTTCTCGATCTTCTCCAGCTCCGCGTTCAGCGCGGCGCGATCGAAGCTCTCGCCGGTATCGTGATCGCGGAATTCCTGATCCTGGATCCAGAAGTCCGCATACGTGACGTAGCGATCGAAGATGTTCTGCCCGTATTCCGAATACGACTCGAGATACGCGGTCTGGATCTCCTTGCCGATGAACTCCGCGTACCGCGACGCGAGCACGTCCTTCACGAACGACAGGTACTTCTGCTCGGTTTCCGGCGGGAACTGCTCGCGTTCGATCTGCTGTTCGAGCACGTACATCAGGTGCACAGGGTTCGCCGCGACCTCGCTCGTATCGAAGTTGAACACGCGCGACAGGATCTTGAACGCGAAGCGGGTCGACACGCCGGTCATCCCTTCGTCCACGCCCGCGTAGTCGCGATACTCCTGGTACGACTTCGCCTTCGGATCGGTGTCCTTCAGGTTTTCGCCGTCGTACACCTGCATCTTCGAGAACAGGCTCGAATTCTCCGGCTCGTGCAGACGCGACAGCACCGAGAACTGCGACATCATCTTCAGCGTGCCCGGCGCGCACACGGCCTCGGCGAGCGACGAATTGCGGATCAGTTTCTCGTAGATCTTGATCTCTTCCGATACGCGCAGGCAGTACGGCACCTTCACGACGAAGATCCGGTCGAGCAGTGCCTCGTTGTTGCGGTTGTTGCGGAACGCCTTCCACTCCGACTCGTTCGAGTGCGCGAGAATCACGCCGTCGAACGGAATCGCGCCGAAACCTTCGGTGCCCTTGAAGTTGCCTTCCTGCGTGGCGGTCAGCAGCGGGTGCAGCACCTTGATCGGCGCCTTGAACATTTCGACGAATTCGAGCAGGCCCTGGTTCGCCAGGCACAGGCCGCCCGAGTAGCTGTATGCGTCGGCATCGTCCTGCGCATACTGTTCGAGCTTGCGGATATCGACCTTGCCGACCAGCGACGAGATGTCCTGATTGTTCTCGTCGCCCGGCTCCGTCTTCGCGATGCCGACCTGCCGCAGGATCGACGGAAAGCGGCGCACCACGCGGAACTGGCGGATGTCGCCGTTGTATTCGTGCAGGCGCTTGACGGCCCACGGACTCAGGATGCTCTTCAGGTAGCGGCGCGGAATGCCGTACTGTTCCTCGAGGATCGGACCATCCTCGTCGTAGTCGAACAGCCCGAGCGGCGATTCGTTGACGGGCGAGCCCTTCAGCGAATAGAACGGCACGCGCTCCATCAGTTGCTTCAGGCGCTCGGCGATCGACGACTTGCCGCCGCCCACCGGGCCCAGCAGATAGAGGATCTGCTTCTTCTCTTCAAGACCTTGCGCAGCGTGGCGGAAATATGCGACCACCTGCTCGATCACCTCCTCCATTCCGTAGAACTCACGGAATGCCGGATATACCTTGATGACCTTGTTCGCGAAGATCCGCGACAGGCGCGGGTCGTTGCGGGTATCGATCTGTTCAGGTTCCCCGATTGCTTCCAGCATGCGTTCACCCGCCGTCGCGTACGCGGATGGATCGTTCTTGCAGAGCGCGAGATACTCCTCCAGCGAGAGCTCTTCCTCTCGCGTTTTTTCGAAGCGGTTCGCGAAGCTGCTGTAAATATCCATGCTACCTCCCTCGCCTGAGTCTGAAGACGTGCCTGCCTTCGTATGACTGCGCAGAAGCAAGCGCGTTCGAATTCATCCTAAACCCTTTCTTATTTTTTTTCACGAACTCTTCGTATGAAGTTCGTCATTCTCGACAACACCGCTTGGACAACGCATTTCGTCGTTTTACAATCGACCTCCCGAGCCGCAGAAACTGCATCCGCCGCGTCTCGTCGAACATCGAAACGTCTCGTGCGTTGGACACCTCCGACGTCGCCACTTCCTCCCCTCATCCCTATACGTTCGAGCGGTCGCGTGCGATGACACGCCGCGTGCACCGTTACAAATTTTTTTCGCAGTCCCTTACGGACATACCCGTACGACGAACGCGGGAACGTGACGTGCACGCAGCGTCGCCGCGTATGCGTCGGTGCGCGGCGCAGGTGACGACGCACGATCGATCGTCCGCGCTGTCACATTTCGTCCATCGCTGAAACGACGACGCCCGCTAATCGCGGGCGTCGTTCGTCACCAAATGGGGATAGATACGCAGTGCCTGCGGATCAGAACGTCTCCCAGTCGTCGCCGGCGGTCGCGGCTACCGGCGCGGGGGCGGCCGATACGGCGGCGGGCTTGCGCGCCGGCGTCGCAACTGGTGCGCGTTTCGGCGCGGCGTCGCGTTCGACGCGCGCGGCAGCCGGTGCTGCGGGCGCCGCAGCCGGCGCGGAAGGCGCACGCGGCGCATGACGCGCCACCGCAACGACGGTGCCCGCGCGTGCTGCTTCGTCGTCGAGCTGGAATACCGCCGCCGTTTCGCGCAGGCGGGCCGCCTGTTCCTCGAGCGACTGCGCGGCGGCCGCGGCTTCCTCGACGAGCGCGGCATTCTGCTGCGTGACCTCGTCCATCTGCGCGACCGCGCGCGCCACCTGGTCGATCCCGCTGCTCTGCTCCTCGGACGCCGCCGCGATCTCGCCCATGATGTCCGTCACGCGCTGGACCGCGCCGATCACGTCGCTCATCGTGCGCCCGGCTTCGTCGACCAGCGTCGAGCCCGTCCGGATACGCTCCACCGACGCGTCGATCAGCGCCTTGATTTCCTTCGCCGCGCTCGACGAACGCTGCGCGAGGCTGCGCACTTCGCCGGCGACCACCGCGAAGCCGCGGCCTTCCTCGCCCGCCCGCGCGGCTTCGACGGCCGCATTCAGCGCAAGAATGTTGGTCTGGAACGCGATTCCCTCGATGATCGCGATGATGTCGGCGATTTTGGCCGAGCTGTCGTTGATTTCGCCCATCGTGCCGACCACATGGCCGACCACCGTATTGCCCTTGTTTGCAATGTCGGACGCATTCGCGGCCAGCGAGCTTGCCTGGCGCGCATTGTCGGCATTCTGCTTCACCGTGCCCGTCAGTTGCTCCATGCTCGACGCGGTTTCCTGCAGCGCGGCAGCCTGTTCCTCGGTGCGCGACGACAGGTCGGTGTTGCCGGCCGCGATCTGGCGGGCCGCGGTCGCGATCGACTCGCTGCCGCCGCGCACGGTGCGCACCGTGTCGACGAGCCCGCGCTGCATCCTCGCGAGGCCTTCCAGCATCTGGCCCATCTCGTCGCGCCGGTCGACGACGATCGGCCGGCGCAAGTCGCCTGCGGCAATCGCGTCGAAATGCGACAGCGCGTCGGCGATCGGGCGGCCGATCGCGCGGCTCAGCGTCAGCCACGACAGCACCGCTGCGCCGATCCCGGCCAGCAGCACCACGATCGACAGCACGCGCATCGTCTCGAATACCGATTCCGCCTGATCGAAGCGCGCCTGCGCATTGGTGAACTGGAAGCTGCGCAGCGCTTCACCGGCCGTGGCGAGTTCGGTATAGCGCGCCTGAAGCTGCTTCGCGCCGCCGCCGATCCGGTCGTGATCGCCCGCCCCGACCGCACTCGCGAACGCATCGCAACTGTCCTGCAGCACCTTGCGCCGGGCGGCGACGTCCTGTGCGAGCCGGTCCTCGTCGGCGTCGCGCGGCAGCGCAAGGTATTTCTGCCACCAGGCGTCCGATTGTGCCCGCATCGCGCGGCTGCGCTCGATGGCCGCCGCCGAGTCCGGCGTGCCGGCCAGCAGCGCCGCACGGTCGAGTGCGAGGCGCTCGCGCGCGGCGAACATTTCCGCCATCGCCACGTTGACCGCGCTCGGCATCTGGTTCGTGAAAATCTCGCGCGTCGAATCGTTCGCACGCGTCATCCCGTACAGACCGAGCACGCCGGTGACACCCAGCAGTACCGCCAGAAACGCCATCGTCAAACCGATGCGCGCACGAATCGTCAGGTTCCTGAACACCATCATCCATCCTGTGTTGCGTCGTCATGAACGGGCCGGGCCCGTTGGCTCGAAGCATTGCTTCGCTTGATTTATTTACGACCGCGCAACGCACAACTTGACGGATTTCAGACCATTTTTTCGAATTATTAGTCTGAACATTACAAATCACTGAACAAAATGGCGTAAATTCGGGCCAGTTCGACAACGGAAGAAAAAAGACCGGCGAGGCACCGGCAGGTTCAGGCAGGTGCGGCCGGCGAGGTGCGGCCGGCCGTTTCGTGCGACGAACCGGCCACGAGACGGAACCGCGATCCTGGGGTCAGGCCTGATCGGCCAGTTCGGAGCGCGTCGGAATCGACGGCTGAGCGCCCGCGCGCGTGACCGACAGCGCCGCCGCGCGTTGCGCGAAGCGGATGGCCGTGTCGACGTCCGCGCCGGCCGCGAGCCGTGCGGAAAAGCCGCCGATGAAGGTGTCGCCGGCAGCCGTCGTGTCGACCGCCTGCACGGCCGGCGCCGGATAGTGCCGCGCGGTGCCGTCGGCCGTCAACGCGAGCACGCCGCGTGCGCCGAGCGTCACCAGCACGTTGCGCGCGCCGCGGGCCTGGAGCGCCCGCGCGGCGGCTTCGGCTTCTGCCGGATCGCGCACGCGCAGCCCCGTCAGCGCGGCCGCCTCGACCTCGTTCGGGATCAGGTAATCGACGAGCGGCAGCCAGCCGTCCGGCAGCGGTGCGACGGCCGGAGCCGGATTGAGCACCACCGTGCGACCCAGCCGGCGTCCGGCCGACAGTGCCGCGAACACCGTGTCCGGCGGCGTCTCGAGCTGGCAGATCAGCACGTCGGCCGCCGCCAGCGCGGCCTCGTGCCGCGCGATCGTGTCGGTCGTGACCTCGCCGTTGCCGCCCGCGACGATCACGATCGCGTTCTGGCTCCCATCGTCGACGACGATCAGCGCGACGCCGGTCGACGCCGACGCGCTCGTCGCGAGCCCCGCGCAGTCGATGCCCTCGGCCTCGAGGCCCGCGCGCAGTGCCGCGCCGTGCGCATCCGCGCCGACGCAGCCGATCATCGCGACCTGCGCGCCGAGCCGGGCGGCGGCGACGGCCTGGTTGCCGCCCTTGCCGCCCGCGGCCTGCGCGAAGGCGTGCCCGGCGAGCGTTTCGCCCGGCAGCGGCAGCCGCGGCGCCCGCACGACGAGATCCATGTTGAGGCTCCCGACCACCGTCACGCGGCCGGCGCCCGTTACGGTCGCCGTCATGCGCGAGCGGCCGGCGCGGCCGGCTCACGGTAGATGGCCGTCGATTCGCGCAGCACGAGGCGCGGCGACACGACGCGACGGCGGCTCGGCACGGCGCTCGAACCGCCGCCGATCCGTTCGATCAGCGTCTGCGCGGCCATTTCGCCGAGCGCGCGCACCGACTGGCCGACCGTCGACAGCGCCGGATACGTGTAGCGGGAAAATTCGATGTCGTCGAAGCCGATGATCGAGCAGTCGTCGGGTACGCGCATCCCGCGCTCGGCCGCCGCGCGCAGCGCGCCGACGCCCATCAGGTCGTTGCCCGCGAAAATCGCGCTCGGCCGCACCGATTCGAACAGCCGCGACGCCGCGTGATAACCGCCCAGGCACGAGAAATCGCTTTCGGCGATCGCGCCCGGCACGATGTCGACGCCGCGTTCGGCCATCGCGCGGATGAAGCCGTGCACGCGCATCGCGCTGACGGCGGTGTCGGTCGGCCCCGTGATGCAGCCGATCTTCGCGTGCCCGAGTTCGAGCAGGTGGCGCGTCGCGAGATACGCGCCGCGCTCGTGGTCGATCTGCACGAGATCGGCCGCGAGCCCCTCGATGTTGCGGTCGACCACGACGAGCGGCGCATGGATATCCGCGAGCGTCTGCGCGAGCACCGCGTCCTCGCCCGCCGACGCGACGATCAGCCCGTCGATGCGCTTTTCCTGCAACACGCGCAGGTAGTTGCGCTGCTTCACGGGATCGTCGTCCGAATTGCAGAAGAACACGCAATAGCCGTTGGCCGCGCACTGATCCTCGATGCCGCGCGCAAGCTCGGCGAAGTACGGATTCGTGCTGTTCGGCACGACGAGGCCGATCGTCGCCGTCGCGCGCGCCTTCAGCGAGCGCGCCACGGCCGACGGCACGTAATTCAGCTCGCGGATCGCGCCCTCGACCTTCGCACGCACATCCGCGGACACCGGCCGCGAATTGTTCACCACGTGCGAGACGGTCGTAAACGACACGCCCGCCATGGCCGCCACATCCTTGATCGTCGCCATTTCCCGTTTCTCTCTGGTCTGTTCTGTCTGTCTTTTTACCGCACGCGCGTGCGCCGGCTGCGATACGTATCGAGCACGACCGCCACCACGATCACCGCACCCGTGATGATCCGCTTCGTCGGCTCGTTCGCCCCGATCTGCGCCAGCCCCGCGGCCAGCACGGAGATGATCAACACGCCGAAGAACGTGCTGATCACCGAGCCGCGCCCGCCCATCAGGCTCGTGCCGCCGATCACGACGGCGGCGATCACCTGCAGCTCGAGGCCCGCACCCGCGTTCGGATCGGCCGCCTCGAGCCGCGAAATCTGGAACAGCGACGCGAGCCCCGCGAGCGCGCCCATCAGCGCGAATACGAGGATTTTATACGGCCTCGGGTTAACCCCTGCAAGTCGCACCGCTTCCTCGTTCGTGCCGATCCCGACCAGATAGCGCCCGAACACCGTGCGCGTGAGCACGAACTGGGCCGCGATCATCACCGCGACCGCGATCAGGAACGCCGGCGAAATGCCCAGCGCGATCGGGTTCGACAGGAAATCGAACGCGTCGCCGATATACGCGGTGCGCGAATTCGTCAGCTGGTACGCGAGGCCGCGCGCGGCCTCCAGCACGCCGAGCGACACGATGAACGACGGAATCCGCCAGCCCACCGTGACCGCGCCCGTCAGCGCGCCCGTCGCGGTCGCGACCGCGATCCCGATCAGCGCGGCCGGCAGCGGCCCCCACTGCCATTTCAGCGCGGCGACGCTGACCATCGACGCGGCGAGCGCGAGCACCGAGCCGACCGACAGGTCGATCCCGGCGATGATCAGCACGAAGGTCATCCCGACCGACATCACGACGAGATCGGGAATCTGGTTCGCGATCGTGCTGAACGTGTCGTAGGTCAGGAAATGCGAGCTCAGCACCGAGAACAGCGCGATCATCGCGGCCAGCGCGCCGGCCAGCCCGAGATAGTTCGACAGGCCGAGCCGCGTGCCGGACAGCGTGCGCGCGCGGCGCCCCGTCACGTCCTGCTGCGCGCCTGCGTCGGTCGGGGATACGGGAGGCTGGGTCATTGCTGTGGTCCTGTCGTCGAAGTGCCCGGAGCGGCGCCGCGCGCCTGCCCCGCGTCCGGATGCTGCATGGCGGCCGCCGGCGTCTCGCGGCCGAAGCCGGCGAACGCCGCGGCCAGCAGCGCATCCTGGGTCCAGTTGCCGCGCTCGAATACGGCGGTCATGCGCCCGGCCGACATCACGCCGATCCGGTCGCAGATCAGCATCAGCTCGCGCAGGTCGCTCGATACGACCACCAGCGCGCGGCCTTCGCGCGCGAGCGCGCCCATCAAAGTGTAGATCTCGAATTTGGCGCCGACGTCGATCCCGCGCGTCGGCTCGTCGAACAGCAGCACGCCCATGTCGCGCGCAAGCCAGCGGCCGATCACGACCTTCTGCTGGTTGCCGCCCGACAGTTCGCCGACGGGCTGTGCCGCCCCGTGCGTACGGATTCGCAGCGCATCGATCTGCTGCTCGGCGAGCGCCGTTTCGCGTGCGGCATCGACGATGCCGCCGCGCGCGAGCCGGTCGAGCTGGCCGAGCGACACGTTCGCGGTGATCGACTGCGACAGCAGCAGCCCTTCGCCCTTGCGATCCTCGGTGATCAGCGCGATGCCGAGCTTCACCGCGTCGACCGGCGACGCGATGCGCGCCGGCTTCAGCGGCTGGCCGACCGCGATCGTTCCGGCATCCGGCGTATCGGCGCCGTAGATCAGCCGCAGCAGTTCGGTGCGTCCCGCGCCGATCAGCCCCGAGATGCCGAAGATCTCGCCCGCGCGCACCTCGAGCGACACGTCGCGCACCGCCGTGCCGCGCGTGAGGCCCGAGACCGCGAGCCGCGGCGCGCCGAAGCGGCGCTCGCCGAGATCGATGTGTTCGCCGACCTCGCGCCCGACCATCAGCGTGACGAGCCCGTCGGACGTCGTCGCCGCCATGTCCCCCGCGTGCACGAGCCGGCCGTCGCGCAGCACCGCGACGCGCTCGGCGACGCGCGCGAGCTCTTCGAGCCGGTGCGAGATGTAGACAATCGCGACGCCGCGCGCCTTCAGCCGGTCGATCTGCTCGAACAGCAGCTCGACTTCGCGCGCGGTCAGCATCGCGGTCGGTTCGTCGAGAATCAGCACGCGGCAGTCGCCGATCAGGTTGCGCGCGATCTCGACCATCTGCTGATGGCCGATGCCGAGCGCGCCGACCGGCGTATCGGGATCGACCGCATCGAGCCCGACCTGCGCCATCGCGGCACGCGCGTCGTCGCGCAGCCGCGCGCGATCGATGATCCCGAAGCGCCGCGGCAGGCGGTTCAGGAACAGGTTTTCGGCGACGCTCAGCGTCGGCAGCAGGTTCAGCTCCTGCATCACCATGCGCACGCCGAGCGCCTCGGCCTGCGTGCGGCTCGCCGGCGCGTACGCCTCGCCGCCGAGTTGCATCGTGCCGGTGGTCGGGTCGACGAGCCCGCCGATGATTTTCGACAACGTGCTCTTGCCGGCGCCGTTCTCGCCCGTCAGCGCGAGCGCCTGGCCCGCGTCGAGCGTCAGCGTGACGTCGGCGAGCACGGGTTCGGCATAGGTCTTGCCGATGCCGGATACGGACAGCACGGGATGGGCTGAACGGGAGGGTTGGAAGGTCGGTTCCATCGCGATCCTGGTTGCGGCCGCGCGCACGGGGCGCGCGGGTATGACGCTCACTAGTGCATGTGCATGCAGTGGCCGTGATCGCGCTCACACCGGATAACGGCCGCCGCGCCGGATTCTTGAGGGCGGCGGCCGGACCGGTGCGGCGTTACTTCGTCACGAGATCCACCGGCGTCTCGACCACGCCGGACATGTCGGCCTGCTTGCGATGCTCGGCGATCGCCTTGAGCGCGGTGTCGATGCCGAACACGGCCTGCTTCGCCGCGTACTGGTCGGCGGTCGCGAGCACGCGGCCGTCCTTCAGCATCGGCTTGATCGCGTTGATGTTGTCGTAGCCGACCACGAGCACCTTGCCCTGCTTGCCGGCTGCGCGCACGGCCGACACGGCGCCGATTGCCATGTTGTCGTTGCCGCACAGCAGCGCCTTCAGGTTCGGGTATTCGTTGAGCATCGCGGCGGCCACCGCATTGCCCTTGTCGATCTCCCATTCGCCCGACTGCACCGACACGACCTTCATCCCGCCCGCCTTCATCGCGTCCTGGAAGCCGGCCGTGCGCTGCTGCGCGTTGGTCGTCGTCGACACGCCTTCGACGATGCCGACCTGGTCGCCCGCCTTCAGCCGCTTCGCGAGGTAATCGCCGATCTTGCGCGCGCCTTTGCGATTGTCCGGGCCGACGAACGGCACGTTCAGGTTCTTCGACTTCAGCACGTCGGGATCGAGCCGGTTGTCGATGTTCACGACGACGATGCCGGCGTCCACGGCCTTCTTCACGACCGGCACGAGCGCCTTCGAATCGGCCGGCGCGAGCACGATCGCATCGACCTTCGAGACGATCATCTGCTCGACGATGCGGATCTGGTTCGCGGTGTCGGTCTCGTCCTTGATGCCGTTGGTGATCAGGTCGAACTGGTTCGCGTTGTGTTTCTGGTATTCCTTCGCGCCCGTTTCCATGGTCAGGAAGAACTCGTTGGCGAGCGACTTCATCACGAGCGCGACCTTCGGCTTGGCCGCGGATTGCGCGTGGACGGCCGGTGCGGCGGCCACCGCGACGGCGGCGAGCGCGGCGGTCAGGAAGCGACGGCGAAAGCGGACATTCATACACATCTCCTGGCGACTGGCCCGAAGGCCGGATTGTTATTCGACTGTTGTTTTAATGTGAGCAAACGTTTGCGCCACACTACCCGGGCAATGGCCATCGATGCTGCTGTCGGTACCACGGAATGGAAGCGAGGCAGACGGCCGACTGCCTGGCGCGTGCTGTCGTCGACGCGCCACCGCCGGCGGGACGCCGGCGGAGTGAAGGCTATGCTGTACCGATTCGCTTCGGCGCGCAACCTGTCTGATCAATATTTAAGGGTTTATTCGGAGCGCGCGAGCGCGCTTCACGACGCGCAAATACGACACTCGCAACGCCGACGGCGGATCGTCGAAGTGCTTCGTAGCAGGCTTGCCGGTGATGAGCGGGTCGTGCCGGATAGCGTGATCGCGTCGACGATCGGCACGAAGCCCGGCCTCGTTCGCCGTCGCGATATGTCGTCGACTGTGACGGAACCGGTGATTTGAACGCGCAGCCTTGTGAACGAGGACGACTGCCGATTGTGCGTTTCGCGCCGAGGTTCGGCGTCGCAGGTTGTTCTTGTTTTTCTGTTGGCTGAAAACATCGGCGATCGTCACCTGACGCGACGCACCTTGCGTGTTATCGCTCGGCGGATGCTTCAGCCGTGATGGCGGCAATCCCCTGCCGCCGCCCGGTGCCGTATGCGGCAACGCACACGTGCTGCAAGTCGCGCCATCCGCGGCAATGGCCCGGACGGCGCGCGAAGTACACCGGTCAAACGGCTTCGCGCAACAGCCCCGCGATTTCCGCTTCGTTCAGGTGCGGCGCGAACATTTCGATCAGTCGGTACGCATACGCACGCAGGAACGCACCCTTGCGCAGCCCGACCCGCGTCGTGCTCGCCTCGAACAGGTGTTGCGTATCGAGCGCGACGAGCCCCGTGTCGCGCTGCGGATCGTAAGCCATCGCCGCGACCACGCCGATCCCCATCCCGAGTTCGACGTAAGTCTTGATCACGTCCGCGTCGATCGCGGTCAGCACGACGTCGGGCACGGCGCCCGCCTGCGTGAACGCCTGGTCGATGTGCGAGCGGCCCGTGAAGTCCTGGTCGTACGTGATGATCGGGTACTCGGCGATTTCCTCGAGCGTCAGGTTCGCGCGGCCGACGAGCGGATGGCCCTTCGGCACGACGACCGTGTGGTGCCACGAATAGCACGGGAACGTCACGATGTCCGGATAGCGGTCGAGCGCCTCGGTCGAGATGCCCAGATCGGCCTCGCCGTTCAGGATCATCTGCGCGATCTGCTGCGGGCTGCCCTGGCGCAGCGCGAGATGCACCTTCGGGAACACGTCGGTGAACTGCCGGATCACCTTCGGCAACGCGTAGCGCGCCTGCGTGTGCGTCGTCGCGACGACGAGATGGCCGCTGTCCTGATCGGCGAACTGGCGCGCGACGCGGCGCAGGTTCTCGGCGTCGAGCAGCATCCGCTCGATCAGCTGGTGCACCGCCTTGCCGGGCTCCGTGAGCCCCGTCAGCCGCTTGCCGCGCCGAATGAAGATGTCGACGCCCAGCTCATCTTCCAGATCCTTGATCTGTTTCGACACGCCCGACTGCGACGTGTACAGCACGTTCGCGACTTCCGTCAGGTTCATGTTCTGGCGCACCGCTTCGCGCACGAACCGCAATTGCTGAAAATTCATGGGTATGCCTCTTAGGCTGTCGTTGTTTGATTGTTCAATCGGAGCGAAACCCGCCCTCTGCCCTGCTTTGTCTCGTCAACGCGCGGGAAATACCCGCACGGCGCGCGGCACGGCCGTTGCGCCGTCGCCGACCTGCAGCGACAGCGCCCGCCATGCGTCGCGATCGAGTTCCGCCTCGAGCGCGCCGCCCGCGCGCGCCTCGAGCTCCACCCGCACCGAACCGCCGAGCGGAATCACGCGCCGCACGTCCACCGCGATGCCGTCGCGATGCCCTTCGCCCGCCGGCCACAGCTGCAGATCGTGCGGCCGGACGTACGCGTTCGCGGGGCCCGCGAAATCGGCGTCGACCTCGATCGGCGCAGCCGCGCCCTCGGCGACGAAGCCGCGCCCGGCGACCGTACCCGGCAACCGGTTCGCCGCACCGAGGAACTCGTACACGAACGCGCTTTGCGGATGATCGTAGACGTCCTGCGGGCTGCCGACCTGCTCGACGTGGCCGCGATTGAGCACGACGATGCGATCGGCCACTTCGAGCGCCTCTTCCTGGTCGTGCGTGACGAAGATCGTCGAGATGTGCAGGTCGTCGTGCAGGCGACGCAGCCAGCCGCGCAGCTCCTTGCGGACCTTCGCGTCGAGCGCGCCGAACGGTTCGTCGAGCAACAGCACCTTCGGCTCGACCGCGAGCGCGCGGGCGAGCGCGATGCGCTGGCGCTGGCCGCCCGACAGCTCGGACGGATAGCGCTGCGCGAGCCAGTCGAGCTGCACGAGCTTGAGCAGTTCGTGCACCTTCTCGCGAATCGCGGCTTCCGACGGCCGCTCGCGGCGCGGCTTCACGCGCAGCCCGAACGCGACGTTCTCGAACACCGTCATGTGGCGGAACAGCGCGTAGTGCTGGAACACGAAGCCGACCTGGCGATCGCGCGCGCCGACCGACGCGACGTCGAGCCCCTGCAGCACGACCTGGCCGGCGTCCGCGTGCTCGAGGCCCGCGATCACGCGCAACAGCGTGGTCTTGCCGCAGCCGGACGGCCCGAGCAGCGCGACCAGTTCGCCGGGCGGGAAGTCGAGCGAGACGTTGTCGAGCGCCGTGAAATCGCCGAAGCGCTTCTGAAGGTTACGGACGGTGATACCCATTCTGGTTGCCTCTTTACGATTTCGACGAAACGGCGCCGACAGGGCCGGCATGTGCGGGAACGGCGTCGTGCGCGTCGGCCAGTTCGGCCGCCAGATGACGCTCGGCGATCAGCTTCAGCGCGAGCGTGACGAGCGCAAGCAGCGCCAGCACCGACGCCACCGCGAACGCCGCCGCGAAGTTGTATTCGTTGTACAGGATCTCCACGTGCAGCGGCATCGTGTCGGTCACGCCGCGGATGTGGCCGGACACGACCGATACCGCGCCGAACTCGCCCATCGCGCGCGCATTGCACAGGATCACGCCGTACAGCAGGCCCCACTTCACGTTCGGCAGCGTCACGCGGCGGAAGATCTGCCAGCCCGACGCGCCGAGCACGCGCGCGGCTTCTTCCTCGTCGGTGCCTTGCGCCTGCATCAGCGGGATCAGCTCGCGCGCGACGAACGGGAACGTGACGAAGATCGTCGCGAGCACGATGCCCGGCACCGCGAAGATGATCTGCACGTCGTGATCCTGCAGCCACGGCCCGAACCAGCCCTGCGCACCGAACAGCAGCACGTACACGAGGCCCGAGATCACCGGCGACACCGAGAACGGCAGGTCGATCAGCGTCGTCAGCAGCGCCTTGCCGCGGAATTCGAACTTCGCGATCGCCCACGATGCGCACACGCCGAACACGAGGTTCAGCGGCACGGCGATCACGGCGACGGTCAGCGTCAGCTTGATCGCCGACCACGCGTCGGGATCGGCCAGTGATTCAAGATAGAAGCCGATGCCCTTGCGCAGCGCCTCGACGAACACCGCGGCGAGCGGCACGACGAGGAAGAACGCGAGGAACGCCAGCGCGATGCCCGTGAGCAGCCAGCGCACGACGCGCGACTCGCTGACGGGGTCGAGCCGCTTCGCGGTACGCGCGGCCGGCGACGGGGTTTTCAGCACGACGGTGGCCTCCTGGGTCATTACTGGCCTCCTGCGGCGGCAGCAGCGGCGGTGATGGTGGCGGGCGCCGGACCGCTCGCGCCCTTGCTCGTACGACGCTGCAGATACCACTGCAGCGTGTTGATCAGCAGCAGCATCAGGAACGACACGACCAGCATCACGACCGCCAGCGCGGTCGCGCCCGCGTAGTCGTACTGCTCGAGCTTCGTGATGATCAGCAGCGACGTGATCTCGGATTTCATCGGCACGTTGCCGGCGATGAAGATCACCGAGCCGTATTCGCCGAGCGCGCGCGCGAACGCGAGCGCGAAACCGGTGAGCAGCGCCGGCAGCACGGCCGGCAGCACGACGCGGCGGAACGTCAGCCAGCGCGACGCGCCGAGGCACGCGGCGGCTTCTTCCTGCTCGCGCTCGAAATCCTCGAGCACCGGCTGCACGGTGCGCACGACGAACGGCAGCCCGATGAAGGTCAGCGCGACCAGCACGCCGGCCGGCGTGAACGCGATCTTGATGCCGAGCGGCGCCAGATACTGGCCGACCCAGCCGTTGGTCGCGTAGACGGCCGCGAGCGAGATGCCGGCCACCGACGTCGGCAGCGCGAACGGCAGGTCGACGACCGCGTCGACGAGACGCTTGAACGGGAACGTGTAGCGCACCAGCACCCATGCGACGAGGAAGCCGAACACGGCATTGATCAGCGCGCCGCCGAGCGCGGCCGAGAACGTCAGCCGGTACGACGCGAGCACGCGCGGCGACGTGACGGCGGTGACGAACTGGTCCCACGACAGCGTCGCGGTCTTCAGGAACGTGGCGGCGAGCGGAATCAGCACCACGAGGCTCAAATAGGCCACCGTGATGCCGAGTGTCACGCCGAAACCGGGCAGCGCGCTCGGCTTGCGAAAGGTGTACGTCGTCATCGGATGCTCTTGCTGGGTCGATGCTGCTCACGGGTCCGACGCAAACGCCGGCGCAGTGAATCGCGCCGGCGGCCCGTCGGGGGTGCGGCGCGCTGTCGTGGCGCGCCGCTTGTCGTTATGGCGTTACTGCGGCTTGTAGATCGAATCGAACACGCCGCCGTCCGCGAAATGCGTCTTCTGCGCATTCGTCCAGCCGCCGAACGTGTCGTCGACCGTGTACAGCTTCAGCTTCGGGAACTGCTTGGTCAGCTCCGCCGGCACGTTCTTCGAACGCGGCCGGTAGTAGTTGCGCGCCGCGATTTCCTGGCCCTGCGGGCTGTACAGGTAGTTCAGGTAGGCCTCGGCCAGCTTGCGCGTGCCCTTCTTGTCGACCACCTTGTCGACCACCGCGACGGGCGGCTCGGCCAGGATGCTCACCGACGGCACGACGATCTCGAACTTGTCGGTGCCGAATTCCTTGACCGACAGGAACGCCTCGTTTTCCCAGGCGATCAGCACGTCGCCGATCCCGCGCTGCACGAAGCTCGTCGTCGCGCCCCGCGCGCCCGAATCGAGCACGCCTGCGTTCTTGTAGAGCTTCGTGACGAATTCCTTCGCCGTCTGCTCGTTGCCGCCCGGCTTGTGCTGCGCGTAGGCCCATGCGGCCAGGTAGTTCCAGCGTGCGCCGCCCGAGGTCTTCGGGTTCGGCGTGACGATCGAGATGCCCGGCTTGGTCAGGTCGTCCCAGTCCTTGATCCCCTTCGGGTTGCCCTTGCGCACCAGGAACACGATCGTCGACGTGTACGGCGATGCGTTGTCGGGCAGGCGCTTCTGCCAATCCTTGTTCACGAGCCCCTTGTTCGCGAGCGCGTCGATGTCGTACGCCAGCGCCAGCGTGACGACGTCGGCCTGCAGGCCGTCGAGCACCGAGCGCGCCTGCGCGCCCGAGCCGCCGTGCGACTGCTTGAAGTTGACGGTTTCGCCCGTCTTCGCCTTCCACTCCTTGCCGAACGCCTGGTTGAAATCCTGATACAGCTCGCGCGTCGGGTCGTACGACACGTTCAGGAAGGTCGTATCGGCCTGGGCATGCGTCGCGACGCCCAGCGCCGCCGCCGCGCCCAGCGCGAGTGTTGCGATCAGGCGGCCCGCTCCGCCCACCAGCCCCGTATTGCGCTTCGCCATCCTTGGTTCTCCAGTGTTGTCGGTATTGCGATGTCGGGCCAGTCTATCGAACGGGTTACATGATTAAAAATAATCGTTCCTTATTTTTTAATACTCAAAAGTGCTAACGCAGACGGGATGGACGGTTGCGGCGGACGAACCGGCGTCAGGGCGTCGCGAAATCGCGCCGGAACCGCCGCGATCGCGTCGAACCTCAAGTAACACTTGAAATTCGCCAAGTACTGTATAAAAATACAGCTCACTGTCTATCCATACAGTTGAGCCATGACCAAACTCACCGCCCGTCAGCAGCAAGTGTTCGACTTGATCCGTCGCGCGATCGAGCGCTCCGGATTCCCGCCCACCCGTGCCGAGATCGCGGCCGAACTGGGCTTCAGCTCGCCGAATGCGGCCGAGGAGCACCTGCGCGCGCTGGCTCGCAAGGGCGTGATCGAGCTGGCCGCCGGCGCATCGCGCGGTATCCGGCTGCTCGGCATCGACGACGCCCCGCACCAGTTCACGCTGCCGCATGCCGGCCTGATGCAACTGTCGCTGCCGCTCGTCGGCCGCGTCGCGGCCGGTAGCCCGATCCTTGCGCAGGAACACATCTCGCAGCACTACGCGTGCGATCCCGCGCTGTTCACCAGCAAGCCCGACTACCTGTTGAAGGTGCGCGGCCTGTCGATGCGCGACGCCGGCATTCTCGACGGCGACCTCCTCGCCGTGCAGAAGCGCACGGAAGCGAAGGACGGCCAGATCATCGTCGCGCGTCTGGGCGACGACGTCACGGTCAAGCGGCTGATGCGCCGGCCCGGCGGCCTCGAGCTGATCGCGGAGAACCCGGATTACGAAAACATCTTCGTCAAGGCCGGCAGCGCGGATTTCGCGCTGGAAGGCATCGCCGTCGGGCTGATCCGCTCGGGCGAACTCTGACATTCCGTCTCTCCAGGAGAACATCATGGAACGCCTTGCCCGCCTGCTGCCTTTCCGTCAATTCGGTCGCCTGCGTCATCTGCGCGGCCGCACGCCCTGCGCACCGCTGTCCGCGGCGGCGCCTGTGCAAGAAGAAGTCGCAGTCGAACGGCAGGCCTCCCTGCTGCCGTCAGCGCTCCCCGCGTTCGCGCGGGTATCGCTGAACGCCGGTCTCAATCACGCGGAGCCCGCGCGCCGCGCGCCGGTGCGTGTCTATCACGGCCGGTCGCGCCTGATCATGGTGGGCACGATCGATGCCGTGTGCCGGATGATCGATCGCTGCATCGCAGAGGAACGATCGGCCACGCCGGGCGGTCTCTGATTGCGGAACCTTCCCGCACCGGAGGCAACGTGACTGGATCGTCGCGCCGCGCATGGCGACTCAAGCCCCTCCTGATCGTCGCGCTGGTCGTCGCCGTCCTTGCGACGCTCGGCTATGCATACGCGTCGCCGTATGTCGCGCTCGGTCGCCTGAAATCGGCGATCGATGCGCGCGACGCGCAGGCGATCAGCGAGTATGTCGACTTTCCGTCGCTGCGCATCAGCCTGAAGCAGCAGGTCACGGAAGAGTTGATGCGCCGGATCGACGCAGTGAAGAAGGACAATCCGTTCGCGGTGATCGGCGCACTGATCGGGTCCGCGCTGATCGGCCCGCTGGTCGATGCTTACGCGACCCCGGAAGGCGTCGCTGCGCTGATGAGCGGATTGCCGCCGCGCGGCAATCCGGGCGAGCGTCCGCCAGAGTGGTCGAATCAGCCGCCGGCGGGGAATGCCCCCGGCAACACACCTGCCGCGCCGCCCGCCGCCAATCCGGCGCCGGCAAGTGCTGCCGTACCGGGCAGCAATCCGGCCGTTCCGGCGGCATCGTCGCCGGCACCCGTGCCTGCCGCACCGGCCAGCCCGAGCGAAGCAACCCAAGCGCCGCACCAGCAGCAAACCAGCGCGGGCTACCGAAATATCGACGAATTCGTCGTGACATACCAGCGCAGTGCCGACGGCACGCGCTATGCGGCGATTTTCCACCGCTTCGGGCTGTTTTCGTGGAAATTGTCCGGGATCGACCTGCATGCATAGCAGGCCGCGTTCGATGCCCGCACTGCTGATGCAGCGCGCCGCCTGACCGGCCCGCATCGCCGGTCGGGCAGTCATCGAGCCTTTAGATCATTTGCCGTTCGCCGTAGCCGCTTCACGCTCGCGCGCGATTTCGGCCTTCTGCTCTTCCGCCGACGAACACGCCACCAGGATGCTGCAGTTCACGCGATCGAGCAGTTGCGTATTGCCCGACCCCATCCACCATCTCGACAATCCGCTGCGGCACCGGTGGCCGACGACGACGAGGTCGACCTTCAGCTCCGATGCGAGATTCGCGATTTCGTCGATCGGATAACCGAATGCGAAATGGCCTTCGGCCTGCACGCCGCGCTCGCGCAGCCAGTTCACGCCTTCCTGCAGGATTTCGCGCGCCGTTTCCTCGAAGCGTCCGCATGCGACATCGGTCAGCAAACCTGCACTTTGCGCAATGCTCGAACGCATGTCGACGACCGACAGCAAATGCGTTTCGGCCTTCAGGTCCATTGCGAGATTGGCCCCGTAACGCAGCGCCTTGCGCCCTTCGAGCGTGCCGTCGTAACACAGCAAAATCTTGTTGTAGCTAGCCATGAAGCCTCCCTATCGCGACAACGAGCCTACGCATTCATCATGGTGCGCCGCAATTCAAGACGCAAGGGATGGAAAACGCTGATTCGCCCCGCACGGCGCGTGCGCGATGATGCGGCGCACGATCGGTGCGCAATTGCATCACACCGGGCAGACATGCCCTGAAGCGATGCGGCCAATGCACTAGAATGGCCCGCTCGACCTCCAGCGGGCCACCGCGCGCCGGCGTCGTGCGCTTCGGTCATGCTCGTGTGACACCCCTGCGCCCGATCCGTTCGCAAACCGGCCACACACCGGGCAGCAGAATGCGCCCGCTTGAAACGACAACACGCCCATGTCCGTCGCACCGATCGATTTCCGCAATGTCGAAAAGCGCTATGGCGACAAGCTCGTCGTCAATGGTCTGTCCTTCAACGTGAAGGTCGGCGAATGCTATGGCCTGCTCGGGCCGAACGGCGCCGGCAAGACCACGACGCTGAAGATGCTGCTCGGCCTCGCGCATCCCGATGCAGGCACCATTGCGCTGTGCGGCGAACCGATTCCATCGCGTGCGCGACATGCCCGCCGGCGGGTCGGCGTCGTTCCGCAGTTCGACAACCTCGACCCCGACTTCACCGTGCGCGAGAACCTGCTCGTGTTCAGCCGCTATTTCGGGATGTCGGCGCAGGCGGCCCGCGCGCTCGTCCCGTCGCTACTCGAATTCGCGAAGCTGGAAAACAAGGCCGATGCGAAGGTCGGCGAGTTGTCGGGCGGCATGAAACGCCGCCTCACGCTCGCCCGCGCGCTCGTCAACGATCCCGATGTGCTGGTGCTCGACGAGCCCACGACCGGCCTCGATCCGCAGGCGCGGCACCTGATGTGGGAACGGCTGCGTTCGCTGCTCGCGCGCGGCAAGACAATCCTGATCACCACGCATTTCATGGAGGAAGCCGAGCGCCTGTGCGATCGGCTGTGCGTGATCGAGGAAGGCCGCAAGATCGCCGAAGGCGCGCCGCACGCCCTGATCGAATCGGAGATCGGCTGCGACGTGATCGAGATCTACGGGCCCGATCCGGCCGCGCTGCGCGACGAATTGTCGGCATTCGCGAAGCACACCGAGATCAGCGGCGAGACACTGTTCTGCTATGTGATCGATCCCGAACCGCTCACCGCACGACTCAAGGGCCGCCCGGGGTTGCGCTATCTGCACCGCCCGGCCAATCTGGAGGATGTGTTCCTGCGGCTCACGGGCCGCGAGATGCAGGACTGATCGACCATGGACGTTCGCAACTATTCCGCCACCACGCCGTCGGCCCCGCCGCGCGAGTCGCGCTTCGCGATCGCGATGCCGGCGAACGCAAGCAACTGGGTCGCCGTCTGGCGGCGCAACTATCTCGTGTGGCGCAAGCTCGCGCTCGCGTCGATGTTCGGCAATCTCGCCGATCCGATGATCTATCTGTTCGGGCTGGGTTTCGGGCTCGGGCTGATGCTCGGCCATGTCGACGGCGTGTCGTATATCGCGTTCCTCGCGGCCGGCACGGTCGGCTCGAGCGTGATGATGTCCGCGAGCTTCGAGTCGATGTATTCGGGATTCTCGCGGATGCACGTGCAGCGCACGTGGGAAGCGATCATGCATACGCCGCTCGCTCTCGGCGACATCGTGCTCGGCGAGATCGTGTGGGCGGCCAGCAAGGCGCTGCTGTCGGGCGGCGCGATCATGCTCGTCGCGGGCGGGCTCGGCTATGCGCAGTTTCCGTCGATGCTGGCCGCGCTGCCGGTGATCGCGCTGGCCGGCCTCGCGTTCGCCAGCATCGCGATGATCGTCACGGCGCTCGCACCGTCCTACGATTTCTTCATGTTCTATCAGACGCTCGTGCTGACGCCGATGCTGCTGCTGTCGGGCGTGTTCTTCCCGATCACGCAGTTGCCGCCGATTGCGCAGCACGCGGCGCAGGCGCTGCCGCTCGCGAATGCGGTCGAACTGATCCGGCCCGCGATGCTCGGCCGGCCGGCGACCGACATCGCGCTGCACGTCGCGGTGCTCGCCGGCTATGCGATCGGCGGATTCCTGCTGTCCGCGTGGCTGTTCCGGCGGCGGATGATGCGCTGACGGCCGGCGCGCCGGACACCGGGCGCCGGCTTCATGCGACGACGTTACTCGTCGTCGTCGCTCCACGGAATTTCGACGTCGGTCAGGAACGCGACGGTCGCGAGCGGACCGCCTTCCTGGCGGCCGAGCTTGCCGTCCGCGCGATGCCATTCCACACGGAACTGCGTGCCCGGATCGTCGGCCACCAGATAGACCGTGCGCAGTTCTTCCTTGTCGGCTTCGTCCACGGGGCCGTCGAACGACACCAGCATCTTCTGCGGCCACAGTCCGTTGACCGGATCGTAAATGCGATCGCCTTGCGGAATGTCGATGCTGGCCTCGACACCGATCGTTGCGGAGGCCTCGATGATCATCGTGCCGAGTGCTTGCAGCACGGCAGTCGCCCGCGCGGAATTGGCCTGGCGGATCGCGAGATCGCCGCGCGTCAGCGCCTTTTCGAGTCGAGGATGAATCTTCGGTTGGGTCATGCGTTTTCCTGTTTGCTTCTTGTAAAGGGCGCCGCACACGTGAAGCGGCGGCGCCGGATGAATACGAATGCGACGATTGCGCCGGGCCGGCGTGTCGCCCGCGTTGTCAGAACCCGAACGCGATCGCGAGCAAGCCGCTCACGATCCCGAATACGACGACGAGCGTCGCGACGATCGCCAGCATGTAAGGCTTGAACGAACGCGCGAGCATCGCCAGCGACGGCACGCTGATCGGCGGCAGCGTCATCAGCAGCGCGGCGGCCGGACCGACGCCCATGCCGAGCGACAGCATCGCCTGGATGATCGGCACCTCGCCGGCCGTCGGGATCACGAACAGCATGCCCGCGACCGCGAATGCGACGATCCAGCCGAGGTGATTGCCGATGTCCGGGCCGATATGCGGGAACAGCCACGCGCGCGCGGCGCCGAGCAGCAGCACCAGCACGATGTATTCGGGCACGAGCCGCACGGCCATGCGCGCGAGCAGCTTCATCCAGCGGACGAACGGATTGCCGGCCGCGGCCTGCTCGGCTGCCAGCGCGGCAAGCTGCGCATCGTCGATGCTGCGGTCTTCGGGACGCGCGATGCGGTTCAGCAGGTAGCCGATCCCGAACACCATCGCGATGCCGAGCACGAGGCGCAGCGCGCTCCAGTGCCAGCCGAGTACGAAGCCCATGAACACCAGCGCCGCCGGGTTCAGCACCGTGTTGCCGAGCCAGAACGCGACCGCGCCGCCCGGCGACGCGTGGCGCGCCCGCAGGCCCGCGACGACCGGCGCCGCGCAGCACGTGCACATCATCCCGGGCAGCGACAGCAGCCCGCCCGCGGCGACGCTGCCGAACCCCGTGCGGCCGAGCACGCGCGCCACCCAGTGCGCGGGCAGCAGCGCCTGTACGGCCGAGCCGAGCAGCAGGCCGAGCACCATCGCCTGCCAGATCGCCTTGCCGTATGCCCACGCGTAGTCGAGCGCCGCCTTCAGCGACGGCTCGGGCGCGGCTGCCGACGTGCCCATCAGGATCGACTGGCCGATCGAATGGTGCTCGGCGGCAACGAACGCCTTGTTGTAGTACGGGAACCATTTCACATAGAACAGTCCCGCGACCGCGATCAGCAGGAAGGTCATCCAGCCGAGGGCCGGATTCGGTTGAGTGCGTGTGGTCGTCATCGTGTGGTGGTCGTTGATGGATCTTTGTCGGTTTCGGATGTCGTGCCGGCGGCGAGCGCGGCCGATGCGGGCAACCCGGCTTGCGCAAGTTCGGCCAGCAGCAGGCGCGCCTGATCGCGCACGTCGGCCGCGTTGGGCCGGAACGTGAAGGTCAGCGCCCGGTTCGGCTTGTTGTACGTCGCGCGGTAAGTGCGCGCGTAGGCGGGATCGTAATGCCTGTCGATCAGTTCGGCGAACAAATCGGCCCGCGCGCCGGCATCGATCAGCCCCTTCCAGCGCGTCACCTCTTCGCGGCTGTGCAGGCCGATCAGCCGATGAAGCTGTGCCTTGAACGCATCCGGCTCGTCGAACAGGTGCGCGTAATCGTCGAGCAGGAACGCGATCCGCTCGTCGTGGGCCGCTTCGACCTGCACCCATGGGCCCGCGTGAAACGCTTCGATCAGCGCGATCGGCAGCTGCACGAGCCCGATCCTGCGGCTTTCCGACTCCACGAATACCGGCCATTGAGGGTCGAAACGCCCGAGCGCCTCCACGAGCCCCGAATCGAACCCCTTCTGCGCCGGTTGCGGCTTGCCCGGCAGCGCGCCGAGCAGCGAGCCACGATGGCACGCGAGCGCTTCCAGATCGAGCGTCTGCGCACCCACGTCGCGCAGCGCGTTCAGCAGGCGCGTCTTGCCGCAGCCCGTATGGCCGACGAGCGCGATGTAGCGAAAGCGTGTCGGCAGCGAGTCGAGCGTCGCGCATACCGACTGGCGGTACGCCTTGTAGCCACCGTCGAGCTGGCGCGCCTTCCAGCCGATCAGGTTGAACCAGGTCGTCATCGAGCCTGAGCGCTTGCCGCCGCGCCAGCAGTAGATCAGCGGCCGCCAGTTGCGCGGCCGGTCGGCGAACGTCGTGTCGAGATGGCGCGCGATGTTGCGTGCGACGATTGCCGCGCCGACACGCGTCGCCTCGTACGGCGACACCTGCCGGTACATCGTACCGACGAGCACGCGCTCTTCGTTGCTGAGCACGGGCGCGTTCAGCGCGCCGGGGATATGGTCCTCGGCGAACTCGAGCGGCGTGCGCACGTCGATGATCTCGTCGAACTCGCCGGCGCGATCGAGGGTGACAATCAGGTTCTTCAATTTGGCGTCGAACAGGGGCGATGCGGCTCGAGGAGCCGCATGGGCACGGAAGGCGGATTGACGATTATCTCACGGGCCGGCGTCCCGAGCCTCGCGCGGCGGTCGGCGGCGGCGAGGCGGCCTGCATCGCGTCGATCAGGTGGTCGCGAAATGCGCGTACCGACGCGGGCAGATCGCGCCCCGCCATCGTCTGCACCTGGATGCTGCGTTCGCGCAGTTGCGGGTTCGTCATGGGCACGACGACGAAGCCGTCCGCATCGGCACGGTCGCGCACCGACAGCAGCCCCGTGAACATCACCGCGCCCGTGCGCCGCGCGTAGCCGTACATCGCCGCGGTGTTGTTGCTCGTCAGCTCGGGCTCGAGCAGCAGCCCGTCGAGCGCGCACGCGATGTCGATCAGCTGGCGCACCGTCGTGCCGGCCTCGGGCAGCACATGCGCGTACCGCGCGACATCGGCAAGCGACACCGCGTCGCGCGCCGCGAGCGGGTGATCGTGGCGGACCAGCGCAAAGACCGGCGCGCGCTCGGTGTGGTCGACACGCACGCCCTTCTCCGGCGCGAGGCTGAAGGTCAACGCGATGTCTGCATCGCCGTCGCGCACGCGCCGGGTCGCGTCCGCTGGCGACACGACCCACACGATGAAATCGACGCCCGGGTGGCGCGCCTTGAAGCTCGCGAGCACGCCGGGCAGGAAATCGATCGCGAACCCTTCCGAGCACGCGATCTTCAGCAGGCTGCCGTGCAGCGCGTCGAGCCCGCCGATGTCCTTCATCACGTGCTCGGCCTCCAGCAGGCTGCGCTGCGCGAACGCCAGCAATCGCTCGCCAGCCTCCGACAACGCCATCCCGCGCGGCCGGCGCTCGAACAGCGGCGCGCCGAGCTCGCTCTCCAGCTTCGCGATCTGGCGGCTGATCGCCGACACGGCCACGTGCAGCCGCACGGACGCGTCGCTGATCGAGCCGGTACGCGCCACCTCGACGAAATACCGCAATGCCAGGCCGTGCAGGAAAGCCGCCATCGTCGTGTCTCCGCGCCGCATCCGGCCGCGCTGCTTTGCCTTTTCGGCAAAGAAAGGTTCGAAATTCGATCATTGTGACAAAAAAACCGGCTTTCTAGAATCGATCGCACTTCACGTTGCCTGCGCGGCCCGCGCACGGCGAACCCGACCGAGGAGACCCGATTTGAGCCGTACCGCCGCCATCCAGCACGCGCTGAACCAGTTCGAGTCCGGTGCGTTCTTCACGACCCTGAGTCGCCGCGTCGGCCTGCGCACCGAAAGCCAGGACCGCGGCAACGAAGCCGCGCTGCGCGCCTACCTGACCGACGAGATCGCGCCGGAGGCCGCCCGCCTCGGTTTCGCGTCGCGCATCGTCGACAACCCCGTCGACGGCGGCGGGCCGTTCCTGCTCGCGTCGCGCCACGAAGACGACGCGCTGCCGACCGTGCTGATCTACGGCCACGGCGACGTCGTGCGCGGCTACGACGCGCAGTGGCGCGCGCCGCTGTCGCCGTGGACGCTGACGGCCGACGGCGACCGCTGGTACGGCCGCGGCAGCGCCGACAACAAGGGCCAGCACACGATCAACCTGGCCGCGCTGGCGAGCGTGCTCCACGCTCGCGGCGGCCGGCTCGGCTTCAACGCGAAGCTGCTGATCGAGATGGGCGAGGAAACCGGCTCGCCGGGCCTCGACGCGCTGTGCCGCCGGGAGCGCGACGCGCTCGCGGCCGACGTGCTGATCGCGTCCGACGGCCCGCGCATCGCCGCCGCGCGCCCGACGGTATTCCTCGGCTCGCGCGGTGCGGTCAATTTCAAGCTGAGCCTGCGCGCCCGCGACGGCGCGCATCACTCCGGCAACTGGGGCGGACTGCTGCGCAACCCGGCGATCGTGCTCGCGCATGCGCTCGCGAGCCTCGTCGACGCGCGCGGCGCGATTCGCGTCGCGGGGCTGCGCCCGCCGCCGATCCCGGTCGCGGTGCGCGACGCGCTCGCCGATCTGTCGGTCGGCGGCGGCCCCGGCGACCCGGCGCTCGACGCCGACTGGGGCGAGCCCGGCCTGTCCGCGGCCGAGCGCGTGTTCGGCTGGAATACGTTCGAGATCCTCGCGTTCAAGGCCGGCAATCCGGAGCATCCCGTCAATGCGATCCCGCCCGCCGCGTATGCGCACTGCCAGTTGCGCTTCGTCGTCGGCACCGACTGGGAAGCGCTGCAGGCGCACCTGCGCGCGCACCTCGATGCGCACGGCTTCGCCGACGTCGAGATCGACGTCGAGCGCGGCGCACCGGCGACGCGCGTGCCGCCGGACGATCCGTGGGTGCGCTGGGCCGTCGCGTCGCTCGCGCGCACCACCGGCAAGAAGCCCGCGATCCTGCCGAATCTCGGCGGCACGCTGCCGAACGACGTGTTCGCCGACACGCTCGGGCTGCCGACGCTGTGGGTGCCGCACTCGTACCCGGCGTGCTCGCAGCATGCGCCCGACGAGCACCTGCTCGCGAGCGTCGTCAGCGAGGGGCTGCAGATGATGGCCGGCCTCTTCTGGGATCTCGGCGACGACGCGCCGCCCGTTCGCCGCGCGGCATCCGCCGCGGCCGGCGCCGCCCTGTAACGCGCTCCGCCCCTTTTCACGGGACCTGCACACACGATGAATACGACCACCCTGACCTCGCAGGACGCCGCGCGCCCCAGCGCCGCGAAGATCCGGCGCATCATCTTCGCGGCGTCGATCGGCAACGCACTCGAATGGTTCGACCTGATCGTCTACGGCTTCTTCGCGGTCACGATCGCCAAGCTGTTCTTCCCCGCCACGAGCGAAGCGACGTCGCTGATGCTGACGCTCGGCACGTTCGGCCTGTCCTACCTGATCCGGCCGATCGGCGGCTTCGTGCTCGGCGCGTACGCGGATCGCGCGGGCCGCAAGGCGTCGCTGCTGCTGTCGATCGCGATGATGATGGCCGGCACGCTGCTGATCGCGCTGATGCCGACCTACGCATCGATCGGCATTCTCGCGCCGCTCGGGATCATGCTGTCGCGGCTGATGCAGGGCTTTTCCGCCGGCGGCGAATTCGCGAGTTCGACCGCGTTTCTCGTCGAGCACGCGCCGCAGCGGCGCGGCTTCATGTCGAGCTGGCAGTTCGCGAGCCAGGGCCTCGCGACGTTGCTCGCGTCGGGCTTCGGCGCGCTGCTGACGGCCACGCTGACCACCGCGCAACTCGAAAGCTGGGGCTGGCGCGTGCCGTTCCTGTTCGGCCTCGCGATCGGCCCGGTCGGGCTGTACATCCGCCGCTACGTCGACGAAGGCGTCGAGTTCAAGACGCAGGCGCGCTCCGAAGCGCCGGTGCGCGAACTATTCGCGGACCAGAAGGTGCGCCTGCTGCTGTCGGTCGGCGCGCTCGTGATCTCGACCGCGATCAACTACATGATCCTGTACATGCCGACCTACGCGATCAAGCAGCTCGGGCTGCCCGCATCGACCGGTTTCGCGGCGACGCTCGCGACCGGCTTCGTGCTGACGCTCGTCACGCCGGTCGTCGGCCATCTGTCCGACAGCACCGGGCGAATCCGCATGATGGCGGCCGCGGCCGTGCTGATGCTCCTCACCGTGTGGCCGACGTTCGCCTGGCTCACGCGCCACGCGTCGTTCGCGACGATGCTCGCCGCACTGGTCTGGATCGGCGCGCTGAAGGCGATGTACTGCGGCGCGCTGCCGGCGCTGATGGCCGAACTGTTCCCGTCGCAGACCCGCGCCACCGGGCTCGCCGTCAGCTACAACACCGGCGTCACGCTGTTCGGCGGCTTCGCGCCGTTCGTCATCACCTGGCTGATCAGCACGACCGGCAACCGGCTGTCGCCGGCGCTCTATCTGATGGGGTGTGCGCTGCTGAGCCTCGCCGCGCTGTTCGTCGCGCGCACGCGGCTGAAAATGCGCTGACGCGAGAAACGACGGCGCAACGATGCTGCCGCCGAAACCGCCCGACTCGGCCCGTCGCGGCATCGCTGCCGCGCGGGCCGCGCGCCGTTTACGGCGCCGGGTTCGGCTGCCGTTCGTGCAATGCGTCGATCTCGGCGAGGATCTCGTCGGACAGCGTCACGTCGACGCTGCCGATGTTTTCCTTCAACTGCTCGAGCGACGTCGCGCCGACCAGGTTGCTGCGCACGAACGGGCGGCTGTTGACGAACGCGAGCGCCAGTTGCGCGGGCGACAGCCCGTGACGCTGCGCGAGCGCGACGTAACGCGACGTCGCCTCGACGGCCTGCGGCTTGCTGTAGCGCTGGAAGCGCTCGAACAGCGTGATCCGCGCGCCGGCCGGACGCGCGCCGTTCTCGTACTTGCCCGACAGCCAGCCGAATGCGAGCGGCGAATACGCGAGCAGGCCGACGCCGTCGCGATGCGTGAACTCCGACAGCCCGTTCTCGAACGTGCGGTTCAGCAGACTGTACGGATTCTGGATGCTCGCGATGCGCGGCAGCCCGAGCCGCTCGGCCGCGCGCAGGAACTGCGCGACACCCCACGGCGTTTCGTTCGACACGCCGATCGCGCGCACCTTGCCGGCCTTCACGAACTCCGCGAGCACGCCGAGCGTTTCCTCGATCGGCACCGTGTACGCGTCGTCGACCCACGGATACGCGGGACGGCCGAAGGTGGTCGTGCTGCGATCGGGCCAATGCAGCTGGTAGAGATCGACGTAGTCGGTCTGCAGGCGCTTGAGGCTGCCGTCGAGCGCTTCGGTCAGGTTCTTGCGGTCGAACTGGTTGCCCTCGCCGCGAATATGACGCGGATTGTGCGGCTGCCGCGCCGGCCCGGCGATTTTCGTCGCGAGCACGATGCGGTCGCGCTGCGCGCGATGCTGCGCGATCCAGGTGCCGATGTACTGCTCGGTGCGGCCCTGCGTGTCGGGCTTCGGCGGCACCGGATACATCTCCGCGGCATCGATCAGCGTCACGCCGTGTCCGAGCGCGTAGTCGATCTGCTCGTGCGCGTCGCGCTCCGAATTCTGCTCGCCCCACGTCATCGTGCCGAGACCGATCAGGCTGACCTCGATGCCCGAATCGCCGAGTGTGCGGTATTCCATGCTGTTCCTGTCGCGTCGGTGGAAAGCAGGAACGCTATCACATTGAAGCCACTGCTTCAGATGGGCCCCGCGCACGCTTACAAGCGGCCTTCGGCGCTGCTCCCCACGCTCACGCGCCCGCCCGGACGGGGGTGTCGCCCCCTCCCGTCACTGCGGCCGCTGGATGAAGCAGGTCGCCGACGCATGCGCGACGATCTTGTCGTCCGGCGTCTTCAGCGTGCCCTCCGCGACACCCAGCGAACGCGACAGGTGAATCACGCGCCCTTCCGCGATCAGCTCGACGTCGCGCGGCACGGGCCGCAGCATCTTCACGTGCAAATCGACGGTGCCGTAACCGACGCCCGCGTCGAGCATCGAATGCACCGCGCACCCGGTGACGGAATCGAGCACCGTCGCGGCGAACCCGCCGTGCACGCCGCCCAGCGGATTCAGGTGCCGACCGTCCGCCCGCGCCGAGAACTTCACGTAACCGAGTTCGACGTCGAGCGGACGCATCGGGATCGTCTCGGAAATCGATGCCAAGGGCGCGTCGCCCGACACGGCGGCGCGCAGCAGATCGAGACCAGACAGGGAAAGCGGGTTCATCGGGTTGTCTCCGGGTTGAAAGCGCGTCGCCGCGCGAGTAAGTTCTAAATTGGAACTCATTATTGTCAACGATGCCGGCCGTTGTCAACGCGGCCGCGCCCGTTGCGACCGAAGGCGGGTTCTATAATCGAACCCGCTATTTCGCTGAACCGCCGCACGACCGCCGCAAGAGGCAAGAGACAAGAGACTCGACGATGAAATGGGATGACATCGGCACGCTGAACTGTTCGGTCGCGCGCACGCTCGCCGTGCTCGGTGACCGCTGGACCATGCTGATCCTGCGCAACGCGTTCCTCGGCTGCCGCCGCTTCGATGCGTTCCAGACCCAGCTTGGCCTGACGCGCCACGTGCTGGCCGAACGGCTGGCGCGACTCGTCGACGAAGGCGTGCTCGTCAAGCGCGCGTACCAGGAGCGCCCGCCGCGCTTCGAATACCGGCTGACCGAAAAGGGGCTCGACCTCTACCCGGCCCTGCTCGCGCTCATGGCGTGGGGCGACCGCTGGAAGGACGACGGCCAGGGGCCGCCGGTGCAATTGCGCCACCGAACCTGCGGGCAACTGATGCACGCGGTGACCGTGTGCTCGGCCTGTGGCGAACCACTCGACGCACGCGACGTGCAGCCGGAGCCCGGGCCCGGGTGGATCGTGTCCGACGGGGCTGAGGCGCCTGCAGCCAGGGATTGACGGACGCGCTACACGCGGCTCGCGAATGACTGTCTGACGCACTCGCTGCACATACGCTTCGGCCATGGGCCGCATTGAGTCCAGGTCCCTCCAACCGAGCCGCGCGCGTTGCTTGCCACGCAAGCGCCTTGCAACGACGAACGCAATCGCATGCCATCGCGGCCCCATCTGCTATCCGTCGATCGCCCCGCTCGCACACGCGGGCTGCATGACGCAACTTTGCGTCACCCTCTCCACCCGTGCCGATCATCGCGTGGACCAGCGCTTCGCATCCGCACGTGACCGGGCCGCCACGCGTACGTTACACTCACGGCCCGCTGTCTCGAAATTATTCGCTGTCCAAGATGTTGTCGCGCAATCGCCTCGCTGCCGCCTGTCTCGCCGCTTCCCTGCTCGCCACTCCGTTCGCCGCCTTCGGCAAGACGCAAAGCGAATCGCTGCTCCAGCAAGCGATCGATCTCGTGTCTCGATGGCTGCCAGCCCCCACTCACGAAGCACCTGCGACCCAGGTCGTCGAATCGGCTTTCTCGCCGGACGGCGGCGCCGAGGCGCTCGTACTGAAAGCGATCGGCGCGGCGCGCAACTCGATCCGGGTTGCCGCCTACTCGTTCACGTCGCCGCCCGTCACGCGTGCATTGCTTGCCGCCAAACGCCGCGGCGTCAATGTCGCGGTGGTCGTCGACGACAAGGGCAACCGCGCGAAGAACAGCAAGCAGGCACTGAACCTGCTCGTCAACGCGGGCATTCCGACGCGCACGATCGACGCCTATGCGATCCATCACGACAAGTACCTCGTGATCGACGCCGAGCACGTCGAAACGGGTTCGTTCAACTACAGCGCGTCGGCAGCCAGCCGCAATTCCGAGAACGTCGTCGTGGTCTGGAACAATCCGCAACTCGCATCGCGCTACCTCACGCACTGGCAAAGCCGCTTCGACCAGGGCACGCCGTACCGCTCCGGCTACTGACGCGCGGCACGCGCTCGCCGCCCCACCGCTCACATTCGCGTCACCGTGTTGCAGATGATCGGCGAGCATGGCGCGATGTTCAATTCGGCCGAATGGCCAGTGCGCCGCGTCGCGAAGCGACCGTCACGCGCGACGACGCCGCGTTCAATGGATGTCAGGCACCCGCCCCGTCGCTGCGCCGGCATGCGCGCTCGACACGCAGCGGTTCGCGTGCCCGCCCACACCGCTGGCCGAATTCGCCGACGAGCCTTGGTCACCCATCGGCAGCACGCTGCGCACGCAATCGGTGCTGAACATCAGCGTGTTCTGAACCAGCGGGTAAATGAGATACAGCGCAAACGCGAGATAGCCCGCGTACAGAATTCGAACCATGGTGCGATGGGAGGCGATGAATGATTGGTCTCGTCCTGTTTACGGCGTGGCGACGCGCACCTTGAGGTATCGCTCGTCCGATTCCGCATCGAGACGAAACACGGGCCGATGACACCCGCTTCTTACCGCATCTTCACCGACGCTCACGAACCCGATCGCCGCCGCGGCGGGACGTGCAGCGAGGCGACGCATCGAGCCATGCGCAACACTGTTCGCCGTACGAACCATGACCAACCTGGCCGACGGGACAAGACAAGGCTCACGCAAATCGCACCGAAACCGGCCGACGACGCGGCTCGGTCGGGCATGTTGCCGATGATCCCGCACGCCATCGCACCGTCGCCGACCGGCTAACATCGGCCGATCGCCGGATGGACGAACACAAGCCGCGCGGCAGGACGGCCGGCGCATGGCCCGCGGACGAGCCAGGCCGGCGCGCCGGTTCAACTGCCGCAGGGCGGCGCGCTCGCCATTGCGTCCGCGATCTGCTCGGGTGTCAGGTCGCGCTGATGCGTCGCCAGCGACCAGCGATGCCCGAACGGATCCTCGACCTGCCCGTAACGATCGCCCCAGAACATGTCGGCGGCCGGAATCGTGACCGTCGCGCCGGCTTCGACCGCCTTCGCGATCGCCGCGTCGGTGTCCGGCACGTACAGATGCAGGCAGACGGGCGTGCCTTTCAGCGCCCTTGGCCCCAGCGCACCGTGCTCCGGCATTTCGTCCACCAGCATCAGCGTCGAATCGCCAATCGCGAGGCACGCATGCGCGAGCCGACCGTCGGGCATCGCGAGGCGAAACTGTTCGGTCGCATTGAATGCGCGCTTGTAGAAATCGATGGCCGCGGTTGCACCCGCACAGATCAGATGTGGGGTCAGCGTGCGCATCCCTTCCGGGATCGGCTTGACGGACGTGGGCATGGTGTCGCTCCTTCAGTCGGTTGTCGTATCGAAAATCGGGACGGACGCGCGATGCGCACGCCTCCGATGCTACGACGGACGACGCCGACGGAAATCGACACGGTGCCCAGGATTTTTTTGTTCGCCTGACTGATGGGGGCGCAGGACGCCGCATCGGGCGTCATCGGCCCGTTCGGTCGGCCGGTTCGTCCGGCTGGCAGAATTGACGGCGGCAGGCTTCCAGCAACGCGGCCACCGCGTCGAGCGGAAGATCGGCAAACCGGGCGATCGGCAGCATCACGCCGCCCGGCACCTTCGTGCGCGACGAATGGGCGGAGAACTGATAGCCGATGTAACGATTTCCGGCAACGCTGACGATCCGGAATTCAGTGACGTCACGCCACGGCGTGACGGGTTTTTCGCGCGCGGAGCCGATCAGCCGGAAGCCCGTCTCGTCGACCTGCAGCGCGAGCTTGCGCCGCGACGAGACGAACAACGCGGCACTGGCCAGCGCCAGCAACACGGCCAGCGCCGCCACCGGCCAGAGCGTCGGGGCGGCCACATAACCGCACAAGGTCGCCGCGGCGAGCCCTGCACACACGGCCGCCCTGCTTTTCAGGCTCCGGCTGTCGACTGCCAGCGTGACCGGCAACGAACCGGTGACCGTTCCCGCGACCGGATCGACGTGCCAGCCGGAATCCGTCATTTCGTGTGCGTCGTTCATTTCACGCGGGCTCGTGTCGACGGCCGTCGGTTCCTCAATGTGGGCACGATGTCGGGATGCCGATCCCGATGGCGCGAATCACGCGCCATTGCGCCGACGTCGGTCAATTGCATACCTTGACGGTACCGTTGGTCGTGCATTGCCCGATGGCCCAGTGGCTCTGCCCGGCCAGACGAGGTGCGACGCCCATGCCGCGAATCGGCGCGGCCGGCGGCGACGAGGCGGGAACGGTCGCCGACGCGGTCTCGGGCGACGGTTGCACGGGCGCCGGCCCGGACGCGGTCTGGCAGGCGGCAAGCGTCAGACAGAGCGCAAATGCCAGTGGGGCGATGGCGAATCTGGAGAGAATCATGGGTACGCTCGCGCGATTCGTTTTGAGTAACGGCCCGCAGTCAGATCTGCGGCAGATCGCGCAGCGTGCGCGACTCGCTCGTTGCATCGATGTCGAGCTCGATGCCTTCGGACGCATCGCGATACAGCACGCGTTTCAGCCTGGGGCCGATTGCGGTGGTGTCCGACGCCGAGAAGATCGCGCGGACATCGTTACCGGACGCGAGCGCGCGCGCCACGTCCGCCACCGGCGCCTCGCGGGGCGTCGCCGCCCACGAGCGATCGCCCGGGTTCACGGCCGCCCAGCGCACGTGCGTCACGCGCGCGCTGAGCGGATCGATTCGGACACCATTCACCGCAAACGTCGACATCGGCATCTCCCTTGAATTTTTTCGGCCGGCCGCATGCATGCGGCGCGCGGCGCGCTGCGACCAACCCGGATCTCGCCCGCGCGGCGCGCACGGCCTGCGATCGCGTGCGCTGCTTCGGCCAACGCGATTTTCGATGATACATTGGGACGCTTTGCAACCGTCAACAGACAATCGTGTACGGGAGAAATACATGAGCGACGCCTGGGGAACCTTCCCTGCCAGAATGGGCGACCATCAGGCTTTCATCAGCTTCAACCACGACTTCGCGGAAATCGCCGAAGGCGATCCGCGCACGTCGCTGCTCAGCGTGCGGATCCCCTTTGCGCATCCGTCGCCTGAAGGGCTGCCGACCGGCGACGAATTCGCCGATCTCGCGAAGATCGAGGATCTGCTCGACGCCGCGATCATCGCGAAAGGCGGCGTGCAGGTCGGCCGCATCACCGTCGACGGCAACCGGGATTTTCTTTTCTACGTGCCGTTCGACGAAGAGGCAGCCGCGGAAATCGTCGACTCGCTGGCCGACCAGACGACCTACGCGCTGCAGTATGCCCACCAGGACGATCCGGACAAGACAACATACTGGCAGACGCTCTACCCGACCGACGACGACTGGCAGATCATGCGCGACATGCGCACGCTGGATGCGCTGCGGCAGCAAGGCGACGCACCGGACGTGAGCCGGCGCGTGATGCACTGGGCATACTTCCCCGACCCGAGCGACGCGCACCAGTTCGCGGACTGGGCCGAAGCGAAAGGCTATCCGGTCGAATCGGTCGCGCCGACCGAAGACGGCAAGTCGGCGGTGCGGTTTTCGCACGAAGGCACGCTCGCGCTCGCCGACATCACGCGCCATACGGTCGCGCTCAGTCGCGAGGTACGCGCGCTCGGCGGGAACTACGACGGATGGGAAACCAGCGTCGAACAGGCAGATTGAGCGGAGTGCGTGCCGGTTGCGCGTGATGTGACGTCACGCATGCGACGCAAAAAACATCCCGGCAGCGTTGTTACGCGCCGCCGGGATCAAGGCATCGCCGGCAACAACCGGCGATGGGCCTGAGGGTTCGCTCAGGCACGAGGAAAGCAATTCGTACGGATCGGGCGAACGGATGTCGGCGTGCGAACGAGTGCCGTCGCACAGCCCGCCGAACGCCTGTCCGGTTCCGCCGACGCAACCTTCCGGCGTCGAGGGGCAAAAAGCCCCCGCTCCTGCGCGAGCGAGCGGGGAAATGGTTGACCGGGCCGGGGAAGAACGGTCAACCGGTCAAATTGTGATCGCCGGTCGCGCGACGGTCTGTGCGGCAACTCACCCTTTAGTGACAACGTGACGGCAACCGGCATGCTCGCGTCCCGGCGCATATCGTCATGATTCAAGCCCGACGCGCTGCCTGTCGGTATCGTTGACGAGGAACCGGTCGCGAGTTTCTTCGTATCCGCCGTCTTGGGACCGCATCGCAGTACAACCTGTCGGCCGGCGGCAGTCGTCATTGCGACGGCCATCGACAGCGTTCTTTTTTCATTTCTGACGTTTTATTTTGTATTAATTCAAGTGGAATTTTCAGACCCGGGCGCAGTTTCCGGTAAGTCGCGAGTATTGTCAAAGCAGGATTATTCTATTTTTTCACGCGAGGCGATTTCCACTCCGTTTTTTGTGCAGAATTTCGCGCACACAATGATCTGCGTCACGAAAACGCGCATTCTTCGCTACGACGAACCACTGCAAAACCAGTCGGGAACCCAAGCGATCCAGTCGAGATTGCTGACGATTTCAATGGCGGCATCGCCGACGATTCCGGCTGTCGACGAATCTGTCGCCACCGCCCCAGTTGCCACCGCGCTCGCCTTCGCAGTCCCGGCCGATGCGACGGGCCTCGGATTGGCAAGCCGCTCCAGCCACGCGACGATACTTGCGCGTGCGTCTTCTTCACCGGCGAAATCATTGCGCGCCACAAACCGATCGAACACGATCCATGCGAGCGTCTTGCTTCGCGTCTCGGATTCGAGCTGCCTGTCGACAACGACGGTACGACCGGACTCCGTGATTCCGAGCATCCCGGTGAAACGGTAATCGAGATATTCGATCGCGAGTTTCGACGACATGGCTTCTTCGCTCAATCCGCCCTCTCAATTTTTATGATGCCCGCGCCAGACGTGCTTCGCGACACTGTGTGAATCTTGCGTGAATTTCACTCGGGGTGCGATTCTCGCTGGCGTTATCGCGATATTCTCGCGAATTGTCGATATGAACGGTCGACGTATGACCGCTCTCGTCTTTTTTCCACTCTTCCGATGGCGCCGTCAGCCGCTCCGTTTTCCTGTTTCCGGTATCGACCTGCTCCGCAGCCGTCATCGCGCTGCTAAACTCGAATCACAAAGACCGCTTGCGCCACCAGAGGAAATCATGACGCTCGCTCACGCACGACAAAGCGGCGTAGATGTCTGGATCGTCCAGCTTCCCGGGCACGCTCCCTATGCCTACACGCACCTCAAGCGGGTATTCTCGTCCGACGACTCTCGACATCGGGTCGTGACGATCGACCTGAAGAAACTGCTGGCCTGCGCCGACCGCGACACCACCGACTATGTGCTGCCGTCGGTTCAGTGCTGGGCGCCTGGAAAGGCCGCGGGCATTCGCGAATTCCTCGATCCGAACCGGGAGCGAATTCCGGACATGCCGTTCATCACGTTTCGCGAGACGCGAACGCGGACATTGCTCGGCATTCCCGGCCTGTCGAAAATCGGCGTCGCATCGTTCCGTAACGGCCAGCATCGCGCGCGCTATCTCGCGCATGCCGGTGCGACGATCTTGCCCGTCGAAATCCACGAGACCGAAGCCGATTTGCTTGTGCGGTATTGCGGCGAGTGACGGCAAAGTCCGGGCGGCTTTCACCTGGCGCTTCCATTGCGGCCAGGCGCAGGCGCACTCGCTTGCCGTCGCTCGCGTCGATGTCGGCAAGCGTTCAAGCCCGGATCGCGTAAATCCGGTCGGTGACTTCCGTCTGGCCGATGCGGCTGGTTTCGACACCGGCCAATTGCCAGCCGTTGTGTTCGTAGAACCCGATCGCACGCACGTTGCCCTCCAGCACCTGCAGATGGACCTTGTCCACGCCGATCGACCGGGCCCACGCGCGAACGGCTTCGATCATGCGCTTGCCCGTGCCGCCACCGTGATGCGAAGGATGGACGTGCAGGCAGTCGAGCAACACACCAAGCGCCGGGTCGACGGGGCGTTCGGCGCTGACGAAGCCGACCGGCTCGCCATTCGACTCTGCAATCCGCACGAAGCCCCACTCGTTCTCGTTTCTATCGAAGTACTTGCGCCACCGGACCGCATGCTCCGTCGGCACCTCGTCGGACAGATAGCTGGCCGGAAGGATGTGGCTATAGGCGGTTTGCCAGCTCAGCGTGTGCAGGCGAGCGATGTGGTTCGCGTCGTGTGGCGTGGCCGCGCGCAGTGTGGTCCGGGTGTCCGGCATCGGTTGCAACTCCTTCTGCGGGTTCTCTTGATCGACATGTGTCGTCGCAAAATATACAGTGCTTTGCGAGATGCATTTCGCAGGGGCTCGTCGTCGAGAGGTCGTCGCGCGGGCAAAAAAAATCCCGACACCTTCTCCGGTCGTCGGGATCGAACGGCCCTGCAAAGCATGAGGGCACGAGGAAGGTCACACATTACACGCATGTAAGACTGTTGCGCTTTGTCGGTTTGTGCCAAACCTCTGTTCGATTCCGCCAATCAGTCGGTTATGAACGGGCGTAAACGAAAAAAGCCTGCCCGCGTTTGGCGCGAGCAGGCAAAGAAAACGGATCAGCATTCGAGGCACGAGGGCTGTCCAGGAAAGATAACGGCACGGCGCAGGGGAACCTTAGGCGGGAAAGGAAGCGATGCGGGCAAACTGGTACGAACGTTGTCGGCGCAACGACAAGGAAACGGAAACGCGAGACGAAGCAGACCCAGGCTTTCTTCGGCATCACATTGCAGATGCCGGACAAGCGGTGGTATCGGCCGATACCACGCACGAACACGCGCCCGACTTCGACACCCGTCCTCGTTGCTTCGTCCGATTTCCGATATTCGGTATCGAAGTCATATCGCCGCGGCGACTCGATTCCGTCTTTACTAACCAGAACGTTCGGCGTCCACATGCTGCCCGGCGCCGGCTGCACGGACTCGACGATGATTTCGTAACCGTCGAATTCCTCGCCATTGCATTTGATTCTCTTGTGCAGAGGGTGTCCCCTTACATGCACTTGATGTTGCTGTCGCGCAGCGCGCTTTACGCAATCGCTCTTTTGAAGCGCAAGGCCGAAATGGCATCGCGGTTGTTTCGTTGAATACCGGGATGCCACGTCGTTAAAAAACGCCGTGACCAAGACACACGACGGCTGTGTCCAAATGCCAGAAAGCAAAAAGCCCGGTTCATTGAACCGGGCTTTTTGCTTGAATTTGTTGGGGTGGCTGATGGGACTCGAACCCACGACGACAGGAATCACAATCCTTATACATTTTCCTTATATTTCATATGGTTAGATGGAAACATTGGAATATGTGGTATCGTGAGAGCCTTGTCTGACGTATCGAAAATCCCTCATCTTCCAGAGAAATTCGCCTCATTCGGCGGCCGCCGGCTCGGCCGCCATGTCCTCACCAGGTACAGTTGCAGCACTGCACGCGCCGCCTTGGCAGCTGCCGCCCTGCCTAACTTCACGGGCTACCCATCGACGCGAAACAGCGCCGACCACTTCGACTCCTAACTGCCACTCGCGAGGCATATTTTTTGCATTCTATTAATCACATCGACACATAGACCAAATAAATCCTGAACCTCTTGAATGTCATACATTTTATCCGGATGCTGAGTCGGATTGCGAAACGACACCCTGATATTATCCAACTGTCGATGCAACACATCATTAACTTTTGCACGTCGATGCTGTTGCAACGCTTGAATCATCGGATACCACAGCATTTTATCAATGCGATTGCGTCTAACATAGAAACAATAATACCCCCTCAAAACCTCTTCTGTCGCACGCATCAAATGAAATGCCGCTGCCGTCGGGCGCTCAAATGCAATACACCGCCCGGCCTCGGAAATATCATACTTAGCCACATCAGTGAGCGATTGATATACTCCCGGGGCAAATAGATGCTCAATGTCGTCCGTTAACTTTGCAACATCAAGACGCTTCGGCGATATTGTGTAGGCGTTTATTAGCTTTAACTCTGCCTCCATTGTCCGACGTAACTCAAAGATCAAGCTTCTTAATTTTGATGATTGCGCCTGAGTCATTTCTACATCATCATCCGACTCTCCGAGTTCCTTCCTAAACTCCTCAAGTTTATCGGCAGCATTGATTGTTACACGCAACTCCAATTCCCGCAAACGCAAAAACAGCGCATCAACATTTACTAAGACATTCCCTGAACCTTTAATTTTGTATCCCTCGCGAACATCCTGCAAATATCGGACCGTCGTACCGAACTGCCAAAACCTATATACAGGAACAGACTGCATCGCCAACCCCTTATTTTATAATTATAAAAGTCAATATTGAGTATTAAACACAAATCAAGGAAAATTTACCGCAGGCGCCAACAAATATATCACGCGTCCATCTACATCAGTCAATTCGAAAAACTCCGAAAGCACCGCCATATTCAGCCCGCAGCTTCCGCCGCCATGTCCTCCGCCGGGTATAACTGCAGCATCGCGCGCGCGGCCTCGACGTTCGACGTCGTGAGCCATTCCTCCCAGTCATCCGGCCGCAGGATCACGACCGACCGTTTCTCATGGCCTGGCTTGTGCATGCGCGACATCACCGGGTGGCCATCGGCGTTGACGGTAATCATCGCCATCGCATTGACGTCCGTGCCATCGCGGCGCCGCAGCGTTTGCCAGATGCCGGCGACGCACATCGTCGGGCGATCGATCACGCCGATGCGCTGCAATACGCATGGCCCGTCCACCCATTCCCCCTTCTCATCTTGATATGCCTCCGGATACGACGGCTCGACGACGAACTTGGCCGGGATCAGGCAGCGCCGACCGGCGCGCCAGGTGGGTGCGAACCACGACGACTTCCCGACGTTGTCGTCCCGGACATTCATCACGGTGCGCATGATGTCCGGCTTCTTGCCGGCCGCCTTCGCCGCTTCAATCCGCTCCTTCTGGATTGCGCGTGGCACGAAGCCGAAGCCCGCGATCAACGGCTTGAACTGCCCGTCGACGTAGCCGACGATCGGCGCGTCGTAGTCCTGGTAGATCTCCGGCTTCCACGGCGTCCAGCGGTACAGATCGCGGAAGTTGTCGATCTTGAGCTCGCTCAGGCCCGGATCTTCGCCTGGCGCGACGTAGTTCGTGCACATCGCCGTCCCCAATTTTCGATCTTGACGGCCCTATCTTACTCCGGGATACACTGTGTTTTTATACAGTGGTGCAGCCGTGATCAAGCCGCAGTGGGCATACATCTGGGAGTACGGATTCCAGGGCGAGAAGACGCGCCAGAGGACTCCGGTCGAGCTCACCAAACGCGAATTTGAGCACTGGATCGACGAGGACCCGCGGTCGGTGTTCCTGGGTACATCCGCACCGATCGAAGCGACCAGGATCGATCGCAACCGAGTTCCTCTGACGGATCCACGATTCAAGCTGCGACCGGAGGTGCCCGAATTCGATGCACCGACCGACGCCGAGCTGCGCACTCTGTGGCGCGAGTACACGGACCTTCAGGTGCGGTGGTTAATCCTCGAAATCCGTGCGCTGAGGAAGTCACTCGAGCGCATCGAGGACTGGTACCTCTACACCGACAAGAACGTCGCGAACAAAGGCGACCTTGCCGGCGCGCAGGGCCAGTTGTATCGGCTGATGCATCTGCTGCGCGACGAGATGCGGCGGGCCGGGATGCGGTAGTCCGGGGCTTTACGGGGCTCGGACGATCGCGCGATAGCGACGCACCTGTGGCATTCTGAACGTTCGTCGCACTGGAGGCCGATATGCGCACAATTGCGGAAGAATTCAGCGATTCCGACGACGACTGGTTTGGCTTCGCCTCAGCGCAAGACCGGAAGGACGGCCATTCGCTGCGGGCGTACCTGCTGCGCTACGCGGACCGCATCCCGGAACACCATGTCGTCGTGAACGTCGAGCTGGTGCTACGCACAGAGTATCCGCCTCGCGGCATTCGTCCGCCGTACCTGAGCGTCATCCATTTCGATCCGGGGCACTCGACCGACTTGCCGCTCACGTGGAAGCGCAATATCGAGGAACTCCGGTTCGATTCCATGACGACGTACGTCGAATGCGGATACGACATTTTCGACTCGTTCAGCGACATCACGATGGATCTGACGGCGCGCGGGTTCTACATCGAACCGCTCAACTAGCCCCCGACCGAGCGCCTGAGCGCCTTCACTTCGGCGCCGTCAGCGCGTCGTAGTCGCGCTCGCACTGCTGGCCGGCGATGCGGGCGCGGTCAGCGTATTCTGCCAGCTCGCCCGCGCGCTCGTCAGCCCGGCCGAGCACGTCGGCAAGCAGATCGAGGGCGTCGCCGGTTGCCGGGCCTCCGGCGGCAGCGGCGGGATGGCGGGCGGCGGCGACAAGCTGGTCGACGCGCTGCTGCAGGCTGCCAGCGGCAGCGCGAGCAGCAAAAGCATCCGCAAGCGCGGCAGTTCGTTGTTGGTTCGCATCTTTCGCAATCTCCGATTGGGCCGCGGTGCGGCGTTGTTCTTCCGTGCGCGCGGCCGCGACGGCGTCGAGCTGCGCCTTCTGCGCCGCGGCGGCCGTCGTACGCACGCCGTCGGCATGCCCCCTGAAGTAGCCGCCGGCCAGGCCGACGACAGCCGCCACGATGACGGCGAGCCAGACACGAGGATCGAACCAGGTCATTTCCGTTCCTTCGCATGCAGCTGCTTCATCTCGTCCGGCGAGTAGACGAAGCCCGGCAGCAGGAACGCCTGGACGCTCCAGACCGGGTCGCTTTCCTCGTGCCGGCCGTGACCCTTGCCCCGGTGATGGAGCGCGCACAGCAGCAGTTGGTTGTAGGTCGAGTCGACGAATGCCTCCGGCCGGGCCGGGTCGAACGCCTCCCAGTCGAATCCTTGCGTCAGCTTGATCACGTCCCAGATCGGGTGCTGGCGCGGGATCGGCACGGTCCGCTGCAGCTTGTGGCTGAACATCGTGTCGACCTGGTTAAGCGCGACGCCGCGGATCCACTTCCAGTCGATCGCGTGCGAGAACGCCCACTCGAAGAATCGGTGATGCGACTCGACGGCCTGGTCGTCGCCGCATACCGCGCAGACGTAGCCGCCGGCCGCCTTCATCTCGCGCTTGCTCGCGCGGAACGTCGGCGACTCGGTGCGCGGCTCGTGATCCGGGTAGAAGACGTCCTCGGAAAGCGTGCGCCGCGTTTCGTGAGATTCCTCAACATCCATAAAACCTCCAGGCAATAAAAAAGCCCCCGGGGATGCCGGGGGCCACGTAACAACGTCGGAACCAATCAGTGATGTGCGGAGCCGCGGTTCTCGCGATTGGTATATCCGGATGCTCGCCGCATCCGGCCTTGATCGCGCGGCACCAGCTCTCCGAGCCGCGTGAGCCCGCGCATCGTAATGCGCACCTGCTCGCTGACGCGCTCGTCGCCAGTCACTCGATCGGTGTAGGGGGTGCTCTTGTGAACCAGATAGCCAGCCTGCTGCTTGTCGTGATACGCGAGCCACCCAGACTTGCCGGCGCGATGGTAGATCCAACCATTCGCGCTCAGCCACGCCGTCAGCTTGCTCGGTTGCATCTGGAGCGAACTGGCAGCATCGCGGATACACATCGATCCTTCGGCGTCGGAAATCCGCTCGTACGTCTCGACCTTCGGCGCCGCAATTGCGAGTGCCTCTTCAGCCTTCGCCTTCTGGTCGGCCAAATCGGCCGCGAGGCGAAGTGCTTCGGGCAGCGTCTTGGGCAATGCGGCTGCGCCGCTTTCCAGTTCCTGCCACCGGTCCACCAGCCGGGCCGTGAACTGCGGCGAAAGCTGTGCGACCACGACGATGCTGTCGCGCTTCCCGCGTTCGCCGATGAACAGGTACTGCTGCGTGGTGTAGGTCCGGTTGTTGCCGCCGGTTTCTTGCACTTCCTCAATTTGAGGGCGTGCGATAACGCCTTGATTCACAAGGGCTCCGATGGTTCGCTTCACGTTGTCGTGGCGCTTCTCGACCAGGTCGGCAATTTCCTGGCTGGTCATCCGGAGCGCGGCATCCGAGCCGCCGAAGATAAGCGCGTTCATCAGTGCACCTCCCGGCTGACCGACAGCACGTCCGCGCAGCCCGCGTCGAACAGGTCTTCGGTGTTCTCGGCGACGAACTGGCCGAGTGCCGCGAGGTCAATGGCAACCTTCGAGGACTCGCCGGCCGTGGCCTTGATTGCGACGAAAAGCGCGTGCATGTAACGAAGGTGGTTGTCCATCATGCTCGACAGGTCGACCACGCGCCGTTCAAGCGGCCGGGATTGCTGAACCTTGTCATTACCCGATGTAGTGCTATCATGTCTCATGACCATTGTTCCTTACCAAGGGGTTCACTGCGTCACTAACGCCCGACCGGTTGCCGCCGGCCGGGCGTTTTCCGTTTGGAGGCTCAAAATCAACCTCGCGTTGATCTCCGCGCTCAAGCTGCGGAAATTCCTCTGCGCCGCCTCCTCCAGCACGCCTTTCATTTCCTCCGGCATGCGAATGTTCACCTGCGGCATCGATCTGGCACCTTTCATCAGACCTCCAGTTTGTAAACACCGTGCACACATCATAGTAGCCATTTGATATGATCGCAAGTGGCTATCATGGAAAAAATATCAAATGGCTAGTATTGTCCGCCCCATGAGCAAAGACACCAAAGCCCCGAGCCGTAGCGCCGACCAGTTTGTCGTGCGCTTACCGGACGGAATGCGCGAGCACATCGCAGAGCAAGCGAGGAAGAACAATCGATCGATGAACGCCGAGATCGTCGCTCGGCTCGAATTCAGCCTCGATCCGAACAACGACCCTGAGCGCATTGCGGCGCTCGATCAGGTTGCCGAGTACACAAAACGAGTACTGGAAGCGACCGACGGTGAAATCGCGGCAATGAGGCGACTAGTCGACGCACAAGAGGCGATGCTTTCCGTTACCGGCGGCTATTTGAAAGCAATGGCGGAAAGAGTGCCTCAGTCGGAAAACGAAGTGTCGAACGAACTTGTAGCCCTCATGGCAAACCTCGGATCCGCCTTGGCGGAATACGAAATCGAAGATGCGATTGCAGCCGTGCGACGGATGTCGGAACTCGGCACTACGTTGGGCATCCTGGAAAAAGATCCCGAGACCGGTAAATACAGGCGAACTGCTCTGGGCGAGAAAGTCCACGACACCCCTCGAACGTTGAAACGATCCGAAGATCAAGAAAAGTCGGCTGCTCCTCCTAAGCGACGTATGAATACACGACGACGCCCCTCCGAATAATCTGTCATAGGCCGCGCTCGCAGAGGGCACGCTCTTCAGCGCGACGTTTCACCAGACCCGGCAGCACGCGGCCGCCGGCGGTCACCCACTGCGGCCGGCCGTTGTCCGCCTCGTTCAGCGCGCGGCACGCGCCCTTCCAGTCGCCGGCGTTGAACCTCTTCGCCGTCGTGCTGCCGCAGTACGCCCCCGCGCCAACGTTGTAGGCGAAGCTCACCGCTGCCGCGAGCTGGTAGGTGTGCCCCTTCAGGACCGGCGTGCACTTCAGCACCGGATCGGCGTGCTCGATCAGCCGTTGTTCGAGGCGCGTGCGGCACTCTTCCGGCGTGAAGCGCTGGCCGGCGTGCACATCCTTCGTGTCGCCGTTGCACGCTGTGACGATCCCGATCGGGTCGGGCCGCGCGACGAGTTCGAGCCCCTCGAACTTCGGGACCATGGAAAAAAGAAGGGCTGCCGCAGCAGCCCCCACCACACCCGCCAGTGTCTTCTTCGGTACGTTAGCCATCGAGCAATGCCCTCTTCCCCTTGTTCTTGACCAGGTAGTACGCCTGCAGCCCGATATACGCGATCGTCGCGACGGCTACCCACCAGTTGATGTCGTGGCCGGTCAGCCACAGCCAGAAATTGCTTCCCACCGCCGGCGCCGCCTTGGCAGCACTCACCGCGAGATCGTTCTTCATCGATTCCCCGTAAACGAAAAAACCGCCTGGATGAGAAGGCGGCCTGCTATTCACCAACCAACTTGTAGCTTGCATTTCTCACACTGCAAATTAGAATCTCTCCGTTTGTTCATAAAACCACCAAAGGACCAACATGCAGGATAAATTCGTTAATCTACTGCCCGGGGTTCCGGCGGTGGAATCACCATTCTTCGAGAAGATATTCTCCAACCCGTCTATCGATAGCGAAACGCGGCGAATCGCAGCACAGTTGAACGAAAAGGGATATGCGATCATCGATTTCCCGGACGCTGAGTTTTCAAGCGTGGCCGATCGAATCAAGGCGAATCTTCGCGATGGGTACAACTGGCAGTATTGGATGGAGCGCGGCTATGAAGTCGGAGACGGCCTCCGTATTCAAGACGCGTGGACGTTCGACGCAGACGTCAAACGAATCGCCACGAACGAGCACATCATCAAGCTCCTGTCGACGTTGTTTGGTCGCCAGGCATGGCCGTTCCAAACGCTGAATTTCCCGGTCGGGACGCAGCAGCATATGCATACCGACTCGGTGCACTTCAGCTCTGCGCCGGAGCGCTTTATGTGCGGGGTGTGGACCGCCCTCGAAGACATCGGCCCCGATGCGGGCCCCCTTCTTTACTATCCGGGCAGTCACAAATGGCCGATTTTTACGAATGAACACATCGGCATTTGCGCAACGGACTTCGGTCAGAAGCCGAATCAATCCGTGTACGAGCCGATGTGGCGCGCGCTCGTCGATGCTCATGGCATAAAGCCGGAGACGTTCCACGCGAAGAAAGGTCAAGCACTCATCTGGCTAGCGAACCTCCTGCACGGTGGAAACAAACAGCGGGACAAATCGAAAACCAGATGGTCGCAGGTGACGCACTACTACTTCGAGGACTGCGCGTATTACACGCCCATGTGGTCAGATCCGTTCTACGGCACCATCGCGTTCCGCGAACTTCCGAACGTCATGACGGGAGAGATCACCCGAAATGCGTACCTCGGCAGACAGATTCCGATCGAAACGGTTGGCTCCGCACACATCACCCGGAGCCTTCCGGCCGATTTCGACCCAGAACAGTATTTGTCGGCCAATCCTGACGTCCGCGCTGCCGGAGTCGATCCAGCTACGCATTACCTGTCACACGGCTGGCGCGAGATGAGAAGTCTCCGCCCGTAACTGAATCAAGCGGCGGGAGCGGAGAATCCGCTCCCATCGTATAGGTATCCGATACCTACGGCATCCCCATCGCTAATGGGAATGGCTTCCGCATCGGGCGGGGGCTGCCAGACGCTTACATCCCCGTCCCAAACGATAATATTGGTAACCAAACCGCCTTCCACGATTGCATAGTTCATCGAGATCACCATTCGATAACAGCAAAACCCTGAGCACCGGATCCACCAGGAGCTCCGGTCGAGGAGCTTGTAGTGGTATTCCCACCCGCATAGTTGCCCCCAGCTCCGCCTCCCCCAGCGCCATATCCGTTTGCCGATTGACCAGGAAGCATTGCAGCCCCTGTTAGACTTCCGCGCCCCCCCGGTCCTCCACCACCAAACGGACCAGACGCCCCGATACCACCACTAGCCCCGATCCCAACCGGTCCCGTGTCTTGACCGTACGGCGCCGATGGGTATCCGCTTCCACCGTTCCCGCCAGCGGTGTAGCTCGAATAGGTGGCCGCATTGCCCGGGCTACCGCCAGTCCCTCCACCAAGACTGATCAATGTGCCCGATGATGACCCTACGATCGTCGTCGCGCCACCAGCAATCCCAGAGGAATTCGTTGCGCCGCCAGTACCAGCGGCGCCAATCGTGACCGTCAACGTTTCACCTGGCACGACGGTTACTCGCCGCCGAATCTCGGGCTGTCCCGCTGCACCACCGCCGCCTCCGGACACGATATTCGGATTTCCAACCGTTGCAGTTCCTCCACCGCCGCCCCCAGCAGCACATCCGCTCACGTAAAGAGTCGTGACACCAGTAGGCACAGTGAACGTGCCGCTGGAAGTGAATCGAGATACGCCCTTTCCAGAATACAGACCGTTCATCACGAAAGTCGTCGTCGCGAGCTTCGTGCTGTTGTCTCCAGCCCCTGCGGTAGTACCGGTGGTGTTCGGCCCAAGCGTGATAGCTTCATTCGAAACAATCCACGACCCGCCCGTGACATCCCATTCATTGCCGCTTCGGTTCGTGAGTTCGACCGTGTCGTTTGCGTTCAACGTCAAAGTCGTATTCGACGAACCCATCCCAGCGCCAGGAGCATAAATAAAGGCACCACCTACAGCTTGGATGGTGTACGTGGCACCTACCGCTCCTTGCGCATAGAAGCGGATCGTAGAACCGGGCTGCGCCCCGTTACCAGGCGGCAAAGTGATCGTGCACGATGACCCACTGATCTGAATCGCTGAGCCGAATGCAGTTGCGTCGAGCGTCGTATTGGTGCTTTGTACGAGCTTGATGCCCGAGAAGCTGCCGAGCGCCCGCTGAACGAAGGCCGTCGTCGCGAGTCTCGTGCTGTTGTCAAACTGCGGCTGGGTTTTCCAGCCCGGCCCGCTCATCACACCGGACGCCAGAAGCGACATCGAACCGCCAAACATCACCCACACACCCGACGAAACCAAGGTGACCGTGTCGCCGGGATTGAGTACGAGCGTGTTCGATGTAGTCCCGTTGAAAATCGTATCCGACCCAGCCCCGACCAACGTGTACGCGGTCGACCCGATGTTCGAGAATCGAATCGCCGCGCCGTTTATCCCCGAGGAAAGCGGCGGCAAGGTCACGTTGTACGGCGAACCTCCGAAGAGCGTATATGCGTTGCCCCATGCATTTGCGTTAAGCGTCGTTGCCGCACTGAGCCCGATCTGATTCCGGAAATTACCGAGCGCACCTTGAACGAAGGCGGTCGTCGCTTGCTTGGTAGTGCTGTCGAACTGCGCGGCTGTAATGCCTGCTGCATTGAGCGCCACTACGAAGTTAGCCAATAGCGTCGCCGTGGTGCCATCGTCGACCGAGTTCTGCCCGGAATAGTTTGCCGCGAACTGCGCAAGCACGGCGGCCATGATCGAGCTCTGGCGCCACACCTTGTTGAGCTGCGCCGACAGCGCGGTACCGGACTGAAATCCCGATAGACGGGCCGACAGCGCCGCGTACGTCGCCTGGTCGATAACGTTCGGGGAACTGCCTCCGCCGAACACGAGAAAATCGTTCGTTGCCATCAATGCTCCGAGCATAAAAAAAGCCACCCGAAGGTGGCTTGAAGACAAATCCGATTGGCGGTTAGACGGGCCTGCTCCAGGCTCCGACGTCGAACCCGGACACGAGCTGATTGCTCATGTCGAATCCAAACAGGGGCGATCCGTCGACGGTCGTGACGATCGTGTAGTTAACCCGAACACCCTCGGGCTTCAGGGGGATGTATCCGCCGGAAAGCAGTGCGAGGAACGTCGCCGGCGGCACCTTTCCGGCGATGCCGATTGTCATCGACATGTCTTGGTGGTCCTCAATGAACACGTGCGTGTCCGCATCGAAGATGCTGTTCAGGATCGCAGCACTCTGCTCGAGCGTCCCGTCCCAGTGGTTCGCGCCGATCTTCGCGCGGATGACCAGTCGGTACGTGTCGTCGTCGAGCACCGTGAGCCCCGTATCTGGGTCGAACGGCCCCTTCCAAGTGCCTTGATCGAAGCCAAGGCCCGCGATATCGAACGAGAAATAGATGCCCGTCAGTGGCGTGCGAATCTTCCGCGACACGCCGACCCACAAACCGACCGTATCGAGCTGGTCACCAACGGCGACGTCCAGGTCGAACTTGCCGGGCATGCTCTCGATCAGGTTCATCTGGTCGACGAGAGACTGCACAAGCGCGCTGACTGTCGCCATGAACCGCGGCTTGTCGCTGTGCTCGGACGTGATCAGCCCGGTGTATTCGGTAAGGTCAGCCATCAGGTCACCACCAGCGTCACGTTCGCAGGCGCGCACGACGCCGCTTCGTTGAACAGCAGCGCGACATCCGGCGTGCCGGCTCCACGCGGCCCAGTGAGCGTTAGCCCAGACAGCTTGAACGTCACCCCACCGCCGACGCTGTTCGCTGCGGTCAGGGCGTCACCCCATTCGACACTACCAGATAGTCCGCCGCCGATCTGCACGCCGTTGATGTAGTCCGACACGGCCTGTTGGATCTGCTGGCCCGTCTGACTGGTGTAGCCGGTGAGCGCCTTGATCGTTACGGTAGCCGCAGTCGGAGCGGACGCCGGCCGGAAGAAATTGATCGTGATCGGCCGGCCGTAGATGTCCGCGACGACGATCGACGTCGTGCCGAACGTGCCAGCGCCCGGGGTCTTCTTCGCCGCGATGGCGTTCGCGATCGCTGTCGCGTCCCCACCCTCGACGACGAGCGAAATCGAGTGCGACGGAATACCGTTGGCGTCGGTCGCGCTCGTGTCGTTTTCGTAGGCGGCATACCGGGTGACGCCCGGAACGTTCGCGACAGCGCCGATGATGCCGTCGAGTACCGTGAGCGATGGTAGTGCAGTCGACACCGTCTGCCGCTGACGCAGCACTGCGTCGGATTCGACTGGAGCACCCTCGGCCGCATCGGCCGGGTTCGTCACCGACTGCCAGCCAAGCGCCGGCGTCGCGATCTGGTTGATCGTGCCTGCGCGCGCTGAGATGTCGCCGATCGTCGCGCATGTGGCCGTGACCGTGATCGAGCCGCTCGGCGGAATCGTCACCGTTGCCGGCAGCATCCATTGCACACCGTTCGCGTCCTTCGCCGCGCCGTTCGTGATCGTCTTGCCAGCCTGCCCGACCAGTACTAGGTCGGCGCTCGAGTACGACGCGACCTTGCGCGCGATGCCGTTGATCTTGACGTTGCTCGACAGCGCGTCGCCCTGCGCCGTCGCGGGGCTGAACGACCGGTAGATCGCGATCGCAACCGAGTTGACATCGCTGATCGCCTTCGCGAACACGCCGAGCAGTTGACCGTCTTGGCTGTCCGGTTCCAGGTATGTGTCGGCGCCGTAGATCGAGCGGTACTGATCCTGCAGGAACGCGAGCACGTCAGCGTACGTCGGCGCGGTGATGCCGTTCGCGTCGATGGTGGGTGCGAGGGTCGTGATAGTCACAATGTCGCCTGTACCGTGGTGGTGCCGTAGATGGTGTCGATCGTCGCGGTGACGGTCAGTACGCGCGTCTCGGGATCGGCCGAGCTCGAGTAGCTTGTGAGCTCGGTCACGCCCTGCGTGCCGAGGACGCACTGACGGATCGATGCGTCGTACTTGCCGCTCGTGTACTTGCCGAGCACGTCGGTAGCCCAAGGCATGCCCGCCGTCGTGTCCAGAAACCATTCGCCGCGCAGCAAGCGCAGGCGCGTCAGCACGGCCTGAGCGACCGTCTCGGGCGTGTTCACGAGGAAGTCGGCCGCGCCGCCGCCGAAGACGTAGTCGCCGTCAGCGTCGAGTTTTCGGTATCGCATGGGAGTCTCAGTTGACTGGGCCGGTGTTGCCGCCCTGCGCATCCGGGTGCGTATGCGTGTCGTCGACGCGTTTGCCGTTCGCCGTGATCTGGCCGATCACGTTGAGGATGCCGTTGAACACCGCGGCGGCACCGCTCGCCGCGCTGCCGACCATGCCACCGACGAACGTCAGCAGCCCGGTGATCGTCACGGCCGCCGAGAACGTCGACAGCGGCGCGACGACATCGAAGCCGCCCGGCGCGACGATCTTGACCTTCTGCAGCGTCGGGTTCAGGTCGATGTACGTCGCGCCGTCGTCGCTGCGCAGCTGCGTCGAACTGCCGCTGACGCCAGCGAGAGCGCGCGGCCGCGATCGAAAGCCGAGCAGCACGAATCCATCCGACAGATCGTGCATGCGCAGCTCCGCCTGCTCCTGCACGCCGCCCGACTGCCACCAGGCGTCTATGCAGCGCGAGGCGAACACGACGAGGCACTCGTCACCGCGCGCTACCGGGAACGTCAACGTACAATTTCCTCCAGCGGGGAACTGGACCGGGCAGTCGACCAGGAGCGGAAGCGCGACGCTCTGGATCGTTCCGTCGATGCCGCGCACCTGCGCCTTGATGGCCGGCTGGACGCTGCAGGTCGGCGGCCGGTCGGCCGAGCTTTCGAACGACTGGATGATGCCGGGCAAAGCTGTCCAGATGCCCGCGCGCACGCCGTCGAACGCTTCACGCAGGGCAACCTCCGGGTCGCCTACCCTTTCACGTCTATCCATGGACTCGATATGAAACTGTTTGTTGCAGCCGTGCTGGCAATGACTGCCTGCTACGTTCAAGCCGCTGACGTTGAGGATTTGATCGCGAAGAATCGAGCGTTCGCGGCCGAACAGAATGAGGTACCGAAATGGAAAATCGCTCAGGAGCAGGAAGACGCAGCTATCCGCGCGAGATCATTTGACCGCTCAACTATTGGACAGTCGGCCTACGTTTTCGCGAAAACAGTCGATGACACGATCCCTCGCTCGGCAATGAGCTCGATCCTATACAGGAACATGCCGTGTCGCCTGCCTATCACCGATGCGCCCAACATGCGGGCGGCCGAATCGTTATATGGTCGAGCTCTCGTCGCCGCATGCTGGGGAAAAGTGCTCAGCCCCGCCAATGATTCCGTTCTAATCGTCACGAAGTTCGGAAACAGTCGACAAGATTCACTGATCAACTACGCAGAGGTGAAAATTCTCGACGACGGCTCAGGAAAGTTCGTGAAACGCGCGATCACTCCGGACGAAATCAGCAAAAGAATTTCGCAGTATCAGAAGGAACTTCGTTAGCCGAACCGCTTGATCACGTCGGCGGACGGCACCGCCGCCTTGTCCCTGAACGAATCGGGTAGCACGGTGACATCGGCCGCGAGGCAGGTCACGTTCGTGTACCACTCTTCGCCGCGCGTATCGCCACTGACTTCCGCGAGCATCACGTAGTAGAAGCCGTCGTCCTGCAGCTTCGCCTGCATCTCGATCCGCTCGTTCTCGGCCTGCTGGCCAACGTTCAGGCTGTATTCGTACTGCTGGATACTCGCGTTGTCGAGACAGATTAGTCGGCCGATCTTCACGCTCGGGTTCAGCAGCATCTTCACCTCGATGCCGTTCGCGGTCTGCTGCGGCAGACCGACCATGCCGGTATCCGACGTGATCACCGGAATGTCGCCGGGCATGTACGCGGTCTCCGGCACCAGCACGACCTTACCGTCCTGGATGCTCCAGACGGTCTGAGTGGTCCGTGCGGTCCATCTCATGAAGTCCCGCGCCATGCCGAACATCACCTTGCCTCGGGGCAGTGGGTTCGACGGCAGTTCGGGCAGATAGCCCTGCTGCACGCCATACTGGTTCATCGCAGTACACGCGGCCGCCACGTGGTCGGCCGGCGTTGAACCGGCCGCGAGCGTCGTGTTGACCACGGCGAAGTTGTACGCCGAGTCGCCATCCGCTGCCGTGATGTCGAGGAACGTGTCAGTCTGGCTTTCGCGCCCGCGCCGCACCTGCTTGATCTGGCCGTCGAATATGATCCCGTAGCTGCCTTCGTAGCCGGCCTGCAGCACAACGCGCGTGAATTCCTTCTGTGCGCGCCGGGCCGTGGTCGTCGACACGTTGTACACGCGAATCCGCGCCGAGTTCGGCGTCTGCAGGTCGCCTCGCTGCACGCGGAACACAATCCGAAGCTCGGACAGGTCGAGCGCTTCGCCACTGTCAAAGCCGATGATCAGCGATACCTTCCGGCCGAACTGCTGAACGCTCATTGATCCGTCACCCAGAAAACATGCGATCCGATACCGAGATCCTCGTACGTCGGAACGTCGTCTGGATCAGCGGCGCCCTGCACCCACAGCCGCCCTTGGAACCCCAGGTGCTTGTACTGGCCGAGCAGGTCAATGCCAGTCACCAACGGCAGGCCGGACACCAGCGGGTTGTCCTGCGCGTCCGCGACGTCGAGCACCCACCCCGCGCCGCCGGCCTTGCGGTACTGGACGGTCAGGCGGAAGTCGGTCCCGCTCAACGTCACGGTGAAGCGCTCCGGGCGCGGGGAAAAGGGAATCTCGAAGAAGCTCGGCATCACATACTCCCCGGCGGTACCGCGCCGCCCGGCGCTGGCGTCGCCGGCATGGCGGCCTTCGTGCCCCCGTTGCCCGTCTCGGCCGTCGACGCGGGATCGGCTTGGTTCTCGCGCGGCGGCAGCTTCGTCACCTGCGTCGACACGATGCGGATCTGCTTGAGCGTCGCCGTCAGGATCAGCGCGCTCGACGTCTTCTCATCAACCGTGAGCCGCAGCCCCTGCAGAAGCATGCTCTGGTAGGTCCGGCGGCTGGTCGTGACGTCGACCGGCGAGCGCGCCTGCTGCAGCGCCAGCAACTGCGAGTAGATCGCGTTGACGTACTGCGCCGACGGGAGGCCGCCGCCGTCGAACGTCGCCTCTGCCGCTCCGAGCAGTGCTTCATAGTCGGCGTTGCTCCAGCCGCACCGCATCGAGAGATCCGGCTGACGCTTGAAAGCGTGATCGGTGATCTGCGCCCCTTGCTCAACCGGATGCTCGGTAATTGTGAGCTCGTCGTTGTACACCTCTTCGATCGCGACCTGCACCGTGATGCTGCCGATCTTCTTCGGCGAGATCATGATCATGTCGAGGATCATGCAATCACCCCCTGCAGGTTGCGGACCATGTCGGCATTCACCGCCCGCTGCTCGCGCTCGACCGCGCGGCCGGCCGCCGAAGGATCGCTAGCGCCAGTCACATGGATCTGCGTGGACTGGTGCAGTTCGACCTTCGCCTCGCCACCGCGCGCTGCCGGTTGTGCGACCAGCGCCGCCGGCGGCTGGTAAGTCGCGCGAGTATTTCGCAGCGCGGCCGCCATCTCAGCGGCCGTGATGCTCGCACGGTTGTTGCCCTTGCCCGCGTAGTAGCTGCGTCCGGTATCCGGGTCTGCGACGCTCGCCCACTCGCGCGACGCCGCGCGCAGAGCGCCGCGCAGGTCGTCGCTACGCCCTTCGACGTAGTCGGCGATCGCACGACGCTTGTTGCGCACGAGGTACTGCTCGAAGATCCGGTCCTGCAGCTTCCGGTCGAACATCTCGGACCCGTTCAGCTTCAACCCGCGCGCAGCCTCGGCCAATGTGCTGCCGATGATCTGGTAGCGGCCCGCCGCGTTGAACTGTCCCGCGCGCTGCGCAGCCATGACCTGCGCAAGTGTCATGCCCTCGAGGTTCTCGGTGCCGGCACGGTAACCGCCGCGCGCGCCGCGGTTCACGCTGTTGTAGTCTCCCTCTCCGCGCGCGATCAGCTTGCCGAACGCTGTGTCGGCCAGTTGACCGAGACGGCCAACGAGACCGCCGTCGCCAGGAGCTGCAACACGCTCTGTCCATGACGCCGGTGCCGAAGTAGGCCGCGTCGTAGGATTCTGCGGACCGGTGGTTTGCGACGCCGGTACCGAACGTTTTTCGCCAGGCTGCGCGGGAGTCGACTGCTGTTCAGCGCGTGGCGGTGTCAGCTTCGCGCCGCCCCCGTCCTTCACGCTGTCGATTTCCTCCTGCGTGTAGCCGCCGGTCGCTTCCAAACCACGCCGATCCTTACCGGTCAGCACGTCCCAGAGCGAGCGGTACTTCCCGCCAGACAATTGCGTGATCAAGCCGTCGACCTTGTCGCGCACCGCGTCGCCGATCTTCCAGCCTGCAAACGCAGCTCCGACGGCCGCCACTGCCGTCGCGAGGCTGCCAAGCACGGAAAGCAATCCGCCACCGGCTGCGGATGCGGCAGTCGTGGCCGTGCCGGCCGCGCGCAGTGCCGCGACCATCTTCCAGATGCCGCCAGCGATCCGAAACACGCCGAGGGCATTCAGTGCTACACCTAGCAGCAGGATTTTCGTCGACCAGCCGTTCGTACCGTGGTCGAGCTCGACGAACTTGTCCGCAAGCCATGCCAGCGGCGGCCCCATCGCCGCGGCCGCCTTCACGACCGCGTTGGCGATGTCCGTGACCCGGTTCGCGATCTCATCGCCGTGCTCATCCATCCAACGCTGGAACCGTTCGAGCTGGGGGCCGATCTTCTGCAGCATCGCGCCCTCGACGCGAATGCCAAGGTTCTCAAACGACGTGCCGAGGCCACGCAGCTGCGTCATGAAGCGATGCGAGTCGTCGGCCGCCTTGTCCAGCCCGGTCGACTTCGACATCTCGCGGTACTGCGCCAGGAGCTTCTCGAAGTCCCCGTTGCGCATAGCGAGCATCAGGTTCTCGTCGATACCGAGAATGTTGCCGTACTGGCTCGCGAGCCACGTTGGCTCGTTCGCCAGCGACTTCCCGAGGTCGGACATGATGTCGACCGTGTCGCGCAGCTCGCCGTTTGCGTTGCGCGTCTGCACGCCGAGCGTCGCGAGATAGCCCTCGCCCGCCGGGTTGTTGCGCAGGAAGCGCGCAAGGTTCTCGATCGTGCCGGTCGCCGCCTCCGCCGAGACGCCCATGTTCCGTGCGGCGAATTCGAAGCCGCGCAGGTTGGTCGCCGACGCGCCGGTCCGCTGAGACACGAAGTACAGGCGCTCGAGCTTCGACGCGAATGCCGCGACGCCGGCGCTCACGGTGAGCGCGGCGCCGGACACCGTGGCGATCAGCTGCTTGACGCCCTTTGTCGTCCCTTCGACGCCTTCCTTGAAGTTCTTCAGGCCCTTCTCGTCGACCTTGAAGCCGAGCGCGACCAGGAACTCGCGGATGACGACCGAATCAGCCATTTTCTCTTTCCATCTTGCGGCGGTACGCCGCTTCGTTGTCCGCCCGGACGGCGAGTGAATCGTTCATGAGCGCGACGTCGGCCAAGCCGAGCGTCCCGTCGAGCAGCGACTCGTACCGACACATCTGCGCATGTACGGGCGCGAGCAGCCAATCCTCACCGCCGGGCAGCGTGCGGATCCAGCCTACGTCGCCGCCGGGCTGCTCGCTTGGCTGGTAAGCAGCCCGCTGATAAAAGGGCCGAGGTTTGCCACCACCACGCGCACGACCAGCGGCAGCATCACGTCGATGCCGATGTCGTCGAACATCGACGTCTTGTGCGCGACGTTCCAGACCTTCGCCCAGCCGGTCCCCTGCCACCGCTCGACGACCGACAGGCACGTGCCGAAGACGTATTCGGCGTCCTCGTCCTTCAGGCCGGCCAGCGCGTCGGCGAATGGCTGCAGCACCGGCGCGATTGCGTCGACCAGCGACAGCAGCTCGCGCGAGCGGTCGGCCTCGGGTGCCGGCGAGCCGTCGCCTGACACTTCCGTGCCACCGGCAGCTCCCGCGAGAGCCGCGAGCGCGGCGTTCGCGCGCGCCTGCTCGCGGGCCACGTCGGCCTGCTCGAGCTCGGCATAGAACTTCATCAGCACCGGGATCATCGGCGGGATGATCGGTGCGATGCGCCGCGACACGTGGAACTGCTGCATCGCGCTCAGCTTGCCGATCACGTACCGCGTGTCGTTGAGTTGAACTTCGGTCGCCATGCTCAGTACGTCCCGAGGATGTTATCGATCTTGATCGAGTCGAAGACCCATTCGACGATGTCGCCGTCCTTCGCGTACTTCAGGTCTGGAGCCTTCTTGAACGCGCAGCTGCGCGCGGTCAGCACGTCACCGGCCGCCGTCTGCCGAACCTCGATCAGGTTCTTGCCCCACAGGCGACTGTCGAGCGACTGCGCGTCGTAGAGCGCCATCAGCTTCGCGTTGATCGGCGCGGTCTTTAGGTAGCGCAGCGTGACCTGCCCGGACTTGTCGGCATGCAGGCTATGCATGCCTTCGCCGTCCGAGCCGATCGTCATCGTGTTCTTGTCGCCCGCGCGAGCGATCGTGATGCCTTCTTCCGCAGTCGCTTCGCCGTAGCCGAGCGAGAACGCGCCGCCCGGGCCGACGATCGTCGCCGCGACGTCCTGAAAGCTGTAAGTCGTCATGTTGAGATGCCCCTGTTAGCGGTTGACGTTGACGAGGATGTCGACACTGTGGATCGCGCCGGCTTCCTTCGCTGCGACCTGGAACGTGACCGACTTGCGTGCCTCCCGGTCGGCCTGCGACTGCGTCGCGATCGGCGGTGCATAGACGTAGTAGCCCTGGGCCAGCGTGTCGCCCTGATTCAGCGCGCCGAAGCCGGCCGAATTCCAGACGCCCGCCGCGAGGTAGCCGTTGTTCACCGCCGCCTCGCAGGCCGCGGAGATCGTGGCCGCGATCGTGGCGTTGCCACCGTCCGTCTGCGGGATCTTCGTCGGGCTCTGGTACAGCAGGTTGTAGACGTCCGTCTCGATCCGGTTGCGGAACCAGATCGCGTTGTAGACGGAGTCGGCGAACAGGCCGCTCGGCGTCACGCCGTACTGGATGATCGACGTGTTGTTGCTGTAGTTGACGAAGACGTTGCAGTTCTTCGCTTGCACCGTGTTCGCTTGGGTGCTGGTCAGCTGTTCCGCGGCGACGCTCGGCTCCTGCTTGAACATGAGCGTGATCGTCGTGTTGTTGCCGTTGAAGTTCACCGTCAGCAGCCTGCCGAGCAGAGACGACACCGCATACGGCGTCGCGCTGGAGTACTGCACGATGGAGTACTTCAGATTCAGTGCCTTCAGCTTGCTCGCGATGTCGGTCGACACCGTCGAGTCGAGCACCTGCGGGTTCTGCGTCGTGATGCCGTAGATATGGCGCTGATCGGCTTCAATGAGCGATGCGACAGCAATATGCTGTGCATCCGTGATCGACGCGTCAGCGAAATCGAGACCGAGGAACTGGTTCGCGAAGCGGTCGAGAAACACCGCGGCGGCGTCCACCGGCTGCTCGGGAGCGATGCCGGCGGCCGGCGTGCCGGCTAAGCTGCTGGTGAGGCCGAGCATCGACGAGACGTCCGTGCCACTGCCCGGTACGGTCGCATACCCGACGGTCGAACTGGTACCGGACGTGCTCGACGTCACCACGAACTGCGAGCCGTTCCACGCGATCGTCGCGCCGGTCAGCTTCGCGTTGATCACCGTCGCAACGCCGTTCAGGTTCGTCTGCGCGGAGAAGTCGAGCGCGGTGACTGTCTTCGCGTTGCCGTCGATCGTGATGTTGAAGGCACCCGTCGTGATCGCCTTCCAGGCGGTCATGTCCTGCTGCGCCGTCGACAGCACTCCGCCACGCAGCGACCCAGACGTCGCAGTCTTCGCCCACCGGCCGATCATCAACTGCTGCGGCTGCGGCACCTGGTTGAAATACAGCGCGGCCGCGAAGTACTCCGGCGTGTTCGTGCCGAAGTCGGACGTCACCTCGTCGATGCCGCCGTACGAGCGCGCGCGTTCGTTGGTGTCAATGATGGCTGACGGGCCGAGAATCAGCCCGGTGTTCATGTTCGCGCCCTGCGCCGCCAGCGCGGCGAGGTTGATCGTCACGTTGATCAGACGCGATACCGGCAATCCGTTGGACATGCTGGTCCCCTACGAGTGGATGTTTGAAACGCCGGCCACTGGCGTCGACGAGTCGGTCGTCGTCGCCACGGTGGCCGATTTGAGGTTGAGGACCGCGTAGGTCCGGGTGATCTTTCGGCGCAGTGTCACGGTCATGTCGTAGCGCCGCACCCATTGCTGGTTGACCAGGTCGGGCGCCGCTCGAATCAGGCCGACGCCGACGAACGCCATGTCCTGCAGTTGGAGTTGCTCGCGGTTCTGCGGGATCGCGAGCCCGTCAGCGAGCCGCTGCGCGTATCCCTTCGCGCGCGGGCCGTAGAACGTGCACATGACGTCGATGTCCTGGTGCCGGATGTAGGTGTCGTGCCCATCTCCAGTGCCGTCGTGCTGGATCGCCGGCCCTGCGTCCGGCTCTTGTTCCTGCACGCCGAACGCACACCAGTCGACGGAGGGCTCCGGCTGCTTCGGCACGGTCTGCTGCCAGCGCGGCCGCACGAGGTCAGGCGGCAGAGCCGTGATGCCCGCGATCAGGTCGTGGACCAGATCGTCAAGGGCATCGTCCTCGGCCGGCGGCGCATCGACGGCTGGCGCCAGATAACCGCCGGTCGAGCTGTCGTTCATGGGGTCATCCTGAGAGAGGCTTCAGGTCGCACGTCGCGCAAACGAAGCCGCGGCCGAAGTGCGAGTAGTCGTTCACGTTCACGACCGTGTAGGTGCGGCCCGCCCATACGACCTCGTCGGCGTCGTGGCCGACGCTGCCGTCTATCAGCCGGAACATCGTGTGCAGCGTGATCGAGCCGATGATTCGGCTGCCGTCCGCGTTGCGGTGCAGGATGTCGCCCTTGTCGCTCGTCACGACGGCGGCGAACGACGTCGACGCAGCGGTGTTCTGCGCGCGGCCGTGGCCGTCGACCGTTTGCGTCATGCGATTGCAGATCAGGCCCGTGTCCATGAAATCCGGATCGAGCAGGACCTCGGTTACGTCGAGGAAGGCCATATCGAGCGCACCAACGAAAAAGGGCCGCGCGTGGCGGCCCTTGGAGCTGGGAAACTGGAAACTACTTCTTGCGAACCACGTACGTGATCGCGTTGCGGTACTGGCCGGTGTCGACCAGCGTGTTCTCACGCGTGACGCCGCGGCGCCGGCGCGCGGCCAGCGTCGATTCGGCCAATTCGGGAGCGATGTTGCTGTTGATCTTCGCGCGCACGCCGTTTTGCCCGGCGAGACCGGCCAGCTTCAGCCTGCGCTCGACCTGTTCGAGATCGCCGTCGAGCGCCGCTTCGACGCCCTTCTGGAGCTGCGGCTCGAAATTCGGCCGCGCATCCTGCACGCCGGGCACCAGGTGCGGGCGCGCCGGTATGTTGTTGGCCGGCGAGCCGTTTTCCATGATGTAGCCGATCTCTGCGTTGCTGAGCGGTTCGCCCTCGTCCTTCCGGCCGGCAGTGCTATCGGGCACGCCGACCAGCACTTCCTTTTGCACCAGCCCGCTGATCGACTTCAGCACCTGGTCGAGGCGGTCGATTTTCATGCTGCCCATGGGATTCTCCCGATGGGCGGCGGTAGCATTACAGCTGGATGCCGCCCGAGCCCATCATTTGCGCGAGGCTGAGATAGCGAACGCCGTACATCGTGGCGTTCCAGAAGCCGCCGTCCTTGATGGCGACAGCCGCGGTGTCGTAGCTCGCGCTCACCTTGTCGACGGCCTTCGACGACTGCGGCCCGGTGACCTGCCCGGGCACGCCGCCGACTGCGGCCGTCTTCTGGTCCTTCAACGCGAGCGCGAGGTGGTGCGCGGTGACCAGCGCGACACCCAGATCCGTCAGCTCACGCCACCGGTCAGCATTGACGAGCGACACCGCGACGGTCATCCAAAACTGGACGAGCGAGTCGGGGTACGTCGTCGTATCGTTGAACTCGGGGAACGACTGTCGGAACTGGGCGATATCCACGTGTCACCTTGCCAAAATGCGGATGCCCGGCGCGCGCCTTCACGGCGCGGCGCCGGGAGGCCATTATGCCTTCTTCCCGCCGCCGGACTTCTGCGTCGCGCCGTCGGCTGCGCCGTCCTTCGCGGCCGCCGCGGCGTCCTTCTGGGCTGCCTCGAAGGCGGCCACTCGCGCGGCGAGATCCTGCACACCGGCCGCGACTGCCGCCTCATGCGCATCGAGCGCCGCCGCGCGTTCGTCCAGACCTTTGCTGAACGCCTCGAGCTCGACACGAAGCTTTTCGAGGCGGTCCGACTCGGCCTGGAGATCGGACTTCGCCGCGGCGAGCGCTGCAGCCTGATCGGTCGCGCCGCCTTGCGGGTCACCTACATCGCCGGATTTCTCCGGCAGCGGGCCCGTGTGCGCCTTCGCGTACCAGTGCTCGGCGATGAAGTCCTCGACCTCCTGCACACCGGCTTCGACTCGGCGGACGACCTCCTCGCCCTCGTGGAGCAACCGGATCGTGAACGCCGTCAGAACATTGATCTTCGCCATGTCAGATCCCGTCCCGGTAAGCGGCCGTCGTGCCGTAGCGCCATTCGACGCGACCGATACGCGACCAGTAGGTCGTGATCTGGAACAGCGAGCGGTACTCGAGCGGCGTGCGCTGCAGGTCCGTCATCGGGAACTGGACGTACTTCTTGTCGCTGTTGTACGCGACCATCCGGTCCACGGTGCCGAGCTGACCCTGCGTGCCGCCGGCGCCCGCGCCGATCAGCCACTTCAGCTCGAGGATTTCCAGCGGCGTGCCCTGCTGCGTGCAGATGTTGTTCTCGAGCAGGTACGTCAGGATCGACTTGTTGCCGGCGTCGCTCACGATCTGCGATGCAACCCAGCCCAGTTTCGCGGGCGGCAGCATGAGGCGGTTCGGCTTCACCTTCCAGCCCGACGCTTGCCACGCCGAAGTCAGGATCTCGTTAACGTCCTTGAGAATCTCCTTCGGCGTCTTCGTTTCCCACTGCGGCGTGCCGGCCGCGCCGTTCGCGACGTTCGAAACGCTCCCGACGGCGCCGGTCGAGTTCACCAAGCCGGTGAAGCTCATCTGCGGATCGCCGTAATAGACGATCTGGTCGAGGTCCATGTTGCGCTTCATGTTCATCGCCTCGACCTTCTGCGAGTCGATGGGCATGCCGAGCGCTTGCGACTTGATCAGTTCGGGCACCGTGTACTTGACTTCGGCACCCCAGAGCAGCATCGGCTGTGCGGTCTTGCCGATATCGACCGACGGGCCCGCCAGCGCGTTGCCCTCGTTCGAGATCCAGTTCAGACCGTTCGGGTTGATACCGCCGCTCATCCCGAACGCCGAGTTCGTGAACGACGCGACTTCGTCGGCCGCCGACACGTCGCTGCGGATGTAGATGTCGCGCGACCAGGTGTACTCGACGAGCGGCTCGTTGAGCGTCTGGTCGAGGCGCTCGAGCTGGCCGTTGAGAAATACGCCGGTCGAGTCGATCGTCGCACGATCGTACGTGTACTGCTGGTCCTGCGTACGCGCGCGGATCAGCCGGCGCGTCGCGTCTGCGACGGCCGCCGACATCGGGATCGAGGCCCCGGCCCGGCGCAGGTGCTTCAGTTCGGACATGTCCATGTAATGGCTCCAGAAATGCAAAAGCCCCGCGATGGCGGGGCTTCGGGTGAAGCGCTGTTCAGCGCCGGATCAGATGTTGACGGCGATTTCCACGATGCCGTATGCGTCGGCCGGACCGGTGAAGTACCAGTTCGAGGGCATCACAACGGTGTTCGTGCCGTCGGCCGCCGCTTCGAAGCCACCGAGCGGCTTGCCGGCGGCCGCTGCCGCGACGCGCACGTACACCGTACCGTTCTTCGTGGCCGGCGCGGTGCCGCCCAGCGCGGCATTGAAATAGCCGCGCTTCAGGATGTCGGTCGGACCGCTCGTCGGCGGCGTCGACGTGCCGAGCGGATCGTTGCCGTTGCCCTGGATCGGGTACGCGCGGAGGTTCACGCCGTAGACGAGCGCCGCCGTGTCGGCCGCGTTGTTGATCGGCTGGATCTTGCCGTTCACCATCTTCACCGACACGCCGAACGCCGTCGGCGGTGCCGCCGGGTCGATCAACTGCGGCTCGATCGTGGCGACTTCGGCGCGCTGGAGGTCGCCGGCAAAGCCTGCCGGCATGCGAAATTGATAAGCTTGCAACGAGGGCATGTCGGCTCCTTACTTGCGGACCTTCCAGAATTCCGCGTGGATTGCGTTGATGTCTTTCCGCTCGGTGTGAGCGGAATCGTTCGTCCGGCGCTGCGTGACGCCGGAGTTCTTGCTGCGCACGACCTCCGACGCTGCGTTGAAGAACGCCGCGACGGAATCGCAGGTCATGCTGGCGACGTTCGCGCCGCCGACCACCGACTTGACCAGTTCGGCGTTCTCGTTATCCAGTGCGGCGCGCAGCGCGCGCCGGCGCAGCACGCACATGGCGTCGACCGTCTTCTTGCGGACCGCCTTCGCATCGAACGTCGGCAGTCGCACGCCCGGCGCGAGGATCTCGGCGCGCGAGAGCGCGTCCTGAAACTGGTCGCGCAGTGCAGTGCTGTCGCCGGTACGCGCGCCGGTCTTGTCGTCGTCGCCTTCGCCGGTACCGCCGTTGTCCGTCGTTCCGGTACCGAGCAGGTCGTCGTCATCGTCGTCCGCGTCGCCCGTCTGCGTGCCGCCGCCTTCGAGCTTCGTCACGCGATCGGCGAGCGCGTCGATCTTGCCGTTGGTGGCATGGATCGCGTCGAGCACCTGCTTCAGCGGATCGCCTTCGCCACCGCCCGCGACATCGTCGCCCGTCGCGGAGACAGCCGCCTTCGGATCGGTGCCGGTACCGGGCATGTGGATGTGAATCTGGGGTTGGCCGTCGCCGCCCTCGCCGCCTTCGTCGCCGGTCATCTCGCTCGCGACCTTCTCGAACGCTTCGGAATCGCGCGTCATGAACGCCTTGCGCAACGCGTCGACGAACTTGGAGCCTTTCTTGGTTGCCATGCTTGCATCTCCTGTCGGGAGTAGGTTGGAACTGCTATCCCCGATCGAACACACGGGGCCACAGCGGGCGCTTTTCACGAGGGCGACGTGGTTGCCCACGATCACCACCTGTCGCGCCCGCCCAGGCGCAATCTGTTCGTAGTCGGCGTCGTAGCCGTTGCTGACTTGGTCGAGCGCGTCAGGGCCGTCGCTCTGCACGCGGCGGATCGCCTCGGCATCCTTGATCAGCAGGTCAGCCAACATAAGGTCCGACTGAGCGCCCTCGCCGCGCCGCACGTTGCGCACGTCGCCGCGGGACACCGACATGTAATTCGCCGGCGTCACGAAATCCGGCGGATGGTCGATCGTGATCGGCTTGCCTTCGAAGCTGGCGAGCGTCTCGGGGCTGAACAGCACGTCGGCCGTGCGCTCGGCGACGATGACACCGTCCTTCGCCTCGATCTCGGGCAGCTCGAAATAGGCGTAGTCCTGCGCGCCGACGCGCGCGATCGGCACGGCCTCGCAGAGCAGGAAACCTTCAGGCGTGATCGACTGCCGCTCGCCGAGCTGCTCGGCCGCGTACACGCCCGACGCGGTGATACCGTCGCGGGTATGCGCGCGACCGCGCGGCGCATGCGCGCCGCACGTGCACGCGTGGTCAGTGGTGAAAATGCGCATATCAGTCTTCAATGCTGGTTCGGACGCCGCGCGCGATGACGCCGCGGACTCGCTCGTAATCGGGCTCGGTGCGCGTGACCTGGCACCAGACGGCCAGGGATCGGAGGTAAAGCGGCAACCACCATGCGGTGCGCACTCGCACGCGCAACGTCGTTCGATGTGTCGGCATGCTCAGTCCATCCAGTCAGGAATCTCGACCGTCTGACCGGCCAGTTCATGCGTGCAGTCGCCGCAGAACTGGATGCGGCCATCCGTGATGAATGAATGGCAGACGTTCCGCCGGTCGCCGGGGCCGGGCCACGATACGAGGATCGACGGCGACAACGTCGGGGCATCCACGCTGCCGTTCCAGCTCCATCGCGCCGGGTTCGGAGAATCGCAGCCATGCGGATAGACGACGTGCAGTTCGCCGCACGGACACTCGAACAGCAACGATCCGCTGCTGTCTCGTTTCATCTTCGCCATATCAGTCCTTCGGAAGCACGACTTCGGCCCAGCACCGGCAGTTGTAGATGCAGCCAGGATGGGCGCGCGCGCCCGACCGCTTGTCCGCGACTGGCGGCTTGTCCCAGGTGAAAAACTTGCCTTCCAACTCGCGATGGTCCTCGCGCACGTCCGAGTCATCCGACGTCCGCCAGAAGTAGCCGGGGCTGCCGACATCGACGGCGCGCGCCTCGGTGAGGGTCGCGGCCGTGCGACTGACCTCCGTTCGCGCGATCGTGTCGGCCCGGCTTTTCGCGACCTGCCCTGACTCCTGAATCGCCTTCGAGATCTGCGCGGCGCGCGTGCTGTCGACGATTCCTTCCAGCGTGAGCCGGTGCACGCGCTCGGCTGCGTCGAGCGGGATCGACTTGATCAGCCGCACCTGCTCGGCCAGGAGAGCGTGCATCGTCTCGCCGGTGGCCGCGCCGCGTATCTCCTCGCGCAGCGCGCGCGACATGTCGGCGGCCTGCTTCATCCACATCTGCTCGTCGCGCCGATTCAGGTCGGCGATCATGCGCGCCGCGGTCGCCTCGGCCCACGGCGCGAGCGCCTCGGCATACCTGCGCAACAGCTCCTCAATCGTCGGCGCGTATGACGCGTCATCGGCCGGAAAGCCGTTCACGAGCACGCCGACCTGGTGGGCGATCTTTCGCAACTGGCTGCCGTACTTCCGCTCGGCACCGCTCAGCCGGACCGGGTTCTTGCGCCGGTCACGCTTTCGATCGAGGGTGAGGATCATCGACGTCGGAAAAGCCTGCGAAGCAGAGAATCGTTCGTGCGCGCGGCCGCGCCCGGCGCCGGGCCGACCGGAAGCGCCGGGTCAATTCCCGGCGGGTCTTCGCCCTCTTCATCGCGCTCGGCCTGCTCGATCGCTTCGTCGGGGATGTCCCCGAACATGCCGGTGTCGGGCGACGACGCCTTCAGCTCACGCATGCCCTGGCTGCGCGGAATCAGGTCGGCGTCGACGGCCTTCGTCACCGAGTCGACCGTCTTGTTGCCGATCTCCGCCTTCTCGGCGGCCGACATCTCCTGCAGCGGGTTGAACTCGTACGAGAAGTCCTCGGGCAACGGCTGGCCGATCTCCGACCGGCACATCACGTCGAGCAGCCCGTGCAGCGGGTTGCGCAGCCGACGCTCCTGCCGCGTGTGCACCTTCTCGTGGTACAGCAAGCGCGACCCTTCGCCGGTGTCGCTCAGGCCGGCCGGCTGCTGGCCAAACAGGCGATCGAGCGGAATGCCCGTCGCGCCGCTGAGCTGCATCGCAAACTGGAGCAAGACGTCGGACAGCCCGCTGAACGCGTACTGGTGCGTCTCGAACTTGTCGGTCGCGTCGATGAGGGTGATACCCTCGTTCGACTGCCCGAGCCGGATCATCTCGACCTGCTTCAGCAGGCCGTTGAGCGCCGGGCCGCCGGCCGCGATGATCTCGCGCAGCTTCTCGACGCTCAGCGTGCGCAGATGCGCCTTGTAGACAAGCTGGCCGGCGCCGACCGTCGCGCTGTCGAAGGCGATGAGCCGGTCCCACATCGGCTCGAGGATTGACAGACCCCAACCGTTCTCGCTGATGCGCTGGTAGAACGGCAGCGCTTCGCCATCCATTCGCAGCACGCGCGAGTGGTGAATGCGCCCCTGAGGCAAGCCGATCGCCGTCGGCAGCACGTCGTAGAACTTCGGCATGCCGAGATCGGGACCGAACTCGGTCACGACCTCGCCGACCGGCGGCGCAACCATCCAGCGGTCGAGCACGAGCAGGCCCTTGAACTGGCCTTTCCCGATGGTCTCGCGCCGAAGCTGCTGCGACATGTCCTGCCCGTCGATCAGCATCACTGCGATCGCGCCACCGTACAGCTGCGCCCACTTGCCGGTGTCGCAGAGCTGGTCCCAGATCGCCTTGCGCGTGAGCGCCGTCTCCATCTTCGACACGTCGGTCGGATCGAGCCCAGACATCTCGATGCCCTTGCGGGTCATGTCCTCCGGGATCGCGTCCACCGCGGCGCGCACGATCCACGATCCGCGGTACGCGGCTTCCAGCCAGACGCGGTTGCGGCTCTGGTACGACAGCGTGTACTGCGCCGCCGACGCCTGGTTGTCGGCGCCCCATCCGAGCCGCGCTTCGAAGTTTGCGAACGAGTCGACCGTGCGATGGGCGTGCGTCGCCGCCGGCGCGCGCGGCGGCCGGGTCTGTTGCTTCCGTTTCGACATTCCGGGAAATCCTGTCGTGCTCAACCGGCAAGCCGCTCCCAGACCGACAGGTCCTTCGCGCCTCCCAGCATGTCGTTGATTGCGTCGACCATCGGATCGATCTGGTCGTCGTGCATGTGCGTGTCGTCAGCTGTGAACGAGTCGCACTCGGTCAAGAAGTCGCTGACCCACGGGGCATCCAGCGGGATGCCGACGTTGCCGGCATCGATATGGCTGACGACATCCATGACGCGCGTCAGCTTGTCCTTCACGCGCTCGATACCCTCGATCGGGATGCCGCCGGCCGCCTGAATGTCCTGAATCAGCCCGGTACCGCTGGACTTGTCCTCTACCTTCATCTGGCGCAGCACCGGCGCGCCCGGGTCGCCGGCGCCGATCGCGTTGTGCTTGTTCCAGAAGTCGAGCGCACGCTGCTTCAGCTCCGGCGCCTTCCACTTTCCGCGGACCAGGTCGATCAGGTACAGGCGGTTGTCGTACCCAAGCCCCCAGCACTCGAACACGCTGTAGTCGTTCCGCTCGGCGGTCTTCTGCGCCGTGTCGGCGAAGATTTTCCGGTACTGCAGCTGCGGCAGCGCGCCGTAGCGCAGGAACTTGCCGCTCTGGATGATGCCGCCGCCCAGCGGCGACGGCCGCTGCATGTACTGGCCGTTGAACACGTACGCGTCGGCCTTCTCGGACGCGAGCAGTTCGTGCAGCGGTTCCTTGTACGGCCAGTAGCTGTACCGACCGTCCGCGTCTCGCTCGTCGCACTCGACGCGGTCGCGAATGTGCGCCGGCAGCTTCGCGACGTACTCGTCCGTGATCAGCGCCGGGATCTCGATGAATTCCCAGTCGCCCGGCAGCTTCCCGGCCTTGATGAAGCCCGTCGGGTCTTCCTCGGCGAGCCGCTGCATGATCACGATGATCGGCGTGTCCGGGCTAGCCTTTCGGCTCTTCACGGTCGACTGCAGCTTGCGGTTGGCTTTGTCCCGGTTCGTCTTGCTGTACGCATCTTCGACCTTCAGCGGGTCGTCGATGATGATCGCGCCCTGCCAGCCCTCGGCCATGTGCCCGGCCCGGAAGCCCGTGATTTGGCCGCCGAGAGACACCGCGTACACGCCGCCTGCCTTCTTCCCGTCGACGAGCACGTTCCAGCGCTTCTTCGACTTCGCGTCGTCAGCCACCTTCAGCGGCCAGAGCGCCTGGTACTCGTCGGATGCGACGATGTCGCGCGCCGTCTCGCTGTTCAACAGCGCGAGATCGTCCGAGTAGCTGATGTGCAGGAACCGCGCGCGCGGGTTCAGCGCGAGGCCGCGAGCGATCAGGTTGATCCCGACCAGCTCGGTCTTCGACGAGCCCGGCGGCACGTTGATGACGACGTTCTTCAGCGTGCCATCGATCACGCGCTGCACCGTGTCGGCGATCAGCACATGGTGCCAATTGACGCGGAACTTGATCGCCTGGCGATGCTTGAAAAAGTACCGGCTGAAAAACAGGTGATCCCGCTCGCACTTCGCCTTCAGGACGGCCCGCTCGATGGCGGGGTCAATACTCGTCTTCGAGCTTGGCGACAGCGGCTGCGACCTGGCTTTCATCGACGACGACCGTCCTGTTCTCGATCGGGCCGCCGTTCTCCCCAGTGTGTTCGAGGCGGCGCCGGTTCGTGTAGGCGTCGCCGGATTCCTTCGCAGCCTGTTCGAGCAGCTGCGCCATCAGCGGCAGGTTGTTGCGTCGCTCCGCTTCCGCGACGGCACGGTCGAGCGCGCGCAGGCGCACGGCGCGGTGCGACACGCCGATGCGCGACGTATCGTTGAGGAACTCCTCGCGCGTGCGCTCGAATATCTCGCGGTATTTCTTGCTGAGCGTCGATCCCGCGCGCTTCGTCGGGTCGTAGCGCTCGCACTGCTGCGGCGACACCTCGACGCCGAACTCATCCCGCACGGCCTTCGCGGTGCGCGAGATCGTGTCGAAGCACGCCAGCGCCTGCACGATAAACACCTTGATCGCGTCGGGAAGTGCTGCCATAGCGGGAAAACGTTCGGGTTATGCGGCCCGCAGGATGCAGGTGCCGCAGGCGCGGGCGATGTCGACATGGCCGACCTCGGGCGCCCGCCGTGCGGCGTCGACCAGCTTCGCTGTATCGCCCGCGCCGCCGGCCACGCCGTATCGCCGGACGATGCCGACGAACTCCTCGACGTCGTGCCCGCGGATGCCGAGCTTCGGCATGCCGTCCTTCGTGAAAGCCGGCGCGCCGAACTCGTCGGTGCGCTGGCCGATGTGATACAGCTCGTGCTCGACGAGCGCGCACCACTGCAGGTCGTTGCACTCGCGCGCGTAGTGCGCGTCGAGCGTGATCAGGAAGGCCGGCACGCGGCCGAACCATTCGAGGTACTGCTGTTCCTGCCTGGCGCGCTGCCAGCCGCCGGCGCGGATCGTCACCTCTTCGCACTGGCCGACGACGCGCCGCATCTGGCGCACGTTCTCGACGGCCGCCCAGAGGTAGGCGACGTCAGCGTCGATCAGGTGCTCGTGATCAGGGTTGTGCAGCGGCGCGCCGGCGCGGATGAGCGTCTCGTTCACCCACTCGGCGACGCCGTCGGCCGGCACGATGTGCCGGATCCAATTCGAGTCGTCGAATAGGAGGTCTGGAGGGACAGGGCGCGCGCTCATCGATGATGGAGCGGCTTCAACAAGATGAGTGCGGCGTGTCATACCTTAGAATCGAGAGGCGGAATGGCCGCGTCACAATTAAAGGAAACGTTATGAGCAGATCAGGCTTGATGTCAGACCCCGATCCGATCCCGTCGGGTACGCCGAGCCCATACGAGGTGATGGTGTCGCCCGGCCATGTGGCACTTCAAAATTTGATCAACGAAATCAAAGCATTTGAGTCCACTCTCACATCCACCGAAGCCGTCGGCGCTATGCTCGCCTCGTTTGGAAAAAGCATCACGCTTCAAATCACAGAGATTGCTGCGGCCGGCCAGTTCATTCGATTTACTGGCGTAACCGATGAAGGGATACCCGCGACTCTGGTCCAGCATTACTCCCAAGCCTCGCTACTCTTGACGAAGCTGACCAAGCCCCTGGCTCCGCCGAATCCCATCGGTTTCGTTCACAACTGACAGAGGCCGTACAACATAAGACCGATGTGCGCCCGCTCAGCGGGCTCAACATGTCTGGCGCCAGCAGGGCGGCGGAAACCCGTCTGCACCTTTCGGCGCGCTGGCTGATCACCTCGCTGCGTCTTTCCCGCCGGCGCAGCTAAGGCCGGGTCGAGTATAGCGCGCCACGCCACAACGAAAAAGCCCGCTGGCTTGTCGGCTCAGCGGGCTTTGGTCGCAACTCTGCAATCTGGCGAAAATCTACACCCCATCCGCCACATTTGCAAGGGGAATTTTCGCCGTACCCCTTACGCCTCAACGGCCTCCGCGATCGTTACGTTGTTTCGCTCGAAGAGCGGTGTCAGCCGCTTCACGGCCTGGTGTTCCAGCTCGACGAGTCGCTTCCGGATGATCTGCGCGTTGCGCTCCAGCGTCCGGACCGTGACGTGCGTCTCCTCGGAAATCTCCCGGTACGACAATCCGTCCTGGCGCAGCCGCGTTTGCGAATGGCCCGCGATCAGCGCCATGATCGCCTTGCCGTTCGTCACGGTGAGCGACGGCCGCAGGTACGTCCGCATCTCGACGAGCGCCCGCTTCCACTCGGCCGACGGCGGGATTCCAGGGTCCGCCGCGCGTGTGGCGCTCGCCGGCCGCGCCGGCATGCCGCAGGCATAGCGGAGCCACACCGCATTGCGTTCCGGCTTCAGCAGGTGATCGCGCACCGCGCCGACGACCATCGCGCACTGGGCCCGGATTTCGTCGCCGCTCAGCCCGTCGAAGTTGATCGTGCCCGACGAGGTACCGTACAGGTAGTCGAGGAATTCAGCCTGGCGCGTGCTGAGACGGCCGACCGATTCGAGGATCTGGATCAGCGCCAGGCGGAACTGCTGCTTCTGGCGTGGCGGCAGCGACGTCACCAGGAAACTGACGTGCAGCGCCTGCTGCGTGTTCTCGAAGATGGCGATCACCGGCCACCCCGCGTCATCATCGCCAGCGCCTGGCGCGTGTTGAGCTCGGCCATGTAGCCCGACAGGTTGCTCGTGAAGTCCGGCCGGACGCGCGTGTCGACGTGCGTGCCCGGCGAGCGGCTCGTGCCCGCGAGCGAGTACATCCGGCCGCGGCTCTCCGAATGGCAGTCGAGACGCGCGAGCGCGACGTCGAGCGACAGCAGCTGGCGCACCGACGAAACGGGATGCTTCAAGCGGCGTGCGAGGTCGTGCGCCGAGTACCGGACGCCGGGCTTCATGGCCCCGATCAGCCCGTTGATGGTGAGTTTGCTTTTTGCTTTCAAGGCCCCGCTCCTTATGCTGACTTCAAATTCAACTCGATCGCCTCGATGCGCACACCCGGCGTGCGCGCGTAGCGCTTCGACACCCAGAGGTCGACGACCTGGCCATCGTCGACGTACACCACCCCGTTCATGCCGTCCTTCAACGCCTTGACAACGTTGTCGGCGTCCGGCTTCTTCGTCGCGCCGATGGCGCCGGCGGCCGCTTCGCCCTGGCGCTTGTTCGACCAACTCGCCGGGATCGGCAGACCGATGTGCACGATCAGGCGGATGGGGCCGGCGTAGGGCGAGGCGCTGCGCATCGCCGCGCGTGCGGCCATCTTCACGAGGTTTTCATACCGTTCGGTCTTCTCGGGCGTGTAGGTCGTGACGTGCGCGCCGCGGCGCGCGAACTTCGGGCGCCCCTTCGCGACCGGCGTGCCGGGAACGACGAACTCGACGCGCTGCGCGATCGGCGACGCCGCGATGAGCGATTGCTGGGTCACTTCAGGCCCCTCCCGTATTGCTCGGCAGGCTCCCAATACGCCGACTTCCAATGCGCGTATGCCTCTTGTGGCGTGCTTCCCAAACCCGTTGCACCGTTCGAGCGACAAACCCACTCGAAACCGATGTACGAGCGAAAGATCGCGCGGAAAATGCGGGGCTTCGTCATGCCGACACCTCATCGCTCACGTTGTCCGTCACCGGCACGCCGCTGATCGGGCGCAGCCACGCATCGGGAATCCACCCCGTCTTGAGCTCACATGGCCGAAACGTGAGAACGTCCGTCCCCGGGATCGGCGTCGGTGCCTCGACGTACCAGCAGAAGCCGAAGCCCAGGTAGTCGCCGTAGGGTGCCTTCACCTCGACGATGCGGTCGCGGGCTTTGCCGCGCGTGATCACGGCCATGTCGCCGACTTTGCAGTTCATCGCCCTTCCCCCATCAAAGCGCCGGCCGCGACCGGGCCGGCAGTGTTGCGAAACGCGCGGTTGTGGTCGTCCCACCACGGGCCGTCGCCGGCCGCGTCGAACACGCGCAGCTTGAAATCGAACGGAGGTTCGTCGCGGCCCTGCTCGATGCCGAGCGCGAGCCCATGCTCGACGATGCCGGTCCACGAGCGCCACCAGTCGCCGACGGTGCGTGTCCCCGGCGCAGGCTTCGCGGCACGCGCGGCGAGCAGATCGCCGAGGATCAGCTCGAGCAAGCCGAGGTTCAGCGGCTGCTCGGAGCGCTCGCGCTCACGGCGCTTGCGGCCCGTACCAATGGCCGCACGCAGGTCGTCCGCCGTCACGCCGCGCCCGGGCCAGCTCACCAACCGCGCGTCATCGGCGGCGAAGCCGACGCCCGACGAGCGAAGGATTTCGACGAAAGCGGCGGCGGCGTTCAACGGGTCGTCGCCTACTGCGTGTGCTGTGCCGCCGCCGCTTGCTTTTAGGTTTACTTCTCCCTCTCCCTGTCCCTTGGATGCTGTTTCCCGGGGGACAGTTGGGGGGACATCACCAGCTTGTCCCGGGGGACGTTTTGCGGTTGTCCCCGGGGACGCCTTTCGTTTGTCCCTAGGGACAGGATCGCGATAATCGGGGGACAAAAACTCCTCGAACGTCGGGAACTCGATGTCGGTCCCATGGCGCTGGTTGTGCTTCTTGATGCGCGCACACTCGGTCTTGTACCGCTGCTCGTGCTTTGCGGCCCACGCGTCGCGCGCCTTTTCGGCGACGACGGGGTGATAGAGTCGGCCGTCGACGCACTTCAGCCAGCCGCGCAGTGCGCCGGCGCGCACCTTTCTCCATTCAGCGACGACGCGGCCGTAGCCGGCCAGTTGTGCGAGCACGCGATCATCGTCAGGAAGCGACGCCGCAGGCACCTGGTGCCACGACGCGCACCAGAGCAGCACCGCAGCGCGAAACTCCTCGGCCGTCGACAGTGCTGCGATGTCGCTGTCGCGCAGGCGCACGACGTCGAGTGGCATGAACGGAAAGGCGCGCAGGTCGCACGTTGAATCGGTGAGAGGATTCGGGAGATCGTTCATTCGCAAAGTCCATACGCCGAGGCGCATGCGGTCGCCGGCTCGGCGTCCGCGAGAAGGTCGTATTGGCGGCCGCCGCGAGTGGTCTTCGCCCATTCGACGACCTGCCAGATATGCGACTCGGCGCCGGTATGGCCGCCACGGCCGCTGAGATGCATGAATGTGGCCGGCGAGCGGGGACGGCAGACTGCGGTAACCAGACGCTCCCATTCAGCGATCCGCTCGATGTGTTCCGGAAAGCGTCGCGCGATCTCGCGCAACTCAGCCTTCGACGAGTTGATGCACGGCATGCAGCCGACGCGCGACATTCCCTGCCGATAAAGCGGATTCGGCCGGATGCCAACGAGCGCATGCGCCTCGAAGACGTCGGCCACGTTCCAGCGCAGGATCGGCCGGTAGACGGCGTAGTAGCCGCCCCGATCCTCATACGACGGCAACCAGCGCCGCGCCTCGCTTTCGTCCGCGCGCACACCCTGCCACGATTCGACAGCGAACCCACGGTCGATCAGTTCAAGCTGGTACTCGGTGATCGGGTTGCGCTTCAAATACTCGGTGCAGTATTGGCGCTTCCGCGACGGGAATCCGCCTTTCAACATGCACACGTCGAGGTACGGATTGCCCGTCGGATGCAGCAGCTCAAGCGCGCGCCCAGCGGCCTCGGCCGTCCAGGCATAGTTGAACTGCCGCTTACCGTAGACGGCCGACTCCGGCTCGCCCGCCGCGATCCGCGCGAGGTTCGCGCGCTTCGTCGCGAACTCGTCGGTGAAGTCGGCGCGCACCACGTCGACGGAGATGCCGAGCGCGCGCGGCAGGTATTCAAGCGCGTATTCGTACGTCGACTCGTGCTCGTTGCCGGTGTCGGCAAACACGGCGCGGACGTTCTCGCGGCCGTGCAGCTCGAGCGCGACGAGCAGCGTCGCGGTGCTGTCCTTCCCGCCGGACAGCGAGACGACGTGAAGGGTCGGCCGGTCCATCACGACATCTCCAACACGAGGCCGGGCTGCCGCAGGCGATCGCGCTGCAGCTGCTCGTAGTCCGGGTTCAGTTCGCAGCCGAGGAAGCGTCGGCCGAGCCGCTGCGCGACCTGGCCGACGGTGCCGCTGCCGAAGAACGGATCGAGCACGACGTGGCCCGGCCGGCTGCCGGCCATCACGCAGGGCTCGACGAGCGCTTCCGGAAACGTGGCAAAGTGCGCGCCGCTGTACGACTGCGTCGGGATGGTCCAAACGGAACGACGGTTGCGCTCGGTCGGCATGATCGCCATCGCCTCGTCGAAGCTGGCGTTGTTCTTCGTGCCGCCTTCGTCAGCCAGCTTCCGCTTCACGCGGCCGCGCGAACGCTCGTCAGCGTCGGTGCCGTGTCCCCAGCCAACGCCGCGGCCGACGGCCTTCATGTTCCCGTTCGTCTTCGCCCCGCCGTTCGCGCGCTCGCTGCCAATCTGCGACTGCACGTTCTGCGACAGGCGCGCGTGCGTGTTCGGGCTGACCGGTTCGAGAATCGCGGCCTGGTCGAAGTAGTACCGCTCGCTCTTGCTGAGCAGAAAGAGGTACTCGTGCGCCTTCGTGCAGCGATCGCGCACGCTCTCGGGCATCGGGTTGGGTTTGTGCCAGATGATGTCCTGCCGCAGATACCAGCCGGCGTCCTGTAGCGCGAACGCGAGGCGCCACGGCTGACCCATCAGGTCTTTCGTTTTCATCCCTGCCGCATGGGCGCGCGCCGACCCGATCAGCTCGTCGCTCCGGTTGTCCGACCATCGACCGTGATTCGACGACTTCGACGACGGCCGTCGCGCTGTCGTGCCAGTGTTGTACGCGTCGCCCATGTTCAGCCAGAGCGTGCCGTCATCGGCGAGCAGCTCGCGCGCGAGGTCGAACACGCCGACCAGCGTGTCGATGAACTCGCGCAGCGTCGGCTCCTGGCCGATCTCGCGATGCTTGTCCGGGTGGCCGTCGGGCAGATACGAGCGCAGGCCCCAGTACGGCGGCGAGGTCACGATCGTCTGCACGCGCACGCCGTCGGCGATCATCGCGCGCATCAGGTCGCGGCAGTCGCCGCGGTGGGAACGGTCGATCCAGTTCACACCACCTCCCGCGCGATGTGCGGCAGCGGCTCGGCAGCCGACTCGATCGCAGCCTGTATGCGCTCGAGCTGCTGACGGAGTCGCTTGACCTCGGAATCGATGCTGACGCGGCGCACGGCCTGCTTGCAGGCGCTGGCAATTTCCCATGCCCCAGCGCTCGCCGGCAGCCCGAGCGCACGCGCGAGCTCGCCGCGCGCGCTGTCGATTTGCATCGCGTCGCGCTCCGCATGCTCCTTCGCGCGATCGAGGATCAGCCGCCGTTCTTTTTCCGCCTCTTCGGCCAGGTTCTCGAGCCGCTCGGTGGCGGTCTTCAGTCGGCGTTCCGCATGCAGCTGGTCCAGCACGGCATCCGCGACGATGTTGCCGAGGCGCACGCGAAGCTTCTTTTCGATCGTCCATTCGTTGTACAGACCTGCACGCAGCTGGTCGTGGTTTTGATCCGCGAGCCGCGCGAGACCGTCGATGATCAGCTTGATCCACGCGTCGCGCGGCAAGTTGTCGACGTTCTTCAGCGTCGGGCCCTTCAGCGACCGCCAGCCATCCGGGCCGCGCACGATCAGGCCGCAGCCGGCGGGGATGTCTTCTTTCTTCAACAGCCCGGCGGGCGCGGCGAAGATCACGCCGGCGGCGAAGCGCAGGTACGACGTCCACTTGCCAGCCGTCACGTCTCGCCGGAAATCGGCGACGCTGATCTTGCATTCGTACGCGACCGGCTGGAACCGCGCGAACGAGCACGGCACCGTGTAGACGTCCGGCCGCGGCGATCCCGCCGGACCGAGCTGCATGTCGGTCCATACGAGGCGATCGGACGCGCCGCGAAGATGCGCGGCGAGATCCTTGGCGAGGTCGTCGTGCGCCCACGTCATGCCGTTACCTCGTCCAGCCATTCACGGTACCGCGCGATCTGTCGAAGCAGTCTGGCGCGGGCCTGCGTGCGTTTCTTCGCAGACAGCGCGTATTGCTCTTCGCACTCGTGCGGCGTGTCGTCGCTGCGCTCGGGGTCTTCGCTCCAGAGCTTGCGGGCGGCAATCAGCGACTTGCGCTCAGCATTCGCGTCGACACGTGCATGGTCATACTCGAGCGCGGCGAGGCCGATCGACGCCAGCCGGCTGACGTTTTCGCGGGCGATCGCGGCTTTCGATGGGCGCTTCACGCTGCCTCCTGATACGGCACAGCTGACGCCGCGCAGATGCCCTGCTCCCAGTCGTAGAAGCTGTACGGACGCGGGCAGTCGTTCGCCGCGGCCCAGCCGCGCCCCCACTGCTTCGCGAACTGCGCGAGCGCGCCGCGCAGCGGATTCTCGTGGAATGGGACGCCGGCGCGCGCGGCGCGCCAACCTGCGCGGAACGCCGCGCGCTCGAACAGTTGGGTCAGCACGAGCCGCCCTCCTTCTTGTTGCTGTCGATCGGCGCCGCCTCGGGACGCACGCGCTCGAGCATCCAGAGCTGGTCGGCCCGGAACGCGAGGTAGTCCTGTGGGGGATCGCGGAAGATGAAAAGGTGCTTTTCCTCGACGATGCCGAGGTACGTCATGGGGCGCCCGAGCTTGCGGGCGAAGTGCTTGCCGACGTCGCGGTGGCTGAGCGTCAACGTCATGCCGCCGCCTGGCGCTGGCCGAATGCCTGCTGGACGAACTCGCCGATCGCCTGCTGGCTGAGCCGCCGGTATTCCTCGATCGCCTTGCGCTCCTGGATGGCGAGCCACTGCCGCGGGTAGTCGCAGCCCGTGAACATGCAGAACAGGTGCAGCTTCGTCGCGTTGAACGGCCGGCGCCCGGCGATGACGTCATTGAAATGCGGATAGTGGATCCCGCAGTTGCGTGCGAGCGTCTTGCGATCGAAACGCCGCAGCCCGAGCTCGAGCGCATGCGCGAGGCAGTCCTCGAAGCTCATCGCTTCGATCTCCCCATCCGGCAGCGTCGCGGCCTGTACCCACGGCGCGAACATCCTGAATTCGGTCTGGTTCATACGAAAAATCAATCGTTACCCAGTTAGTTACCCACTTGCTTACCCAGTTGGCCCCGGGGCGAAATAAAGGCCAGGTCCAAACCTGGCCAACACCGACGAAACCAACCCCGTCGCGCCGAACAAATCGACTACGCCGAGAAAATCGGCGCGGCCGGATCGTCATTCAGCCCGAGGACACTTTCTTCGACACGCTCTCGGTAGATGCACACCGTTCCTTATGAAGTGCCCTCACGCGATCGGCGATCGCGTACGAAACGCGCGAGCCGCGGACTCCCCTGAGAAGTGCGGAAATGAGGGATTGCGAGCACGGAACGAGACCGGCCAGCTGGGATTGGGTGAGTCCCGAACCGAGAAGGTCGGAGACGGCTTTTTGGATGTCCATGGCCCAGTATCACATTTGTGTTTGCCACGGTCAACACAAATCGAATGGGTCGTTCTATTACGATTGTGATATGTACACGCTAGCCGACAGACTGAAATGGGCACGTGCCCGAGCCGGCCTATCCCAAGAGGAATTGGGCGCCAAGGCCGGCGTTTCCCAATCAACGATTGGGAATCTGGAAGCGGGAACGCGCAACAGCGCGCGCCGCCTCCCTCAAATTGCCGACACGCTCGGCGTGAGCGCACTATGGCTCGCCGAGGGGAAAGGCAAACCGACACCGGATGCCGATACCGCTGAAAGCTACGATTCCGCGCTAGTCACCGCGAGCGCAGGCGCGAAGGCGCTGATTGACGCGATCCTCAAGGCAGACAAGGCTGGTGAGCCGGCACAAACGTTCGCGCTGATGCTTCGGATGCTTCCGAATCCGGACGAGCCATTTCGCCTGGAAGACCCGACCCGCCGATAGGCGTCAAATTCCAGTCGTTTAGCAATGCACGCCGGCGCAGAGTAACCTCCCCTGTTACAGCGCCCCGCGCCCACACCCCTGGCCCCTGCAGCACTACGAGCCAGTCATGCTGCCCGTCCCAGCATCTCTCAATCACCCGCACCAATAGCCCGATCCGGTCGGCCACCCCGCATTTCGTCACGATCGCCAAATCCCCGGGCTTGCACCGCAGTCGCGCCTTCACTTCTTCTTTCATCAGTCGCCTCGCCTGTCAGCACCAAACACTGTATGAATGTACAGTAGTTTAGTACCAGATCCGTGCGGCTTTCAACTGGTGTCAGCAACTGCTTAACCGGCGGTCGTCTCCACGCCCCTCACCCTCCCTTGTTACAAATTTTTCCCGTCAAAATCACATTTGTGTTGACTGCGCTAAATCACGTATGTGATTATTCTCTCAACGCGGCACCGACGCCGCGCCACCGCCTAGGCGGATCGCTCTCTAACAATCGAAGGCAAGCCGGGACCGCACACGCGGAGCAACCGGCCGGCGCGATCAGCGTCGTGAGTCAGGACGGACGCTGCGGAAGACCGCAGCGGCATGCAATAACCGAGCGAACCTGACGCAAGACAGCCAGCAACACGTGACCGATGGCTTCGTAATCGGCACAAACCTCGCGCGGCCCGGAGCCGGCACGGCCGGGAGTAGCCGGGCGCGCGAGTGGTAGCAGTTTCATGGAGCCGGAATGCGCAGGCTGATGCGCACCTGGCGTAGCTGCCAGAGTCCCGAAGCCGGAGATCAGCACCGGCCCGGCTCCATGAGACTGAAACAGCTCTGACTGGTGGCGGTTCTTCTTCCGAGGCGTCACCAGTGAGAGCTGCGCATGCAGCGTTGCAGTTCAAGACTGCAATTTGATTAGCAATCCTTTATTTAATGGGAAGCGATGCACCCTCCTCGAACCAGTCGCAACAACATCCGCACTCTGCCCGTGCGGGTCGATCGACACGTCGACCAGCTGCAGGCCGCGGCGGACGAAGCAGCACTGGCCCGCGACGAGCGCAACGAAGCGATCGCCGACGGCGTCACGTTCGACGTGTTGCCGTTCTCGGCCGAGCAGATCGCGGTACTCGACACCGCACTGCGCCGCGGCTACATCGAGGACGTGTACGAGGTTTGGAGCGTCTGCAAGGCAGCCCTCGACGCGGAAATCGCGAAGCGCATCGCCGATGCTGATCTCGCCGCCGCCCCGCCGCATTTCGCCAACGTCTACTGCTCCGGATGCGGCCAGAAGTTCGGCCCGGGCAACGCCGGATTCTCCAGCTGCGCCGACCACACCGAGCGTCGCACGCTGGACGACTGACCCACGCCGCCCGCCCCGCGCGGGCCTCCCCTGGAGAAATAGGATGGACATCCAAAGCCTGAAGCTGGTGAGCGACGAGCGCGCCCTCGCGGTGATCCGCGCGTTCCTGCAACTGAACGAATTCGATGCGTTCCGCCCGAACCCCGCCGCGCTCGCGGTCGCGCTACTGGAGGACGCCGGCAAGCGCCTCGCCGCGGCGACTGCCCGCATCACCGCGCTGGAAGCCGAGAACGCCGGGCTCGCGCTCGACAAGCTCACCGCACCGCCCGCGCAGGACGGCATCAAGATCGCCCGCGCGGCCTTCGACGAGAGCGCGACGTACCAGCAGTACAACGCCACGCTCTCGGACGGCACCAAGCAACACTTCTGCGCGGTGCGCGTCGTCAAGAGGCTCAACGCGGACGGCCCGGATGCGCGCGAGGCGGACCACTTCGCCGCGATCGAGCGCCGCCTGCTCGCCGGCAACCCGGAGGAGGTCTGACGATGGACACGACCAAGACCGGCGGCCCGGCGTTCCCGACAGGGCTGAAGGCAACGCGCACCGAGATGGCCGGAGGCAAGTACGAAGGCACGCACGTGGCCGAGTTCGCCGCGGCGGCTGCGGGCATGACGCTCCGCGACTACTTCGCGGCGAAGGCGCTGGCGGGAATGTTGGCTGAGCCGCTCAGCGACGACATTGATCCGAGCTCGATTTTCTTCACCCCGAATTTCGACAAAGAGAACGCGCAGCCCGGCGACCGGATCGCCGCTGCTGCATACGTGCTCGCCGACGCCATGCTCCGCGCACGAGGTGAAGCATGAACGAGATCAAGCCTACCGACACGCAGGTTGCTGCCTTCGTGCAGGCGTACTTCGGCGCAGACAGCGACGGACAGGTCGGTCGCCACATCGCCGGATTGACGGCAGCATTGAATATCGATCCGCTGGCGTCCCGCGTGACCGAGTTGTTGCTGCTACTCAAAATGATCGCCGCGGATGCTGACGCCAGAAATGGCCGGCTGACATCGGGCGTACGCGCGATTCTCGATGACACGCTGATCAAGGCCGGCCGCAAGGAAGCGCCGGTGCCGGTGCGGCACGTCACGGTCGCAGGGGATGCCTCACATGAATGAGAACAAGCACACGGTCGGCCAAGCATGGCTGCAGCGCGCGAAGGAACTGGCGCAGGAACGGGCCGATTCGAGCTTCGCGTACGGTGAACTGCCGTCCGACGCGGGCGAAACCGAATCGGCCGACGCGTATGCGCGCTCGCTCGCGGCCGATCGGTCGCTCGACGCACACCTTCAACCGATGGCGCACCTGATCGACGCCCTGCACCTGGTCGCGTCGAAAACCGTGCTCACGTCCGGCATCCGCGCCGTAGTCGACGACGCGCTGGCGAAGGCAGGTTTCCGCGCGCCCATGCCTGTGTCGGATCCCGTTCGCCACATCACTATCGCCGGAATCGACCGATGAGCACCCTCAAATCCCCCGCCCAATGCGGCGACCTCGCTGAAAAGCTGATCGCCGACTACGTGCGCAACTGCGGCGCATACGGAAATCCGGATGCGCTCGCGAAAGTGATGGAAATGCTGATCAGCAAGGCGGCGCTCGGCATCGCCATGGTCGGCAGCGAGGCGATCGCGCAGCAGATCCTCACCCGGACAAAGCACAACGTCTCGACGTTTGCCGAGCGGAACCTGCGGAGGAACCAGTGATGCGTTCACCCCTCAACAGCTTGCAGCCTGTATCTCGTCAGTACAGGCAATCGCCTGTATCGCGCCTGCGCTACGTGCTCGAAGGATCGGCGTGGGCGATCGCATACGGCGTCGTGATCGGCGCACTCTGGTTCGGCGCTGATCTGGCCGGCCCCTACCTCCGGAGCCTCGGATGACGCCCTTCGACCTCCTCGGCGCGCTACTCGACCGGGTGTTCGAATGGAATCCCATAGCCGGTTACCTCGTCGCGATCACGATCGCCGCGGTGTGCACGTTCGTGCTTGCCAAGCTCAACGCGGACGGCACGGCCGTCGCCGCTTTCGTCATGAGGCCCTCATGAGCCGCTTCACCGATCACGCCGACCTCTTCGAGCGCCGACATCCGCGCGCCGCGCGGGTCCTCGTCGTCGCGATCCTCGTTGCGGTCGCCCTTCTCGCTGTCGCCGTCGACGGCATCAGCAAGCACTTCGGCATTCTGTAACGCCTCCAAGCGGCCCACCTTCGCAACCCGCGGAGTGCTGTTTCCGCTCACCCCGTCGAATCCAGTACCGCCGCGACACGGGTCTGCGTGCTGCCCGCGCACGCCATCGCCCCCTCTATCAGGAGCATCCGAGATGAAAACCATCGACACCCTCCCCGTCGAGTCGTCGCAGATCCATAGCATCGGCTACGACGCCGAATCCGAAACGCTTGCGGTCCGCTTCAAGGATCGCAAGACGAATACGCCGACGTCGCTGTACCACTACACCGGCTTCACGCAGGCGAACTTCGACGCGCTCAAGGGCGCCGACTCGCTCGGCTCGCACTTCTACAAGCACATCAAGCCTTTCCCCGACCGCTTCCCGTACGTGTGCATCGAGAAGATGCCGGTACCGGCCGCCGACGTCGACGCCGAAACCGCAGGTGCCGCATGACCCCCTCGGTCTACACCGTGCGGGCGTCGAGCTGGGGCGCACTTTTCGAGTGCGCCTACCGGTGGGAGGCAATCCACCTCCTGAAGATGCGCAACGTCGTCGGTCTGCGCGCCGCGCTCGGCACCGCGATCCACGCTGGCACGGCCGCTTATGACCAGAGCGTGCTCGATGGCTCTGGTCTGACCGTCGACGACGCGGCCGGAGCATTCGTCGACAAGCTGCACGATCCGTCGAACGAGTACAACCCGGCGAGCGACGATCTCAACCTGAAGGAAGCCGAGCGCATCGGCATCTCGCTCACGACGAAGTACTGCCTCGAAATCACGCCGCGGTACAACTTCGTCGCGGTCGAGATGGAAACGAAGCCGCTCGACATCGACTGCGGCGGTGGAATCGTGATCCGCCTCACCGGCACGATGGACCGTGCACGCGTCCGTCGCACCGCGCTCGGTCCGGGCATCGCCGACCTGAAGAGCGGATCGAAGGCTGTCGCGCAGGGCGTCGCTGTCACGAAGGGCCACGGGCCGCAGATCGGCACCTACGAGATGCTCTACGAGCACACGACTGGTGAATTGATCGCCGACACGGCCGAGATCATCGGGCTCAAAACGAAGGGCATGCCGGAGGTCGCGACCGCCCCGGTCAAGAACGCGAAGCGCGTGATGATCGGCACCGAGGAAACGCCCGGACTGATCCAGTTCGCGGCCGACATGTTCCGCTCCGGCCGCTTCTATCCGAATCCGAAATCGCTGTTGTGCGACAAGAAATACTGCCCGCGCTACGGCACCTGTCAATTCCACGAATAGCGAGAGCACATCAAGATGAGCACCCCCGTTCAACTGAAAGACGTCAAGGCCGCCGGCGGCGTCCCGTCCCTGACACCCGACCAGGCCGTCGACATGTTCACCGAGCGCGGTTTCTCGCTCGCGAACCGGATCGCGAAGGCGTATGCCAGCAGCGACGCCGTGCCGGCGCAGTTCCGTTCGCACAACCTGAAGAAAGGCGGCAACGAAGAGCACTGGGTGGAAAACCCGTCTGCGATCGGCAACTGCCTTGTCGCGATCGAAGTCGCGCGAGCCGTTCGCATGTCGATTACGGCCGTGATGCAGAACGCCGACATGATCGAGGGCAAGCTGCGCTGGTCCGGCAAGTTCGTGATCGCGGCCATCAATGCGTCGGGCCGCTTCACACCGCTGCGCTTTCAGATGGTCAATCGCGGACGGATCAAGGCCGTGTACAAGGAAAAGACCGGCTGGGATCGCGAAGCCCGGCGTCCGATCTTCGCTGAACGTGAAGTCGAGGTCGACGACATCGAGTGCATCGCCTGGGCACTTCCGAGGGGCACGCCCGAACCGCGCCTCGCGCCCGAACAGGTTCGCCAATACGCGGGCCGCATGCTCGACCTGTACCGGGACATCGGCATGCCGGTGATCGAATCGGCGCCGGTCAGCATGCGAATGGTCGTCGAGGAAGGCTGGTACGGAAAGGCGGGATCGAAGTGGCAGACTGGCCTGCGCACGCTGATGTTCCAGTACCGCGCGGGCAGCTTCTTCGGCAACATCCACGCGCCCGACATCGTCATGGGCATGGGTCGCACTTCCGAGGAAGAGGCGGACGTCGTCGACGTCTCTCCGGACGGTTCCTATACGGTCTACAGCACGACCATCGACGAGCTGCGCGGCGGCCGAGCCCAGCCGGCGGAAGAAGTCCCGCGCGGCGCAGCGCAGGCTCAAACGGAACCCACGACGGAATCGCACACGCACGGCACGTCGCCGGCGGCCGCCCAAGCCGATCCGGTCTACGACCAGGGCGGCCCGACAGAAGACGGCAACCATGGTCAAGGCGGTTTCGACTTCGACGTCGCCGGCCTCGTACGCGGCATCCGCGAGGACATCGAAAGCGCGAGATCGCCCGAAGACCTCGATCTCGCCCGCAGCGCGATCGCCGGTGTGCCGGACGAAACCGCCAAGGCCGAGCTGAACGCCCTCGCCTCGGCGCGCATGCGCGCCATCACGGCGGCAGCCGAACAGGCGGCCGCCGGCAAGGCAACCGCTCAAGCGACCGCGCCGGCCAGCCGCCGCCCGCGCAATCCGATCAACGCCGACTAACGCGCGCCTACCGCCGCCAAGGATTTCGACATGACCGACAAGAACGTGCTCCAGATGACCGCCGACAGCATCGGCAAAGACCTGCTTTCCGCGCTGGTGACCGAAATGAAGCTGATGCCCGATATCCGGGTGAAGCTGTCCGAGAAAAAGCAGAACGACATCATCGACCGCCTGCGGGCGCGCGTCGAGCACAACGTGAAGATGGCGACGCACTTGATCGCGAGCGATGGCCGCATCGTCGTCCAGGGTGACCTGGACCAGATCACGATCAAAGACGGCGTCAAGGCGGTCGTGAAATTCGGCGGTTCTCAGCCGAACCTGCACGAGCTCTACGAAGCGAGCGGGAAAACCGTTCTGGTCGTCGTCGCAAACCCGGGCGAGCACACCGGTGGCATGGACGAGATCCGCGGCGAATCGGATCAGCGCGGTTTCGACCTCGGCCGCGAGTACACGGACGGCGATGGTGATGGCATGGACGGCGACAAACCCGACAGCGACGTCGTCGACGCCGAGTTCCGCGAGGTGCCGAAGCTCGGCGACGGCCCGACGCAAGCGCAGATCGACGAACAGCATCAGGCCGGCCGGCAGGCGGCCGCCGACGGCAAGCCCGAAAGCGAATGCCCCGTGATGGCCGGCGAGCTGTGCATCGCATGGGTTAAGGGCTGGAAGGAGTGGCACGAGGAACAAGCCGCCTCCGGCAACGAAGATCCGCTGTACGCCCAAGTCGAAGCGTTCGTGATCGAGCAGCAGAAAGTGTCGATTTCGAGCGTGCAGCGCCAGTTCAAGATCGGCTACAACCGCGCCGCGCGGCTGGTCGAGCTGCTCGAAGCGAAGGGCATCGTCAGTGCGATGGATTCGGACGGCAGCCGCACGGTGCTGCACCCACGCGGAACGCAGGGAGAGGAATCGTGAAAATCACCGACATCTACGTGGCGAACGTCCTCGGGATCCGCACGGCGGACCTCCGGCTCGCGAAACCCGTCGCCCTCTTCACCGGCCCGAACGGCGCCGGCAAGAGCAGCCTGCAGGAAGCCGTGCGCATGGCGCTCACCGGGGACACCGTGCGCGTCGCGCTGAAGAAGGAATACGGATCGCTCGTCACCGAGGGAGCCGACGGCGGCCAGATCGTGGTCGCGTGCGGCGAACAGGCGAACAGCGTCATGCTGCCGTCCGGCAAGCTGAAGCGCGAGCTCGCCGAGGATCCGCGCCTTCCGCTGGTGCTCGACGCGCAGCGGTTCGCGCATCTCGGCGCGGCCGAGCGCCGTGCGTTCCTGTACGACCTGATGGGCGTGAAGATTGGCGTCGACGAAATGCGCGCTCGGCTGCTGGGCAAGCTCGGGTTCCGCGCCGATGCGGTGCCGGCGCCTGCCGCCGCGCGGCTCGCAGCCATCACGCCGATGTTGCGCGCCGGCTTCGAAGCGGCGCAGAAGGAAGCCGCCGACCGCGCGCGCGGCGCGAAGCAGTCGTGGCGCACCGCGACTGGCGAGACGTACGGCAGCCAAAAGGGAGCGACATGGCGGCCGGCGGCGGTCGAGTTCGACGAAGCAGCGTTGCGGAAGCTCACGGGCGACCGCGCGGCGCTAGACGACCGGATCGGCGACCTGCAGCAGCAGATCGGCGCAGCCGACGCAGCAGACACGGCGGCACGTGCGCGTGCGTCGAAAATCGCCGATCTGCGCACGCGCGCCGCCGGTTACGCGAAGGCGGTCGAGCTCGCGCAGCTCGCCGACGAGCAGGTCGCCGAGTTTCTGCCCAAGGTCGAAGCGCTTCGTGTGCTCGCCGGCGCGGCGCCGGCCGGCACCGAATGCACCTGCCCTGAATGCGGTGCGCTCCTGCGCTACCTCAACGGCGTCCTGTCGGCGGCGGCCGCAGCCGGCGCGCGCGACGCTGACGCGGCCGCGAAGCTGCCCGAGTACGAGCAGGGTTTGAAGACGCTGCAGAACGCAGCCGCGAATCGCAAACGGGACGTCGAAGCGGCGGACGCGGCTGCGACGCAGCTGCGGGCGCTCGAAGACGACGCAGAGGACAGCAGCGCGGCCGTCGCTCGCGAGAGCGGCGACGCCGCGCGTTCGGAGCTGGCCGACCTCCAGCGCCGCCGCAAGCAGCTCGACACCGACATCGCGACGCTACGCGAAATCGAACGGCGCGCCGCCGGCGCGGCCGATCTGGCAAAGCAGGCCGCGGCGCTGCACGAAGACGTCGCAGCGTACGAGGCGATCGCCGACGCGCTCGCGCCGAACGGCATCCCAGCCGACCTGCTCAGCGAAGCGCTGACGCCGATGAACGAGCGCCTCGTCGCGCTCGCCGAGATGTCCGAATGGGCTGACGTGACGATCACGCCAGAGATGGAGATCTTCGCCGACGGACGCGCCTACGCCCTGCTGTCCGAATCCGAACGCTGGCGCGTCGACGCACACATCGCCGCCGCGATCAGCCACTTCTCGGGCCTGAAGCTGCTCGTGCTCGATCGCGCCGACGTCCTGGTCGGCCCGGAGCGTGACCGGCTGCTCTACTGGCTCGACGACCTGGCCTACACCGAGCAGATCGACACGGCGCTCGTGTTCATGAGCCTGAAGACGCCGCCCGGCGCCCTGCCCGAAGCCATCGAAGCATTCTGGGTCGAGGACGGTCAGGTCGCGCCAGCCGCGCAGCACGCAATACGGGAGGCAGCGTGAGAGAGGACATCGAGAAGTATCTCGCCACGACATCGGAAGCTACGGCGAAGGCCGTGGCGACCGGAACCGGGCTCCCGCATCTCGACGTGACGAAGGAGCTGAACCGAATGCTCAGCGAGGCGATCGTCGAGCGCGAAAAGCGGGCCGGCGGCGGCAACGAGTACGTGTACTGGCTCGCGCGCGCTGCTCAGTCGGCCACGCTGGCCAGCGACGCGCCGCCGGCCGAAGCAGCGCCGGCGCTGTTGTCCGTCGGTCTGGTCGACGACTCGGTGGACCCGAATGTCGGAGTCGTCGACGTGGCCCGGATCATCGCGGACCTGCGCGCCGACGTTGAGCGCCTCACCGTCGAGCTCGACGCCGCGCAGCGACGAGCCGACACCTGGCGCGCGAACGCCGCGGCGCTCGAAGCGCGCATCGACGAGTTGACGCTTGGGCCCGTCGGCGCACGGGCGCCGCTGTTCGTGACGGTCGGGAGGTATTGCAAGCCACGGCGTCACGCATCGCTCGAGAAAGCCCAGAGGCGTGGCAGCGCGCTCGTACGCAGCGAGAAGGAATCCGAGGTGCTCGTGCTCGAACCGGTCGGCCGAATCGTGCGCGGCACGCAGTGGATGCCTCGATAAATCAAATTGGCCGGGCTCTGTCGAGCAGCGCAGGGCAATCAGCCGTCTTATGAGCACTCACGTGACTCCTTGTGATGCTACTCATTCCACGACTGTTTGCCTTGCTCAACCAGGAGATCCTTATAGACGTGCTTCACAGTATCGTAGCACTCGTATAGACCTCTGCCAGTGGTGATGGTTCTCATACCAGACACCCGGAGGATCTCAACTCCGCGCAGGAGCTGGACCCTCAGCGTGGCCAATTGTGCCCAGCGCTTCTTTCCTATGTCTGTCGCACGCGCTGCGGCGATTCTCTCGAGAATATCCGTCAGTTCAGTCTCGTTGTGACCGACCACTCCTGGCTGCTTGTTCCTCACGGCACCAATAGCTCTCTCCAAGAAGTCAACGGAGTCCGACGCTATCGCCAATACGTCAGCGGTCAATCGGACACGAGCCCGTTCTCGATCCTCATCTCGCAATATCTTGGCGTGCCGACGCTCATCGCGGGAAACCCAAATGGCACCGAGAATGGCCACGATCGATCCGACTGCTTGAACCCAAGATGCCCAATCTGATGAATGCATGGATCCCCAGTCTATCAACTCATAGCCGGCAACTCCCGCAATGACGCACATCACGACAACTGCGCATCCATACAAATTTCGCCTCATCGCATCTCCATATTTATTGGCACGAATTGCAGCGCGGTAGTCGCCACTTGAAAAAAATCACCTACCACGACTTAGGCACATCGTCATCAAATTCTTCTTCCGGAAGAAACGGAGTATACAGTTGATTCGGAACGATTCCGACCAAGTGCATTGCCCGCGCATAGCTGCGCTCGGCATTCTGGCAATGGTTCTTGATATGCATTAGCGGAGGCTTAATCTTTGCCTCAAGTGATCTATCCATTAGCTCTTGCGCAGCTCCAGCCTCATTGACCATCCCTATGATTCCTCGCACCAAATTGGGAGAGTGAAGTTCAATTAGGTCAATTGATTCTAGGCTCTTTATCGAAAACGTGAATTCCGACGAACGATAGTAAAAGGTGACATCAATGTAACCAATCGCGGCAGCATCCACGTTAACGCCCAAGCGATGACACAGTGAAGCCAGATGCTCCATCAACTCAGCAACTGTCATTTTCCGTTGATCTAACATCGCGGCAGCTTCTTCTTTAGCGATTCGCCGCTGAATTGCGGCCTCTCGATCAGAAATTCTGTATGCAGCCCATATTGCTGCGATAGACCCGACTGCTTGAACCCACGCAGCTGCACCGTCGCTGTGTGATCTGAAAGCGTAAACCAAGAAAGCTACGACGAGCGCGAGCGCGCACAGCGCAAACGCGACCTCAATCAACTGCGAAATTCTTTTCATCGCACCCCCGTCCATTTTGGCGCAAATCGTAGCACGATCAACTTACCCCAAGCCGCGCAAATTCCGTTGCCTCGGATGCGCGGCTTCTTTTATGGGCGGCCAGCACGGCGCCCGCTTTTTCAACGATTCCGACATCTATGAACGTTCAGCGCGTATACAACAGCTTCGGATTCTGCTGCGGCCTCGGCGGCGGCGCCAAGGGCTTCACCAAAGCCGCCTCCCGCGTCGGCAACATGACAGCGACGTGGCGCTGCATCGGCGGCATCGACAACGATCCGGCGGCCGCGCGCGACTTCGAGACGCTGGTCGGCACGCCGTGCACGGTCATGGACCTTTTCACGCGCGAGCAGTACACCGCGTTTCACGGCGTCGAGCCGCCGGCCGGCTGGCGCGAGGCTACCCCGGAAGACGTGCGGCGCGCCGCCGGCTACCAGCATCCGCACTGCGTGTTCATCTCCTCGCCATGCAAGGGCGCGTCCGGGCTGCTGTCGGAGACGCTCAGCCGCACGCCGAAGTACCAGGCGCTCAACGAGCTGACGCTGCGCTGCGTCTGGCTGATGTGCGAGGCATGGAAGGACAACCCGGTCGAGCTGATCGTGTTCGAGAACGTGCCGCGGCTCGCGACGCGCGGCCGCCATCTGCTCGACCAGATCGGCCAGCTGTTCCAGCACTACGGCTATGCCAAGAACGAGACGACGCATGACTGTGGCGTGATCGCCGGCCTCGCGCAGAGCCGCAAGCGCTTCCTGCTCGTCGCGCGGCACATGGAAAAGGTGCCGGCGTGCCTGTACGAGCCGCCGGTCAAGCGCCTGCAGGGCGTCGGCACGCTGCTCGGCCGCATGCCGCTGCCGGGCGACGTCGAGGCCGCCGGCCCGATGCACCGCGTGCCGTCGCTGCAGTGGAAAACGTGGGTGCGCCTCGCGTTCGTCGAAGCAGGCAGTGACTGGCGCAGCCTGAACAAGCTCGCGGTCGAGAACGGGCACCTGCGCGACTACCTGATCGTGCCCGAGCGCCGCGGCGGCCACCTTGGCGTCGTCGACTGGAACGAGCCGGCCGGTACCGTCGCCGGCGAGTCGCTTCCGACGAATGGTGCGTTCAGCGTGGCCGACCCGCGCGGGCCGGCCGACGCCGCGCAATACCAGCAGTACGGCGTACTCGACTGGAACGACCACGCTGGCACGATCACCGGCCAGAAGTCGCCCGGGCAAGGCACCTTCAGCGTCGCGGACCCGCGCCACCAAGGTCCCACCAAGCACAACAACGAATTCCGGATCGTCCCCTGGCGCGATGCCGCCGGCGCCGTCACCAGCGCGCACGGTACCGGTCAGTGCGTGCAGGATCCGCGGCCGCCGGCCGGTCCGCTCTTCAGCAAGTACAAGGTGACCGAATGGGCCGGCCACGCCGGCACGGTCATCGGTGGCGATGACCAGGGCGCGTACGCGGTCGCCGATCCGCGCCCGGGCATGCGCCGCGAGCGCGGCGACGCGTACCTGACCGGCGGCCACTACGGCGTGGTCGGCTGGGACCAGCACAGCGGCGCGGTGTCGGCCGCCGCCGGGCACGACAACGGCCGCTGGTCCGTCGCCGATCCGCGCATGCCCGCGGCGAACGAGAAGACCGTCGCCGTGATCCGGGCGCTCGACGGCACGTGGCACCGGCCGTTCACCACGCTCGAGCTGGCCGTCCTGCAATCGCTCGTCGAGCCGGAAGAGTACCTCGAGCTCGACGGACTGTCCGACCAGGCGTGGCGCGAGCGCATCGGCAACGCGGTGCCGCCCGACGCCGCGCAGGCGATCGCCGAGGTGATGGGCACCACGCTGCTGCTCGCCGAATCCGGCGAGACGTTCCAACTTTCGTCGACCCCAGTCTGGGTGCGCCCGATCGCGATCGCGCTGACCGTTGCGCCGCAGACCTTCTAAGGCGGAGGCACCTGATGCCCTGTACCCCGTTTCGCCTTCCCGGCGGCATGTCCGGAATCATCTGCACGCGCGGCCGCGCGCGCCAGCGCCGCTGCTCGGTCGACGGCTGCAACGCGCCGAGCGGCTTCCAATGCGATTACCAGACGAAGCCGGGTAAGACGTGCGATCGGCACCTGTGCGCGATGCATGCGCATCTGATCGGAGCCGATACCCACTTCTGCCCTACGCACCTCGCAGAGTCGAGCGGCAAAAAGCAGGGCGATCTATTCGCATAAGTGACACTCAATCGGGCGGCCCAAGCAGGACGTCAATCGCAGCCTGCCCGGCGATCTCAGCGACGAGATATGCCCAGCGTCGGGTGAACGGGCCGTTTCGAATTTTTATGCGGTGTCCGCGCGCCCCAAGGATACCGAGATTGTCATGCCCCTTTATCTGGAACGTGACGTCATACATGTCCTGAGCGGACGGGGTCAGTTGCACATCGATTTCAAAACCGCGGTACTCGATTGTCCGTTGCATGACTACCTCCGCTATTCGAGTTAGAGGCTAGCACGAATGCAAAACAAGCGTTCCGGCATCCAAAGGACCACACAATGACCACCCAAAACGGAAAAAGCCCGCTCACGCGGAACGTGAGCGGGCAAGAAAACGGAGCAGCAATCCAGGCACGAGCACTGTCCTCAGCAGATAACGGCTCGCCGTGCCAAAACTTTAGCCAAGGAAATGGTCCCGCTCCCGAACAAGCGAGCCACGCGGCGGATGAACGGACGATGTTCGTGAAGCGGATGGGCTACGACCGTCCCGAGACGGAAGGTGTCGCCGTTGACGTATGGGACAGCCAGCGTGCGACGTGGCTCGAAGCGCTCGCCTTTGCCCGCACCGGAGCCTCATCATGAAAGAGCCAATTCTGTCGCAAGAGGAAGCGGAAGCGATCTTCGAGGCGACCCCCAAGTGTATCGACGGCACGTTCAACTTTATTGGTTATGCCGCCGCCCTCGAATCAGCATTGCTGGAGAAGCTGTGCGGGGAGCCGATCTATCAGACGCGCTGGTCCTCCCCATACACCGTATGGGGAGATGTCCCGAAGGGAGTCCACGACGACTACCAATCACACGGCTATGCGGATCGCCGGATCGTCTATGAACTGAAGGAGAAGCACCATGGATGAGCACGGCCTGACGGCGGCTCGCGACGCTGCGACCGCATACGCCCGTGAGCATGCTCGCGAATTGGCCACTGAACTGCTGGAATGGAGCGATACCACTTTGCTTCGCGATGGCAGAGTGCGTGAACTTGCGCGGATGCTTCAGGTGCTCGACGCCGCACATGCTCTGACGCTCGCGCGCTCTTTTGCCGAACGCGCAGCGCTTGAACTGGCCGCTGGCCGCGCCGCGGCCGACAGGGAGGCATGGGTATGCGTTGACGAGAAGGTGCCGACCTGCAACCGGAAGGTCGGATCGCTCGGCGTCGAAGTGCTGATCTGGCCAGCAATGGAAAGCGGTGAACGCACGGCGTTTTTCGGTCGACGGATCAGCCATAAGCCGATGTTCTATCGCTACGGCGCCCCCGTTCACGGCGTTACCCACTGGATGTCGCTACCCGCCGAACCGCCCCGCGCGAAGAGCCCGGCTCACGATGAGCGATGAATCTGCGCGTAGATCTCGCGCATGCCTCGGTGGGTGCAGGGCCGCCCGGGCGCGACGTTCTCGATCGCTATGTTGATGTCGCGTGGAGATAGGTCTGGATGGCGCAGTCGATCGTACAAGGCGTCAATGTGATCGGCGTGGAGGAATTTCTGGCTTTTCTCGTTAAACCAGATCCGCTCCTTGCCGTCCTTCATCTCGTTGACGCACAAGCGTTTCGCCCTCGCGATTTCGAATACGAGAGTGCGAAATTCCGCCTTGGTCATATTGGACCTCCCGCTCATGCGTACCGGGTCAACCACTCTTCGGAAAACTGCTTCGCGTAGGCAACCGCTTCGGCTTCCGTGTCGAATTCGCCGAGTTTCCGAAACGCCGCCTCGCGACTGAATCCCACTTTCGTCACTTCGACCTGCGCGGCGAACTTGCCGTCGTCGGTCGGGCGTGGCGTGCAATTCATCTCGTACCCACGCATCAGGAAAACCGTTTTCATCTGGTGCTCGCTGGAAAAATCCGGAGGAATCGTAGCATGTCGACGTCGACGCACAACCTGTGGACGACCGCCGAGGCGCGCCTGCTCGCCCGCCTCTATCCCTCCCCCATCCCGTCCAAGGCTCTGTACGCAGCGTTTCCGCGTCATTCGCGTAAGTCAGTCCAGACCTTTGCCACCCGGGTGCTCAAGCTCAAGCGGGCGCAGCGCGACTACAGGTCGCGCGCGACGCCGGCGTGGGACAGGATGCGCGCCATTCTTGAGCGGGAGCGCCTGTCCGTTCGCGAGCTGGTGACACGCTGCGGTGTCTCGCAGCAGCGCGTCAGCGAGCTGCTGACGATTCACCGCACCGAAGTGCAGATCGTTGACTGGATCCCGCCCGAGGGCCGCGCTCAGTGGCGGCCGGTCTGGGCGGTCGGCGCCGGGCCCGATGTTCCGTGCCCGGCCGCCATCAAAACCGAAGCCGCTCGCGCGGCACGCGCCGCCATGAAGCGCAATCCGTTCCTCGCCGCGGCGGGCCTCGTGACGATCCCCGTCGGCGAGCGCGGCCGTGTCTTTCAGCAGCCCATGGATATCGACGACGAGGACCTCGCCGCATGAGCACCCGAACCATCCTCGAGGTCAACCACGACTTCCTGCTTCGACTGCTGGCCGATCCCCTCGGCCTCGCAGACACGCTGCGCTCGGTCTGCTGCGACCACCAGGCCGAGCTGAACGACGACAACGGCCGCGGCCGGCCGCTCGACCTCGGTGGCGGCATTCGTATCGTCTATCGCCGACACCACAGCGAGGAAGCGCGGCTCATCACTAAGTACGTGGACATCCAGATATGACCGCTCTTTTCTACCTTCAGGACAGCCGTTCGTTCGTCGGCAACGACGTGATGTGGTGGGCCGATCCCGACGGCTATACGACCGATCTGCGCAAAGCTCGGCTTTTCACCAGGGACGACGTGCAGCAGCACCACAACATCCGCGAGACCGATATCCCGTGGCCAAAGGAGTACATCGACGCCAAGACGCGCCCGGCCGTCGACGTGCAGTACATCAGGCGCGACGAGGCGCTGCACGGCACTGGGATCGCCCTGCAGCCAAAGCGCAAGTTCCCACGTGCGTACACCCTAAACTGCTCGGGCTGCGGCCGCTTCGTCAGCGATCAACAGCGATACCTTGAAAATTGCCGCCACTGCGGTGCAGACAACAGACCATGAGCGAGAACAGCAAAATCGAATGGACGGATCACACCTTCAATCCGTTCATCGGCTGCACGAAGGTGTCGCCCGGGTGCGACCACTGCTACGCCGAGCACATGATGGACACGAGGCTGCACAAGGTCGTCTGGGGGCCGCACGGTGAGCGCGTTCGCACGTCGGCGGCCACGTGGCGACAACCGCTTCGCTGGAACGCGCGGCACGCGGAGTTCTTCGCCGCGCACGGCCGGCGCCAGCGCGTGTTCTGCGCGTCGCTCGCCGACGTGTTTGACAACGCTGTCGATCCAGCGTGGCGCCGCGACCTGTTCGAGCTGATCGCGCGCACGCCGAATCTCGACTGGCTGCTGCTCACGAAGCGAATCGGCAACGCGCGCGACATGCTCAACGAGGTGGTCGACGAACTGTCCTGCGGGCTCAACACGTGGGACGAGTTGCCGTGGCCGACCGTCTGGCTCGGCGCGACGATCGTCAACCAGGCCGAGGCCGACCGCGACATCCCGAAGTTGCTAGCGATGCCCGCGCGCGTGCGCTTCCTGTCGATGGAGCCACTGCTCGGCCCAGTCGATCTCACGTCCATCCCGTGGGGCGGCTTGCGCGTGAGCGCCCTGCAAGGCTGGAGCAGCCCCGAGCATGGCTTGCACTGGGTGATCGTCGGCGGCGAAAGCGGCCCAGGCGCGCGGCCGATGCACCCTGACTGGGCCCGCGATCTGCGGGACCAATGCGCGGCCGCCGGTGTGCCGTTCCTGTTCAAGCAATGGGGCGAATGGGCGCCGGGCGAAAACTGCGGCGGGCCGCCGACGCGCACCGAGCGTGTCGCCGACTGGTTCGGCGACGAATGGTCGTTCAGCACGATGACGCCCGGCGAGCATGACGGCCTGAGCTACGACGACGAGCCGACTGTATATCGCGTCGGCAAGAAGACCGCCGGCCGCCACCTCGACGGCCGCACTTACGACGAATTCCCGGAGGCACGATGAAATCCGAGTTCAAGATTCAGCGGCCCGACGACGTGCCGATGACGCTCACCATGACGATGACGCTCGGCGAGTGGAAGAGGCTGCAGGAGCAGCTCGCGACCACCTACCCGTCGTGGAAGTTGTCGACGAACATCCGCGAAATGGTGCGCCTCGCGACGACGACGTTCGCCGAAGCGAAGGAGCTCGACCTGTGACGGAACGCCCTATCCTTTTCAGCGGCCCCATGGTGCGCGCCATCCTCGAAGGCCGGAAGACACAGACGCGGAGAATCATCAAGCTGCCTCACGATAATCCGCTCGGCATGTGGGAGCCGACGACAGCCGGCGGCGGATCCGTGAAATATGCCGGCGGAACGCCCGCGCCGGAGCTGGCCGCGATCTGGCACACACGCACCGGTGAATGTTACGTCTGTCCGCATGGCGACGTCGGTGACAGTCTGTGGGTGCGCGAAACGCATGAGGTGCGCCGCATCGGCACCGAGACGTTCGAAGGCAGCCGACCGACACGCCGCTATGCCGGCATCGCGTACCAGGCCGACGACGGCCGCGTCGAAGTCGACATCGACCTCAACACGTTCCAGGCGCTCGACGCCAAGGAATCGCGCGGCTGGACGCCGTCCATCCACATGCCGCGCTGGGCGTCGCGCATCACGCTCGAGATCACCGGCGTGCGCGCCGAGCGCCTCCAGAGCATCAGCGAGTCGGACGCGCGCGACGAAGGCGTGACGATCGCCGACCACCACATGCGCGGCCACGGCGGCGGAGCGTTCCGGCCGCCCAGCATCCGCGCCTTTCACGACCTGTGGGACAGCCTGAACGCCGCGCGCGGGCATGGCTGGGACATAAACCCGTGGGTATGGGTCGTGGCATTTCGAAGGATCGAATCATGAGCCTCTATCTCACCACTCCGGAGCTGGCCGAGCTGGTTGGCTGCAAGCCGCGTAGCCACGCCTGCATGAAACGCTGGCTCGAGCGCAACCATTGGCCGTACGCCGTCAACATTGCCGGCGTTCCGCTCGTCGCGCGCGAATACTATGACGCACGCATGAACGGCACCGCCCCCTCAACACCCGCGCGCCGGAACCGCCCCGCTGCGTCAGAAGAACCGAACTTCGCCGCACTGCGATCATGATCGGACGACGAAAACGTCCGGACGGCTTGCCCTTCCGGCTCTACGCCCACTACGGGAAACATAAGGTCAGCTTCGGCTACAAGCTGCCCAATGGCAGATGGGCATTCCGTCTGTCGGCCCCGGCCCACAACAAGGAAGCGCTCGCCGAAATCCGCAAGCAGGCGATCGAGCGCGCGGAGGCCTTGAACGGAAACGCCATCGAGCCGGGAACGGTCGAGGCGCTCGTCGCGCAGTATTTCGAGTGGCAAGACGGCCTGCCGCACACCGACGAGCGACGCAAGGCACAGTCCACGCTCGACGAGAACCGGGTCGAGTCGAAACGGCTGATCAAGGTCTTCGGGACGATGTCGCCGGCGGCCATTAAGCCGAAGCACGTGTACGGTTACCTCGACCAGCGCGCGCAGCTCGGCGCGCCGGCGAAGGCGAACAAGGAAATCGCCCTTCTATCCGCGATCCTCGAATACGGCCGGCGCCGCGGCGAGCTCGAAACGAACCCGTGCCGCGGCATCGAGTACAACCCGACGCGGCCGCGCCAGCGGTACGTGACGCAGGACGAAATCGAGCTCGCGGTCGAGGTCGCACGGTCGCGGCGAAGCGTTGGTGACCAACACCCCAGCTCGGCATACCTGATTCTCGCGCTGTGCGTGCAGGCCGCATACCTGACCGTGAGCCGGCCGACCGAGATGCGCGAGCTGCACCGCCAGGGCATCAAGCCGGAAGGCGTCGAGGTGCCGATCGGGAAACGGAAAGCCGGCGAGCAACAGCGTGTGAAGCTCGTGCTTTGGTCGCCCGAGCTGAAGGCAGTGATCGACGAAGCGCTCGCGCTTCAGCGCACGTCGAGCGTGCACGTGTTCGGCAACACCGCCGGCCAGGTGTACACGCGCAGCGGATGGAACACGAATTGGTCGCGGCTGATGGGCTACTGCGAGAAGGAAGCGCAGGCGCGCGGCGTGCCGTTCGAACGGTTCGCGCTGCGCGATATGCGCCCGGCGGCAGTCACGGATCGGCAGGAAGAAGGCGACGACCGGATTATCGACGCGACGGGCCACGCCGATGAACGCATGGTGAGAAAGACGTATGACCGGCGCCGGCAGAGAAAAGTACGTGCAACTCGCTGACGCCCTTCGATCACGACATCATCGATTGCGCAGCCTTCACTACGAGCCCGACCACATCGCCTCCATATTCCTTGATCCACTCCCGGAGACGGCTGCCACGAACGGCCTCCTCCTTTTCTTCTTGCGTACCACCTTTTACCTTACGGACAGCATCGAGAGCATCTTCGATCGCTTCATGCGGTGTTTCCGGCGGGAGAATTTTCTTGAGCTCGTCGACTATTGCATCACGCTCATTGATGCCATAAACGCCACCGGACACCGATGCTTTATCGCCGATCGCTATCTCCGTGCTGGAGTCATTCGGCACCGAAATTCCAGTATGGCCACCTACCACGTTGCTTTCACCAGAAATCGAAACTTTCATTGAGCTTTCCCCATCGTTTTTCCGATCACCGCTACCCTGCCCAACAACTACAACGCTCCGTGTGCCGCGCGAAACAACGTTGTGCAATTCAAGACCTCCAGGGAAGCCTTCCTCTATGTAGAACGCTGTCTCCGCATCGCCATCAGAAATGATCCCTATGTCCTTGATAACGACGCCTGCACGATTTGCGCGGCTACGAGATTTCGCGTTGGCTATATCAGCGGCCCGTTTCAATATCCATTGCTTTATGCCTTTACCGCGTGAGTTCATTGCCAATGTAACCCCAAATGTGCGGAACGCAAAAAGGCCCGCTCAGTGGCGGGCCTTGCTCGATACATCTTCCAAATTTTGGAATCTTATCTTCCAAAACTTGTAACACGTCAGCTTGATTCTGCTGCAAGTGCTTGAATTTGTTGGGGTGGCTGATGGGACTCGAACCCACGACGACAGGAATCACAATCCTGGACTCTACCAACTGAGCTACAGCCACCACTGATACTGCTTGCTTCGTTTCGCTGTTTTGTTTCAGCAGCGAAGAACAAGATTATACGAACACTTTTGAATCTTGCAAAGCCTTTTTTTCAAAAAATTCTTCGGCTTCGTTCAGATGCGCGCGGGCCTCGTCGAACACGGCCAGATCGCCGCGTGCGAGCCTCTTGTTGTCGGACAGCACGCGACGCCAGCCGCGCGCACCAGGCATGCCGCGATACAGCCCGAGCGCGTGCCGCACGATCGCGCCGAGGTAGGTTCCGCGCTTCAGTTCAGCCGCGCAGTATTCGATCAGTTGCGCTTCGGCCTCTTCGCGCGTCGGCACCGCTGCGGTCGACCCGTAGAAGCGCGCATCGACCTCCGCCAGCACGTACGGGTTGTGATACGCCTCGCGCCCGAGCATCACGCCGTCGACGTGCTCGAGATGCTGCGCGACTTCGTCGAGCGTCGTGATACCGCCGTTGATCACGATCTCCAGCGACGGAAAATCGCGCTTCAACCGATACGCATAGTCGTATTTGAGCGGCGGGATCTCGCGATTCTCCTTCGGCGACAGCCCCTTCAGGATCGCGTTGCGGGCATGCACGACGAACGTTTCGCAACCAGCCTCGGCCACCGTGCCGACGAAGTCGCGCACGAACGCGTAATCCTCGACCGCATCGACACCGATCCGATGCTTGACCGTCACCGGCACCGACACCGCATCGCGCATCGCCCGCACACATTCGGCGACGAGCTGCGGCTCGTTCATCAGACACGCACCGAACGCGCCGCGCTGCACGCGCTCGGACGGACACCCGCAATTCAGGTTGATTTCGTCGTAGCCCCACTGCTCGCCGAGTTTCGCCGCGCGCGCGAGGTCGTCCCGCTCGCTGCCGCCCAGTTGCAGCGCGACCGGCGATTCGCTCGGCGTGAACGCGAGATGCCGCTGGGCATCGCCGAACAGCAGCGCACCCGTCGTGATCATCTCCGTATACAGCCACGTATTGCGCGTCAGCGTGCGGTGGAACGAACGGCAATGGCGGTCCGTCCAGTCGAGCATTGGCGCGACCGATACACGGCGAGGGGAAAGCGAGGACGGAACGGACATGGAATTCGGGTACAGGCCAGGCGGCACGGAAACAACCGGGTATTTTACCGCAATACCGGCCATGCCCGCCCGACCCGCACGCTACCGGTCGTCCAGCTCAGCATCGATCGCCCGGCGCGCCTCGTCGAACACCCGCTCGATCACGCGCCGTTCGGTGAGCAGCATCCCGTCGACCTTGACCAGCCGCCAGTCGATCCGCACGGCATCGCCCTGTAGCACGCGATAGTGCGCATGCTCGCCGTCCCAGACCTGCTCGGTCTTCACTTCGATCTCGAAACCGCGGTACGGCTCGCTGAAATCGCCGAGGTCGCTGCCTCTGGGTTCCATCGCACGCTCCGTGGCGAAGCCGCGCCCGGCCGCCTGCGCGGCCGGCGCCGCGCGCTCAATCGTATTCGTCGGACAAAAATGACCGGCCATCGGCCGTCAGGTCGACCCGGTCGGCCGCCGCCTGATAGATCAGCCCGTCATTCAGCAACGCGTAGACGACGTCGTCGAATGCGGCGGGAACCGGCCGGCTGTCGCCGAACTGGTCGATCCATTTCAGCGCCTCGATGGCTTCGGGGGAAAGGATGGGGTCATGCGTTGGCCTCCGGCATCGGTGTCGTTCCATCCTAGCACTTCGTCCAGAAGTCGAATACCGAGGCAAACGCGCTGCGCGAATGCCATGCGGCGCCGCCGGGCACACTGCCCGCCGACGCCGCATGGGGGCGCGACCCGCGCGCTCAGAGACGCGCGATCGAGACTTCCGTCGACTTCACGAGCGCGACGACTTCGGCGCCGACCTTCAGTTCGAGTTCGTCCACCGAACGGGTGGTGATCACCGACGTGACGATGCCGAACGGCGTCTCGACGTCGACTTCGGAGACCACGGACCCGCGAATGATCTCCTTGACCTTGCCCTTGAACTGGTTTCGTACGTTGATTGCAGTGATGCTCATCGGGATGATCGCTCCGAAGAAAAAAGTCTCAGAACGGGCGGCCGGAGCCGCCCGGAATTAAACGGCCCAGCGGATCTGCCCGACCGGTCGAACCTTGTCTGCTTCATGCTCGGCGTCGTGATCGGCCGCGCCGGGGCCGCCGGCGAGCACGCGTTTCAGCACGCGATCCTCCAGCGCCGCGAATGCGGCCGACGCGCGGGCACGCGGCCGGTCGAGCGGCACCGCCTGGTCGAGCGCCACGCGCCCCTGCTCGATCAGCAGGATGCGGTCGCCGAGCGCGACGGCCTCCTGCACGTCGTGCGTGACGAGCAGCGCAGTGAACCGATGCTCGCGCCACAGGCGCTCGATCAGCGCATGCATCTCGATGCGGGTAAGCGCATCCAGCGCGCCGAGCGGCTCGTCGAGCAGCAGCAGTTGCGGCCGGTGCACGAGCGCGCGGGCCAGTGCGACACGCTGCCGCTGGCCGCCCGACAGTTGCGCGGGCCAGTCGTTCGCGCGTTCCAGCAGCCCGACTTCGTCGAGCACCGCGCGGGCCTGGTCGCGCGCACCGCGGCCGAGACCCAGCATCACGTTCTGCAGCACGGTCTTCCACGGCAGCAGGCGCGCATCCTGGTACATGATCCGTGTGTCGAGCACGCCGCCGCCCTCGCCGCGCGTCACGAGCGCGCCGCTGCTCGGCTGCTCCAGCCCCGCGACGAGACGCAGCAGCGTCGATTTCCCGCAGCCGCTGCGGCCGACGATCGCGACGAAGCTGCCGCGCGCGATACCGAGCTCGACGTTGTCGAGCACCGTGCGCGCGCCGAAGCGCTTGCTGACGCCCGACAGCGTGACCGCGTCGTCGGGTGCCGTGCCGCCCGCGCGCCGCCGCGCGAGCGGCACGACCGCTGCGCTGCCGTCACGTTCGAGGATCGCCGCGTCACGCGCATCGCTGTCCGCGACGCGGGCCTGCGCCAGTTCGGCCTCGAGGTCTGCGCCGGCGAGCGGGCCGTAGGCGGCCGCCGAAGTCGTCGCATTCATGCCTTTGCTCCTGATTGATAGGCGGGGTGCCAGCGCAGCGTCACGCGCTCGATCCATTTCGCCAGCACATCGGCCAGCTTGCCGAGCACCGCGTACAGCAGGATGCCGACCACCACCACGTCGGTTTGCAGGAATTCACGCGCGTTCATCGTCATGTAGCCGATGCCCGACTGCGCGGAGATCGTTTCCGCGACGATCAGCATCACCCACATCAGGCCGAGCGCGAAACGCACGCCGACGAGGATCGACGGCAATGCGCCGGGCAGGATCACGTCGCGGTACAGCGCGAAGCCGCGCACGCCGTAGCTCTTCGCCATCTCGATCAGGTTCGCGTCGACCGAGCGAATCCCGTGATACGTATTGATGTAGACGGGAAAGAACACGCCGAGCGCGACGAGGAACAGCTTCGCCTTCTCGTCGATGCCGAACCACAGGATCACGAGCGGGATCATCGCGAGCGCCGGGATGTTGCGGATCATCTGGATCGTCGAGTCGAGCGCGACCTCGGCGGCCTTCGACAGCCCGGTCGCAAGCCCCAGCGCAAGGCCCACGCCACCGCCGATCGCGAAGCCGAACAGCGCGCGCCACGTGCTCACTTTCACGTTCGCCCACATTTCGCCCGACGTCACGAGCGACCAGGCGGCGCGCACGACGGCCACCGGCTCGGGCAGCACGCGGGTCGACAGCCAGCCGGTGCGCGCACCGACCTCCCACACCACCAGCAACGCGAGCGGCACGAGCCACGGCGCGACGCCGCGCCACGCGCGGGCGGCCACGGCGACGCCCGTCGTCGACGTTTTCGTTGTCATCGCAAGCCTCCGTCGCTCAGCTCTGGCTCGTCTTCGGCAGATAGTTGTTGCCGACGATCTCGCCGAACGGCCCCGACAGCGGACCAGCCGCCTTCTTGACGCCCTCGCCCTTGATCAGCGGGAACACGAGTTCCGCGAAGCGATACGACTCCTCGAGGTGCGGATAGCCGGACAGGATGAACGTCTCGATGCCGAGATCCGCGTATTCGCGCATCCGTTCCGCGACCTGCTCGGGATTGCCGACGAGCGCCGTGCCGGCGCCGCCGCGCACGAGCCCCACGCCGGCCCACAGGTTCGGATAGACCTCGAGCGCCTCGCGGCCGCCGCGCTTGCCGCCGTGCAGCGCGGCCATCCGGCGCTGGCCTTCCGAATCCATGTTCGCGAACGCTTTCTGCGCACGCGCGATCGTGTCGTCGTCGAGCCGGCTGATCAGCCGATCGGCGTCACGCCATGCCTCGTCCTCGGTCTCGCGCACGATCACGTGCAGGCGGATGCCGAACTTGATCTTGCGGCCGCGCGCGTCGGCACGGGCGCGGATGTCGGCGATCTTCTTCGCGACGGCCTCGGGTGGCTCGCCCCAGGTCAGATAGGTATCGATGTGATCGGCGGCGATCGCGTGAGCGGCCGGCGACGAGCCGCCGAACCACAGCGGCGGATGCGGATGCTGGACGGGCGGATAAAGCGCCTTGCCGCCTTTCGACTGCAGGTGCTTGCCGATGTAGTCGAACCCGTCGTTGTCGTGCGATGCGGCGAGCAGTCCGCGCCAGATGTTCAGGAAATCGTCGGTGATCTCGTAGCGCGTGTCGTGATCGGCGAAGAGGCCGTCGCCCTCGAGCTCGGCCGCATCGCCGCCGGTGACGACGTTGATCAGCAGGCGGCCGCCCGACAGACGGTCGAAGGTCGCGGCCATCCGCGCGGCGAGCCCCGGCGAAGCGATGCCGGGACGCACGGCGACCAGGAATTTCAGGCGCTGCGTAGCCGGAATGAGGCTCGATGCGACGACCCACGCATCCTCGCAGGAACGGCCGGTCGGCAGCAGCACGCCGTCGTAGCCGAGCGTGTCCGCCGCCACGGCGACCTGCTTGAAGTAATCGTAGTCCGCGGCGCGCGCGCCTTCGGCCGTGCCGAGATAGCGGCTGTCGCCATGCGTGGGGATAAACCAGAACACATTCATCTGCTGCTCCTGCTTGACTGTCACTGCCGAAATTTGAAAAAAACGTCGCCCTGCTCGCGTCGCGGAGGAGCGACGCATGCATGGTGTGCATTCGAATCGGGATGGCTCGCCGGTCAGGCCGTGCAGCGGACGAGGACGCGATCGCACGGCTGTTTCTGAGGAATCAGTCTAGGGATCGGTACAGGGCTTTGGAACGATTTTTTTGAGCTTAGGTTTTCCGCTTTCGTGATTAGCACGACGCTGGAGCGAATATCGCCGCGGCCGGGCCCTATAATGGCGCACCTATCCGAATAACTTCGCGCATACGGCTTCGGCCGTGCGCGCCTGCGGTGCACTCATCGATGCAGAAAGTCATCCTGCCCTTCCTGTCCGGCTTCCTGGCCGCACTGTTCTTCCG